>JALHPV010000035.1 GCA_022842285.1 Kofleriaceae bacterium
GCGGCGACGGTGTGGGCGGCGGCTGCGCCGAGATGGCCTGGGTGGTGCGCGGACCGTCGACGGCCGCGCCGGGCTGCGTCTGGCGCGAGACGGCGGGCGTGGGGCCCGTCGCGGGCACCGGCTGGGTCTGCCGGCTGGTCGGCACCCGGGGGATCGCTCCCGTCGGACGCTGACCACTAACCTGATCGGCGGTGATCGTACGTGCGGCGCCGGTGCCGGGCTGGGTCTGCCGGGCGGCGCGCGCATCCTCGGCGGCCACGTCGACGGTTGGCTGGCTCGGCGTGGCGATCGGCTCGGAGCCGGGGACCGGCGTCATCGCGCGCTGGGTCAAGCGACCGAGTGGGATCGCGGGCGAGGCGAGATCCAGGGAGGCGGTGCGCGCCTGCGCGGGGATGCCTCCCGAGGAGCTCGCGGCCGTCGGATTGGAGAGCGGGTTCGGGGCATTCGGGCGCGTCCGAACCTCGGGGAACTCGTCCCGGACGCCCCCACGCTGCACGGAGTACGAGGTGTCGATGCGCTCCGTCGGCGACTTCACGATCGGCTGCGCGCCGGTCCGGCGATCGCCGGTGCCCGCTTCCGTCGACATGCGATTCTGCGGATACGCCGCCGTGGGACGCTTGGCGCGCGGCCCGCCGAGCGAGAGCTCCGATGGCGCCATCGTCGCGCCGCTCGGATCGTCCGTCTGATCGACGCGGATGTTCGCGTCGGTCATGGTCGGGTCTTCGGCGCCGGGCAGGTTCTCCGGGACGACGATCGGTACTTGGCGGGACGAGGCACGGGGGCGCGAGAGGATGCGTTCGAGGGAGGTCGCCTGGAGCGCGGCTCCGACGGCGACGGCGTCCTCGGGGTTCACATCGGTGCGCGGGGCCTTGGCGAAGAAGCGGCTGACCTGATCGCGGACGTACGGGATCTTCGTCGTGCCCCCGACGAGGATGACGTCGGCGATCTGGTCCGTGCCGATGCCGGCGAGCGCGAGCGCCTCCTGGCAGACGGGGAAGGTCCGGTCGATGATGTCGGAGACGGCCCCCACGAACTCGTCGCGGGAGATCTCGATCTGGAGATTCAGCGGCACGCCCCGCGGCCCGTACGCGATCTCGTCGATACGCACCACGGCTCGCGAGCGCCGCGAGAGCTCGATCTTCGTCTGCTCGGCGACCGCGCGGAGCCGCATCATCGAGACCTCGTTGGTCCGCAGATCGATGCGGTTCTCGGCGAGGAACTTGCTGACCATCTTGTCGACGAGCCGCTCGTCCAGGTCATCGCCGCCGAGGAACGTGTCCCCGGCGGTGCCGAGCACCTCGTAGACCTGATCCTCGAGCCGCAGCAGCGTGATGTCGAAGGTGCCGCCGCCGAAGTCGTAGACGGCGATGATCTCGCGGAGGTTGCGCGTATGGCCGTAGGCGAGCGCGGCCGCCGTCGGCTCGTTGAGCACGCGCACCACGGTGAGCCCCGCGATCGCACCGGCCGTCGCGGTCGCCGAGCGCTGCGCGTCGTTGAAGCTCGCCGGGACGGTGACCACCGCACGGGTGACATCGCGCCCGAGCCGCGCCGACGCGAGGGTCTTCGCGTGGTCGAGGATGATCGCCGAGATCTCCGGGACCGCGAACTCGCCGCCGCGGGTGGCGATCAGCGGCAGGGCGTTCGGCCCCTCCTTGATCTGATAGGGCACGCGGCCCTTCGCGATCTGGACCTCGGGCGAGTTGTACGCGCGGCCGATCAGGCGCTTCGCGGAGTAGATCGTGTTCTGCGGATCGATGACCTTGCGCTGCTTCGCGCTGGCCCCGACCACGACCCCGCCGTTTGGGTGGAACGACACGACCGACGGGTGAATCTTGTAGCCCGCGTCGTCGGCCAGGATCTTCACGGCATTGGCCGTGTCCGCGAACGCCGCGACGGTGTTCGACGTCCCCAGGTCGATGCCAATGATCGGATCGTTCGCCAAAAGAGTCCCGACGTTACCTCGGCGATCCCAGACTCGCCAGAACCCCGTCGTACCACCGCTCGAGGCTCGCTCGGAATGGCCACATCCACCCGTACGAGGGCCCCATGAACTGGTCGATGATGTGCTGCCGGTACGAGTCCAGCCGCGGATGCTCCGGCCCCCAGACCTCGGCCGCGGCCCGCACGCTCTCGGCGTAGGCCTCCTTCTCGAAGTACGCGCGGAACCACGCGAGCCCCATCGGGAGCGGGAGCAGGAGGTACAGCACCGCCATCCCCGGTAGCGTGAACTTCCGAAATTGTCGGAGGTGGATCGCCTCGTGGCGCAGGGTCACGTATCGATGGTCCGCTGACCAGTCGTCCCAGTCCGACGTCACGTAGACCGTATTGCCGATCGTCGTCTGGAAGCTGTCCAGATACGTCGTCATCCGACCGAAGGTGATCACCGTCAGCGCCTTGTGGATGGCGCGATGGAGCCGCGACTGATCCTTGCGGACGATCTTGAAGCGCGGGAACTCGACGCGCAGCGCGGCGACGAGGGCGTCGTAGCGGTTCACGACCGGGAGTGTAGGGCGCATCGGCGACGAGTGGTGTAGTTTGCCGGCTCCCGGCCATGGTGGACCTCGCGAAGCTGAACGCGCCGCAGCGCGAGGCCGCGAGCCACGTCGAGGGGCCGCTGCTCGTCCTGGCCGGCGCGGGTTCGGGCAAGACGCGCGTCATCACGTTTCGCATCGCCCACCTGCTCGAGCTCGGCGTGCCGCCCGAGGAGATCTGCGCCGTCACGTTCACGAACAAGGCGGCCGAGGAGATGCGCGAGCGTGTCGCGGCGATCCTCCAGGACAAGAAGACGGCCCGCGCGCTGACCATCGGTACGTTCCACGCGCTCGGCCTGCAGATCCTCCGGCAGGAGCGCAAGGCCCTCGGCATGCCGCGCGGCTTCGCGATCTACGACCAGTCCGATCAGATGGGCGCGCTGCGCGAAGCGATGCGCTCGATCAAGGACATGTCCAAGGATGGCGAGCGCCGCTTCGACATGAAGGCCGTGCAGACGCGCATCTCGCTCTCGAAGAATGCCTTCATCGCGCCCGACGAGTACGAGGGCAACCCCGCCGATGACTACGACCTGATCACGCAACAGGTCTTCCCGAAGTACCAGGAGATGCTGCGCTCGTGCGGGGCGTTCGACTTCGACGACCTGATCGTCGAGCCGGTGCGCCTGTTCGAGCGGAACGCCGACGTCGGAAACCGGTGGGGCTCGCGCTTCCGCTTCGTCATGGTGGACGAGTTCCAGGACACCAACGCGGCGCAGCTCCGCATGGTGCGGGGCCTCGTGAAGACCCACGGCAACCTCGTGGTCGTCGGTGATGATGACCAGTCGATCTACTCGTGGCGCGGCGCGGACCCCTCCAACATCCTGCGCTTCGCCGAGCTGTTCCCCGGCGCAAAGATCGTGAAGCTCGAGCAGAACTACCGCTCGACGAAGACGATCCTCGGCGCCGCCAACACCGTCATCGCGAACAACAAGCAGCGCCACGGCAAGCAGCTCTGGTCCCAGATCGGCGAGGGCGAGATCATCACGCACGCCGTCGCCGCGACGCCCGAGGACGAGGCGAAGTGGGTCGCGCGCGAGATCCACCAGGTTCACAAGGACGGGCGCCCCTGGGATGCGATCGCGGTCATGTACCGGTCGAACATCCAGGCGAAGATCATCGAGGAAGAGCTGCGCACGGCCTCGATCCCGTACGTGATGTACGGCGGCCAGCAGTTCTTCGAGCGCAAGGAAGTCAAAGACCTCCTCGCGTACCTGCGCGTCGCCGTGAACCCGAAGGACGAGCTCGCGCTGCGCCGGATCATCAACTACCCGGCGCGCGGCATCGGCGCGACCACCGTCGAGCGCCTCGCGACGGCCGCCCACGCCAAGGGCGGCACGCTCTGGGATGTCCTGCGCGGCGTCGTCAGCGGCACCGGCACGCTGCCGGGGCTCGACCTGCACGCCAAGCACTGGACCGACGACGATCCGGACGACCCCGATGTCCCGATGAATGCCCCGATCGAGACCGAATTGAAGGGCGCGGCGAAGAATGGCGTCATCGAGCTCGTGCACGTCGTCTCCGAGCTGTCGTCGGCGCTCAAGTCCGGTGATGACCTCGTCGCCGCCACCCGCGCGCTCATCGAGGACATCAAGCTCTACGACGATCTCCGCGACGCTTCGACGAGTCAGGCCGCCGCGCAGCGCCGCATCGAGAACGTCGAAGGGCTGCTCGGCGCGCTCGGTCGCTTCCAGGAGAAGCTGAAGGCCGAGCCGGGCAAGAAGACGGCCCTCGCCGAGTACCTCCGCATGCTCACCCTCGAGTCCACGAAGGAAGAGGAAGAGCACACCGGCGCGCGCGTGGTGCTGACCACGCTGCACGGTGCGAAGGGCCTCGAGTTTCCCGTCTGCTTCATGGTCGGCCTCGAGGAGGAGCTCCTGCCGCATGCGCGCACGCTCCAGCCGCAGGCGACCGATGTGCTCGATGCCGATCACGCGACCGACATCTCCGAGGAGCGCCGCCTCTGTTACGTGGGCATCACGCGCGCGCAGCGGAAGCTCTACCTCACCCGCGCCTGCACCCGCGTCTCCCGCGGGCGCTCCGTGCCGCGCACGCCCTCACGATTCCTCCTCGAGATCCCCGACGAGCTCCTCGAGGTGAAGGACATCGCCGAGGAGAACCGCAAGCAGGTCCCGGCCGCCGAGGTCGCGAGCTTCTTCGCGAACTTCAACTTCGACGACTGAGCCGCAATTCGATCGCATCGCGGGCGCCGCGCGCCTGCGATGTCCTCGGAGGCGAAGGAATCCCTTCAGGGACGACTGAGCCACAATTCGATCGCATCGCGGGCGCCGCGCGCCTGCGATGTCCGCGGAGGCGAAGGAATCCCTTCAGGGACAACTGAGCCGCAATTCGCTCGGGCGGGCGCCGCGCGCTTACGCAAACCGGCACACCGCCGCCGCCGCCGCCGGCAAGGTTTGCGCAATTTCTTCACGCACCCCTGTCCAGCCGGCCCTGGACGCCACGAACCGTCGAGCCGGCCCCGGCGCACCCGATGCAGGTCTCAGGGGCATGCCCAGACCAGAACCCGAGCTCGAGACGTTCGCTCCCGAGGAGATGGGATCCTTCGGGCTGTTCCTTCCGTTCCTGCTCATCCTCATGGCGGTGATCGTGCTCGGTGACGGAACCGCGATGCAGATCGCCGGGAGCCTCGTCCTGCTCCTGCCGCCGGTCGCGATCCTCGCGCTGCGTCGGCACTTCCATCGCGTGCGGGTGCCGTCATGAGGCCGCTGGCGGACTTCGACGACGAGGACCCGACCCAACCGGTGACCCTCGAGGCCCGGGCGCGCATCCTGCTCGTCGAGGAGGACGTTGACCTGCGCGACTCGATCGCCACCCTCATGCGCCGCGAGTGCTTCGAGGTGGTCGAAGCCGAATCCGGGGCCGAGGCCCTCGACATGCTCGACGACGACGACCTCGTGGACGGCCTCGACCTCATCGTCATGGATGTGGCGCTGCCGCACGCCACCGGCCTCGCGATCGTGAAGCAGCTGCGCGTGACCCAGCACGACACGCCGGTGGTCCTCATCGCGGCCACCGATCGGCCAGACATCCTCGCGCAGGCCGCATCGCTCCGGGTCCACGTGCTGTCGCGCCCGCACGTCCTGGACGAGCTCTCGGATGTCGCCATCGCAGCGCTGATGGCCAGTCACTGACGGGACACACCCGACCGGAGCTCACCGACCCCGACCTGCCGCCGCCCCGGTGTCGTGCAAAGAACCGGTCAAGGCGGGTGCCCGGGACCTGGCGAGATGAATGCGTCGCGTGCGCGCGACGTTGGAACCACGAGAAGGCCCATGCTCGCCACAGTCAGCAGTGCGAGCGCATAGATACTGCCCTCCGGCCCCTCCCCGGCACCATGGAGGTAGTTCGGCCCGACAGGTGTCAGTTTTATCAGCAGAGCGGGGAGGTGGGTTTCCAACCCCGTAATCGGCAAATCAAAGCCTGTGCCGCCAATCCAGTTCCAGCCGGTGTGCCAGCCCATCACGCCCCACAGCGAGTTCGAACGGCGCGCCCAAGCGCAGGCGAACACCGAGAAGACGAAGGTCATGGCCGTCGCGAACCACGGTTGATCTGGCGAGAGGTGAAGGACGGTAAATGCGACGGACGTCAGTACGAACGCGGCGGTCGTGTTCCAGCGCCGCATGACGGTAGAAAACAACCAACCACGAAACACGAGCTCCTCGACGCTCGACTGCACGGCGAAGCTGACGAGCAACAGGACGATCCAGCCGAGTGCAACCGGGCTGGCAAAGGCGGGGGCCAGATCACCGACACGGTATCCGCCTGACAGCGCTATCGCGACCACGATGGCACACATCATGGCAATGCCGATTGCCACTCCGGTCAAGAAGCTCCGGAGTCGGCGGGCTCCACCAACTCCGATGCTTATGAGACTTCGCTGTTCGACCCAGCGCACCCAGCCCACGACGACAAGTCCAAATCCGACGAACGAAACCAGAAACACGCAAAACCCCCACGGCCCCACCGGTGCTCCCGTTGCGTCGACCAGGCCCGCGTATTCCAACACGTAGTCAACCGGCAAGCTCCCGACGACGACGAGGAGAATGCAGATGAAGGGGGCGGCGATACTCGGCGGTAGCCAGCCACTGGGCGTCTCTTCGGAGAAGACGACGTGTGTCATGCCGCGAAGGCTAGCGGCTCGCCAAAGCCCACTATAGAACGATCGTGCGGAACAGGTCCGAACGGAGCCATTCCTTCGGCGTCAGCCCAACTGCCTTGCGAAAGGTGCGACCAAAATGGCTCTGATCCGCGAAGCCGGCCCCATGGGCGGCTTCGGCCAGCGTCGCGCCGTCGCGCAAAAGCTGCTTCGCGAGATCGATCCGACGGTGCTGCAGATAGCGATACGGGCTGGTGCCAAGCAGGGCTCGGAAATCACGCGACAGCTGCCAACGATCGCAACCGGAGACTCGTTCGAGTTGCTCCAGTCGCGCACCGGAGACGACGGTGGTTTCGAGAAATTCGCGCGCGCGCATCACCGCTGTCCGGTCGGCGGTTCTGACCGGTGACACCCTGCCAGCCTCGTCGGTCATTGCATGCACGAGCTCGTACAGGGCGTCTTCGTATGCCCCCGGATCCTCGACGCCCGCGCAGTCGATCACCATGCTCACGACCGCCGCGATCAACGCGGGATTCGTCGAGATGCCGTTGACGACGAACGGCAGCTCCCTCCCTCCAAGTACGGTCTGGACGTGAGTTGGCGGGACGTAGGCCGCTCGATAGCTGAATCCACCCTCATCACAGCAGTGTCCATCGTGGATTTCTTCGGGATGGAGGATAAGCACTTGCCCTGGCAACGAATGCCGCGTTGCACCGCGATAATTGAACGCCTGAACCCCAGCCACGGTCAAAGCTACGGTGTACGTGTCGTGCCGATGCGGTGAAAACGCGGACGCAACCAGCCGGTTCGTGACGCGCTCGATCGGCTGGAACGAGCCGGCCGAATCCGATGGCGTCGAGGAACGCGCCGTAGAAGTCATCAGCGGTACTCGAGCGTACGTCCAAGCTGACACGACCGGCAAAGTGGAATCGGGCTGCCAAGTCGCTTGCGTGACCCAGCTTCGGACGCGAGCAGAGCCGTATCGAGGACTTGGCGGCCTGGACTCGAGGACCGCCGGCCCCATGACACGACGCGCCAGGGACCGTCCTGGACGTGTCGCACCCGGTCGCGCTGACTGGCGTCCGCGATCTGACAGTGAGCGTTCCCCGGAAGAGGCGTGGA
The DNA here is from genome assembly GCA_022842285.1 of Kofleriaceae bacterium. Classification (GTDB taxonomy): domain Bacteria; phylum Myxococcota_A; class Polyangia; order Haliangiales; family Haliangiaceae; genus JABFXX01. The sequence goes on from JALHPV010000035.1 coordinate 7,768, forward strand.
TCCGGCCCGATCTCTGATACGCCTCGGCCATGACTCGCTCCGGCCTGTTCTGCGGACTTCTTCTCGCGGCGTGTAGTGGTGGCGGAGGCGGTGCGCCCTCGGTGGGTGGCCCGCTCGGCACGACCCGCGCGGCCCGACCCGCGAACGGGTTGCCGGCCATGCCGCCGAGCCAGACCGTCGATCCCGCGCTCGCCTACCGCATGGACTTCACGAATCCCGGTGGGATGTGGATGCCCGAGCAGATGACGCTGCCCGGCCACGTCGAGATCTTCACGAAGATGGGCGTGAAGATCCCCGCCGAGCGCCTCGCGGATCCGCTGGCCGCACCGCTCGCCGCTGTCGTCCACATCCCCGGCTGCACGGCGTCGTTCGTGTCGCCCGATGGCCTCATGATCACCAACCATCACTGCGTCCAGGGGCCGCTGCAGATCAACTCGACCCCCCAGGATAACCTCGTCGAGAACGGGTTCCTCGCGAAGACCCGCGCCGAGGAGCGGTCGGCGGGGCCCGCTACCCGCGTCGAGGTCGTGCAGAAGTACACCGACGTCACGCCGCGCGTGCGTGATGGCCTCGACAAGATCACGGACCCGCAGGCGCGCAAGCTCGAGGTCGACAAGCGCAAGAAGGAGCTCGTCGCGGGCTGCGAGAAGGATCGCCCGGCCATCCGGTGCGAGGTGGCGAGCTACTTCCGCGCGGGCCAATACACGCTCATCGAGGCGATCGAGGTTCGCGACATCCGCCTCGTCTACGTTCCCCACCGCGCCGTCGGCAACTACGGCGGCGAGATCGACAACTGGGCGTGGCCGCGCCACACCGGCGACTTCTCGTTCTACCGCGCGTATGTCGGCAAGGACGGCCAGCCCGCCGACTACTCCCCGGACAACGTGCCGTTCAAGCCCGCGCACTACCTGCGCGTGAGCGACCAGGGGCTCGCGCCGGGAGACTTCGTCATGATCACCGGCTACCCGGGGTCGACGAGCCGCACCGAGACGGCGTCCGACACGCATCACCGCGTCGAGTGGCTCTTGCCGTACACGATCGCCAACCTCAAGGAGAAGTACGCGATCCTCGAGGAGTACGCGGCCGGAAAGGGCGGACCCGAGACCGCCATCAAGGCGACGGTGCAGAAGGAGGGCGTCCAGAATCGCCTCGAGAAGTCCGAGGGCGTGCTGAAGGGCATGACGAGCGGCGACCTCCTGATGCGCAAGGACGCACTCGACAAGCAGATCCGGGACTGGGCCTCGCAGCCCGGCCACGAGACCCACAAGACCGCCATCGAGCAATACGAGGCGATCCTGGTCGAGGAGAACCGCAGCGCGCGGCAGGACTATGACCGCGGGCAGGTATTCTCCGGTAGCCGGCTCCTGTCGGTGGCGGCGTCGCTGGTTCGCTGGGCCGAAGAGCGCGCGAAGCCGGACGCCGAGCGTAAGCCGGGGTACCAGGAGCGCGATCTGTCGCCCTCGCTCGGCGCGGCGAAGACGTTCGCCCGGTCGTACGACGCCACCCTCGACCGCGCGATGTTCCGGCTCGCCCTCGTGCGCGCGCTGCAGCTCCCCGAGAGCGAGCGGCCGTGGCTCGCGCGCCTGCTCGACAGCAAGAAGCAGCCGATCACGGAGGCCCTGATCGACAAGACGCTCGATGCGTGGTTCTCGCAGAGCAAGCTCCTCGAGGAGAAGCCCCGCATGGACCTGCTCATGAAGGGCACGTCGAAGCAGCTCGCCGCATCGAAGGATCCGTTCATCAAGGCCGCGCTCCGCATCTGGCCCATGGTCAAGGAGCAGGAGAAGATCGCCGAGGCGCGCACGGGCGCGACGCTGCTCGTGGCGCCGCTCTACGTGGATGCGATGCGCCAGGTGCTCGGCGGTCAGCTCGCCCCGGACGCGAACTCCACGCTGCGCATCACCTACGGCACGGTGAAGTCGTACAAGCCGACGTCGAAGGAGGAGGCGGACTGGCCGTTCACCGTGGCCTCGCAGATTCCCGTGAAGAACACGGGCAAGGATCCCTTCGACGCGCCGGCGCCCGTGCTCGCGGCCATCGCCGCGAAGAAGTACGGCCCGTACGCCGACAAGAACCTCGGCGGCGAGCTGCCGGTGAACTTCCTGTCGGATCTCGATATCACCGGCGGCAACTCGGGGTCGCCCACGCTCAACGACAAGGGCGAGTTCGTGGGCATCGCCTTCGATGGCACCCTCGAGGGCGTGGCCTCCGATGTCGTGTTCGATGGCGCGAAGTCGCGCACCATCCAGTGCGACGCGCGCTACATCCTGTGGATGATGGATGCGGTCGACAACGCCGACCATCTGATCCGCGAGATGGGTCTCGAACCGCGCATCCAGTAGTAGGCTCCGGCGCAGTGCCGGATCCGATCACGCAAGACCTGCTCGCCTACATCGCCGCGTCCCCGACGCCCATGCACTGCGTCGCCGAGAGCGCGCGGCGTCTCGATGCCGCCGGCTTCAAGCGGCTCGACGAGCGCGAGTCGTGGGCCAAGCTCGGGCCGGGCGCGTACTACACGACGACGACCGGCACGAACCTCATCGCGTTCGTCGTGCCCGAGCAGCGCACGAGCTTCCACATCGTCGGCGCGCACACCGACAGCCCGAATCTGCGCTTGAAGCCCAACGCGGAGTACTCCGCCGAGGGCTACGCGCAGCTCGGCGTGGAGGTGTACGGCGGCGTGCTCCTGAACTCGTGGCTCGATCGGGACTGTGGTCTCGCCGGTCGCGTCTTCACGCGCGAGGGCGAGAAGCTCGTCCGCATCGACAAGGCGGTCCTGCGCGTGGCCCAGCTCGCGATCCACCTCGACCGCGACGTGAACGACAAGGGCCTCGTCCTGAACAAGCAGGACCACCTCGCGCCGCTCTTCGGCCTCACCGGCACCACGCCCGCGGGTGCGCTGAAGAAGCTCGTCGCCGACGCCGCGCAGGTCGACGCCGACGCGATCATCGCGCACGAGCTCCAGCTGTTCGATCTCACCGCGCCCTCGTTCGGCGGGGCCCACGACGAGCTCATCTTCTCCGCGCGGCTCGACAACCAGGCGAGCTGCCACGCCGCCCTCACCGCGCTGATCCAGCATCCGCATCCCGAGGAGCGGGGGGCCATCGCGGTGGTCGCCCTCTTCGATCACGAGGAGGTGGGCAGTGACAGCGTCGCGGGGGCAGGCAGCGCCGTCCTGCCGCGCGTCCTCGAACGGCTCATCCCCGAGCGCGAGGCGTTCCACGCCGCTTGCGCGCGCTCCACCTGCATCTCGGCGGACATGTCTCACGCCGTGCACCCGAACTACGCGAGCAAGCACGAGCCGCGTCACAAGGTGCAGCTGAACGGCGGGCCCGTCATCAAGACGAACACCAACCAGCGCTACGCGACCACGGCCACCACGGCCGCGATGTTCGCCGAGCTATGCGGCGCGGAGGGCGTACCGGTGCAGTACTACAACCACCGGACGGACCTGGCGTGCGGTAGCACCATCGGTCCGATCACCTCCACCCTGCTCGGCATTCCCACCGTCGACGTCGGCAACCCGATGCTCTCGATGCACTCGGCCCGCGAGCTCGGTGGCGCCGACGATCCGGCGATGATGACGAAGGTGCTGACCCGCTACTTGCTTGCCTGAGCGGTCAGGGCGCGTACGACAGCGCCAGGACCTTCCCGGCCGCGTTGTCGTTGTACGGGTCGTAGAGGTCGGGGGCGGGGCCATGCCACCCGCATCCCCCTCCGCCCGTGAGCATGACCGTCCGATCGTTATCGGCCCGGGACACAGAGCCCCCCGGATCGGCCCCGCCCCTCGAGAACAACTGTGCGATCGCGAACGGCGCGGGCACCCCGACCCGCGCCACCCCTTCGCTGCTCCCGCCGCCACCGCAGTCCATCGCCACCCCGACCGGCATGCTCGTGACCAGCGGCCCCATGTTCGAGTGGTTCAACTCACCCGTGGATGAGGCGAACGTCCGGTCGGAGATCTCGATGCCCAGCGGCTGCAAGCGGAGCCGGACGCGCGTGTACGTCGTACGAACGTCGGAACCGGGGCTAGAGCCGCCCTCGGAGTACTGCGAGAACGTGTCGGAGACATTCAGGTACTCGCGAGGCGTGTTCGCCATGTCGTGACAGTAGACAGCGACCGGCCGTGAGGAATCACCACCGAGCCAGAGCCTGTAGTCACCATCGGCCACCGCCGCTGGATCGACGGCCTTACGCTCTGCACACGTGGCCGGAGCGGCACACTGGAAGCTGCCGATCACGTTCACGCACAGGGCCGGGCAGCCCGCGCTCGAGTCCGCGCATTCGTTTCTGTCATCGCAGGTGACGCCATCACCGACGAAGCCGGGCGAGCAGGCGCAGCTCGCCGTGTCGGGATCACACGTGGCGTTCGGGGAGCAGGTCACGTCGCCGCAGGTGAGCCCGTCGGTCGCGTCGGACGCGTCGGTCGAGTCGGCATCGGAGCTATCCGGTTCGACGCCGTCGTCATCGAGACCGGGCGAAGAACCCGCGAACGAGCACGCACTCAACATCAGAACGAGCGCCCACACACGCATGTCACCAGGTTACCACCGGTGCCCTGCGCGCCGGGACGGAGCCAGGTGTCGCCAGGTGTCCTACCGCGTGCGCAACGCTACGGCGGGTCCCGGCGGCTTCGTGGCTCCGCCGCACGTCGCGCTAGACGCTCTCGCACCAGGCCGACGTACCTAGCTTCCGCATCACCCACGATCCACCGCCGCCCCGCCTTCTCGGCCACTACCGCCGTGGTCCCCGAGCCCACGAACGGGTCGACGACTAGCTGACCGGGGAGGCTCGAGGCCAGGACCAGCTTCTCGATCAGCGCCTCCGGCTTCTGCGTCGCGTGGGCCGTCTTCTCCTCCATCCCGTTGCAGATCACGGGGATCTCGAAGACATCGCGCGGCTTGGCCCCCAGCGGGTTCGGCTGCCAGGTATCGCGTTTGGCCTTCGCGCCGCCGTACTGGGACGACACGGCCTGGATCCGGGCCGGGTAGCGCGTGGTGTGCCCATTGTACGGAACGCGGACGGCATCGACATCGATCCGAGCCGCTTCGCCGCGCAGGTGGATGATCGACTCGTGCGACCGGCCCCAGTCGCGCCCCAGGTTCGCCTTGTTCTTGTAGTACCAGACGAGCCAGCGGCAGCTCGCGAACCGCTTCGCGCTGCGGGCCTTCACGTCCGCCAGGATCTCGGAGAAGCCACAGACGTAGGCGGAGCCGTGCGGTGCGAGCACGCGCGCGACCTCCGCGAGCCACGTGTCGCACCAGTCGACATACGCGTCGAGGGAAGGGAACTCGTCCCACGCGGCCTTGCCGATCGCGTAGGGCGGGTCGGTGACGACGAGATCGACCGACCCCGCTGGCAGCTTGCCGAGGAGCACGAGGACATCGGCGTGCCACAGCTCGCTCCCGCCCTCGGTGACGTGAGCGCGGGTCGGTCCTGCTCCACGGAGATCGCGCGGGATAGCGAGCTCGCGCGTGACGCGCGGAGGACGCTTCGGCACGGCATCCACGATATACCTGAATGGATGATCGATCTAACCGCGGCGCCCCGCGGCGCTGCTGAGCACGGACCCGCACGCCCGTGATCGACCCGACGGCCATCGTCGATGAGGGGGCCCAGATCGGGGCCGGGACCCGACTCTGGCAGTGGGTCCACGTGCTGGGCGGCGCTCGCATCGGCGCCCGGTGTTCCTTCGGCCAGGGCTGCTTCGTCGGCAACGTCAGCATCGGCGACGGCTGCCGCGTGCAGAACCACGTGTCGATCTACGACGGCGTGACCTTGGAGGCCGATGTCTTCCTCGGTCCGTCGTGCGTCTTCACGAACGTGCTCCATCCGCGCGCCCACGTGTCGCGGAAGCAAGCGTACGCGCCGACGCTGGTGAGGCGGGGGGCAACGATCGGCGCGAATGCGACGGTGCTCGCGGGGGTGACGATCGGCGAGTACGCGATGGTCGGTGCGGGGGCGGTCGTGATCACGGATATCGCGCCGCATGCGATCGTCGTCGGGACGCCGGCGCGCTGGGTCGGCTGGGCCTGTCGCTGCGGCGAGACGCTACCGGCGGCTCTTGCCTGTGCCGCGTGTGGGACCGTCCTCCCGCCAGAAGCCACGGAGTCGCACCCATAGCTCGATCGGGTCGAAGCCGAGCAGCGCGAACGGATGCGCGCCGGACTCCTTCATCACGTCACGGGCCTTCCCGGCCAGCGCGCTCGCCATGTCGCGTGTCCCCTTCGGCAGCATCGCCGCGAGCCCGCGCGCGGCGCGCCCGGCGACCGCCGCCACCGCCGCTCCCGACAGGAGCCCCATGAGCCATGCCGGCGCCGGATCGATGATCACCTTCTTCGCATCGAGCTCGCGAGCGAGCTGATCCGGCGGGCCGGTCAGGACGCGGCGCCAGGTGGCGCGATCGAGAAACAGGGCCACGCTCGGCTTCGCGAAGCGCTTCTCGATCGCGTCGAGCAGCGGCCGGGTCGCGCGGGGACCCTGCGCGGCCCAGGTCCGCGCGAGCGTGGCCTCGTCGACGAGATCTTCGACCGCGCGATGCGTGGCCGCGGCCACGATGTCGCCGCCGTCCTTCACGGCGATGATCGACGCGTGCACGCGCGAGTGAGCGTCCTCGAACACATATGCGACGAGGGCCGAGCGATCCGGGATGAGCCGGTCGAACGTCCGCTGGATCGGATCGAACGACGGCGTGGGCAAGATGTCGAGCAGCGGCGGCTCGGTCCACACGCCCTTGCCGGCGTAGCGCTTGAGCGCCTTCAAGGCGACGAGGCCTTGTTCGAGGGGATCCTGGTCGAGGCGCAGCGCCGCCTCGACCTCGCCCGAGAGCTTGCCAAGTACCGTGCGCTCGATCACCACGACCCCGGTCACTCCATGCTCGGCGGCGAAGGTCGCGAGCCCGCGTTCGTCGAGGGCCTTCGGCTTTGCCGGCGTCACCGAACCGCGCCCCGAGATGATCAGCTTCACGGGGTTCTCACCATCGAGGACGCAGAGCGCCCACGCTGGTCGGGCCAGTACGCCGGGCGGAACGAGGAGCCCCCACCATCCAGCCAGGTGTCGGGCGTCGAGATCTCCTAGCTCGATCTCGGGCGAGAGCACCGCGTGAGACTAGCACTGCGGATGACTCGTAGCCTTGCGCCCGATCCCGACGTTGGCGAGAGTCCGCGCATGAAGAAGCTCTGCCTCGTGACAGCGTTCCTGGTTGCCTCCGCGACCCCGGCCCTGGCCGGCGGTCAGGAAGGGTCGATCGGTGTAGGTGCAGAAGTCAGCCTCGCGGCGGTGCCGTCGTCGCTCGGCGGTGGCGTGTCGATGAACTTCGACGCCGGCATGTTCCACGTCGGTGGCTTCCTCGGCCTCGCCGACGGCGAAGGCGACGACAACACCAACATCTTCGTCGGCGGCCGCTTCTACTACCACGTGCACTCGACGCTCTCGTCGGACTTCGGCATCGGTGGCGGACTCTCGCTCGCGAGCATCGACACGCCGCTCGATCGCCAGACGAACCTCTTCATCGAGCCCGGCTTCCAGATCCGCACGTTCCTCGGTGGCGGCAACGTCGCCCTGTCGTTCACGGGCGGCATCACGATCGGCGTGGCCGACGCGGGCGGCGTGGCCCTCGGCGGTCAGGTGACCGGCATCGCTGGCGTTCACTATTACTTCTTCTGAGAGGGGCTCCCATGACGAAGATCATCCTCTCCACGCTCGTGCTCGCGGCCGTCGCGACGCCGGCCTTCGCGCAGGTCGAAGGTTCGGTATCCGTCGACGCGGACGTCTCCGGTTCTGCGGCCATCAACGACGGGACCGACGGCACCATGGCCGCCACCGGCACGCCGGGCTCGGCGAACAAGCTCGCCGTCGGCGTGATCGCGCCGATCCTCGGGTCGGTTGTCAGCGGAACCGACGGCCTCGTCTCCGTCGAGTACGACCTGGGCAAGTTCCGCTTCGGTGGCGCCCTCGGCTTCTTCGACGAGGAAGGCGACGACAACTTCAGCCTCGCGATCGGTGGTCGGTTCTACTATCACCTCGCCGCGTCGTCGGTGGCCGACTTCGGTGTCGGTGGCAGCATCTACTTCTCCAACGAGGCCAATGGCCCGGACGATTCGACCAACGCCCTCTTCATCGAGCCGGGGTTCCAGACCCGCTGTTTCATCGCGTCGAACGTGGCCCTCTCGTTCACCGGCGGCCTCGTCATCGGCGCGGCGGATGCGGGCGGCGTGGCGCTCCTGGGGCAGGTGACCGCCAACGCGGGCGTTCACTACTACTTCTTCTAGCGAGTAGTTACTCCTCGCCGCCCCCACCGACGGCGGCGGCGATGGCGATGTCCTGCGCCTTGATCTTCGACGGATCGAACTTCTTCGCCCCGTCGATCATCTTGTCGATCGTCTTGTCGAAGTCGGGCGGGGGCGTGTTCGCGTCGGACTTCACGAAGCGCAGCGGATTCACGCGTGCGACGACGATCGGCTTCAGGTAGCCGCTCGTGAAGCCCGACTCCTTGAGCCGGCCCACCGCGGCGGTGACGGCCTCGTCGAGCTCGAGGAGCTTCTCGGCGTGGGCCTCGCGCAGCGCGAGGTTGTCGGCGAGGGCCTTGGTCGAGAACGTCTCGCACTTGCTGACGACGGAGTTGTACGCGCCGCCCGAGAAGCGACCGTTCTTCTCGTAGCAGATGCCGATCGTGATGAGCGACGCCTGCTCGAGCTCGAACGCGAGATCCTGCTCGCTGACGCCCTGCTTCCTGGGATCGGCGGCGATGGCGCGCACCATGCGGATCACCTCCAGGGCCTTGTCCTTCAGGTTGTGGGCCTTCTCGGTGTTGAGCGCGAGGATGCGGAACGCGATCTCCGGCTCGGGCATCACGAGGGCGATCGCGGTCTTGGCGCCGAGGGATCCGAGGGCGGAGAGGCGGTGCATGCCGTTTGGCGACATGAAGCCGCCCTCTCCGTCGGAGACCGCGATCACCGGATCGAGGAACCGGCCGACCTTCGGGATCACGGCGGCGAGCTTCTCCGCGTGCGCCTTCGAGAGCTCGCGCTGGTAGGGCGTGGGCTTCACCTTGTCGAGCGGCAGCGCGGCGAGCACGACCCAGTGGCCCCCGAACGGGTCGCGGTAAGTCGCCAGGACCTGGCCTCCGGCGGCGAGGACGAGCGCGCCCACCTCGGCGGCGGCCCCGGTGGGGGTCCCCCCCGCGACCTCCTCCGCCGTGAGGCCCACGGAGCCGGCCTCGGCCTTGACCTTCCGCTTGCGCGGAGTGGTCGCCTTCTTCTCCTTCGGGGCCTTTGGTGCCTTCGTGGCCGGTGCGCCCTTCGCCTTTGCCATGCGGCGCACTGTAGTACGTTCGTCCTGGACCGCATGCAGCCGACGACGTCGTTCCCGAAGTCTGAAATCAAGATCCTCCTCCTGGAGAACGTGCATCCGGTCGCCGCCGATGCGTTCCGCGCGGAGGGCTTCGCCGTCGAGACGCTGAAGACGGCGCTGCCCGAAGCCGAGCTCGTGGAGCGCTGCCGCGATGTCCACGTGCTGGGCATCCGGAGCAAGACGCAGGTCACGCCGAAGGTCCTCGACGAAGCCAAGCGCCTGCTGGCCGTCGGGGCCTTCTGCATCGGCACGAACCAGGTCGCGAGCGCACATGCGAACGGTCGCGGCGTGCCGGTGTTCAACGCCCCGTTCTCGAACACGCGCTCGGTCGCCGAGCTGATCATCGCCGAGATCGTGATGCTCTCGCGGCACCTGGGCGATCGCTCGCGCGAGGTGCACTCCGGCGTGTGGAAGAAGGTCGCCGTCGGCAGCCACGAGGTGCGCGGCAAGACCCTCGGCATCGTCGGCTACGGCCACATCGGCAGCCAGGTCGGCGTGCTCGCCGAAGCGATGGGCATGCGCGTCGTCTTCTACGACATCCTCGCGAAGCTGCCGATGGGCAACAACCGCGCGTGCGGCAAGCTCGAGGAGGTGCTCGAGGTCTCGGACTTCGTCACCCTCCACGTGCCCGAGACGCCGTCGACGAAGAACATGATGGGCCCCGAGGAGATCGCGCGCATGAAGACCGGCGCGTGCCTGCTCAACGCGAGCCGCGGCACCGTGGTCGTGATCGAGGCGCTGGCCGAAGGCATTCGCTCGGGTCGCATCGGCGGCGCGGCGGTCGACGTCTACCCCGACGAGCCGGAGTCGAACAGCGACGGGTTCGAGACCGCGCTGCGGGGCCTGCCGAACGTGATCCTCACCCCCCACATCGGCGGCTCGACGGAGGAGGCGCAGGAGGCAATCGGTCGCGAGGTCAGCGGGGCGCTCCTGAAGCTCATCAACGCCGGCGCCACGACGGGGGCCGTGAACTTCCCGCAGATCGAGCTGCCCATCGCCAAGGGCACGCACCGGATCCTGAACATTCACCGCAACGTCCCGGGCGTGCTCCGCGACATCAACAAGATCGTCTCGGACCACAACGCGAACATCCATGCGCAGCTCCTCTCGACGGACCCGAACATCGGCTACCTGATCATCGACCTCGAGCAGGACGTCTCGCAGGACGTGAAGCGCGGCATCGCGAAGCTCGAGACGAACATCCGAACTCGCATCCTCTTCTGAGGGGAGCGGGCTACACTGGCTCTACCGCGTGCATATCTCTGTCTTCGACATCTTCAAGATCGGCATCGGGCCGTCGAGCTCCCACACGGTCGGACCGATGCGCGCCGCGCGTCGATTCGTGGAGCGACTCCGAGACGACGGGGCCCTCGATCGCACCGCGAGCCTGAAGGTCGAGCTGTTCGGCTCCCTGGGCTTCACCGGCAAGGGCCACGGCAGTGATCGCGCGATCCTCCTCGGACTCGAGGGCGACGACCCCTCGTCCGTCGACGTCGACTCGATGGCGCCCCGCGTGAACGCGATCACCGAGCACAAGCGCGTGAAGCTCTGCGGGGCCCACGAGGTGAGCTTCGACCCGAACGTGGATCTCGTGTTCCACCGCCGCGAGAAGCTGCCCCTGCACTCGAACGGGATGCGCTTCACCGCGCTCGACGGCGCCGGCGCCCCGATCTCCGAGCGCATCTACTACTCCGTCGGTGGCGGCTTCGTCGTCGACAGCACGGGCGCCCCCGCCGATGGCAGCACCCCCGCCGACCAGGTCGTGGTGCCCTATCCCTTCAACTCGGGTGCCGAGCTGCTGCGCCTCTGCACGGAGCACGGCCTCTCGATCTCGAGCCTCATGCTGGAGAACGAGAAGGCGCACCTGCCCGAGGCCGACGTGCGTGCCCGGGTCGCGCTCATCTGGAACGCGATGGATGCGTGCGTGAAGCGAGGCTGTGAAAAGGAGGGCATCCTCCCGGGGGGCCTGCGGGTCAAGCGGCGCGCGGCCGCCCTGCATCGGCGCATGAAGAGCGATCCGGCCGGGGCGAGCGATCCGCTCGTCATCATGGACTGGGTGAACCTCTTCGCCCTCGCCGTGAACGAGGAGAACGCCGCCGGTGGCCGCGTCGTCACCGCGCCCACGAACGGAGCGGCGGGCATCATCCCCGCCGTCGTCATGTACTACCGGCGCTTCCTGCCCAACGCCGACGAGGAGGGCACGCTCCGCTTCCTCCTCACGGCCGCCGCGATCGGCGCGCTCTACAAGAAGAACGCCTCGATCAGCGGCGCCGAGGTCGGCTGCCAGGGCGAGGTCGGCGTGGCCTGCTCGATGGCCGCGGGTGCGCTCGCCGAGGTCATGGGGGGCACCCCCGCGCAGGTGGAGAACGCGGCCGAGATCGGGATGGAGCACAACCTCGGGCTCACCTGCGATCCGATCGGCGGCCTCGTCCAGGTCCCGTGCATCGAACGCAACGCGATGGGCGCGGTGAAGGCGATCAACGCCGCGCGCCTCGCGCTCCAGGGCGACGGCACGCACAAGGTCTCCCTCGACAAGGTCATCAAGACCATGTGGCGCACGGGCGCCGACATGAGCAGCAAGTACAAGGAGACTGCGCGCGGTGGCCTCGCCGTGAACATCATCGAGTGCTGATGAGTTAGTCTGGAAGCAGTGGAGCTCACTGGCCTCGAGCCCCGCCGCAGTGATCTAGCGCGCGGCATCGTGATCGCCCGGGCCGCGCGCGCTCTGGATGCATCCGAGCAGCGTGCGCTCTGGGCGGCCCTCGCCGCGGCCAACGTCACGGAAGCCTCCGATCCCGACGAGCCCTCCGTGACCGCGGGACCCGGCGAGGATGAGGACGCACCACCTCGGCAGTGGCTCGCCGGCTCGTGGATGCCCCCGGCCCCCCACGAAGTCGATGCCCAGAAGCTCGCCCTCGAGGCGGTCGCCGCGCGCTACGGCCTCGAGGTGATCCACCTCTTCAAGATCGAGACGGCCGTCGACGGCGTCGCGTTCCTCGAAGAGGCCGCCCTCGCCGAGGTCCCCGACGACGACGACGAGGACGAAGTCACCGGCGAGACCGAGGCGGTCAGCGGCCTCGGAGACGAGCACGCCGAGGTCATCTACGCCGCCCCGGACGCGGGGCGCGTGGTCCAGGGGACGCCCCCCGACGCTGACGACGAGGACGACGACGAGGACGACGACGACGACCTCGAGCTCGACGACATCCAGGAAGTCGAGATGGAGAGCCACTGGCGCGCGGGCCTCCCGCCTCTCGAGCAAGCGGTCCCGTTCCCCCTCGAGGGCTACCCCGAGGTCCTCGAAGAGGTCACGGGCGAGCGGTTCGGCATTGCCCTCAAGCTCTCCGGTCCCGCGCTCCCCGGCGAAGAGAGCGTCGTGAACGCCTTCTTCGCGCTCTGGCTCTCCGTGTTCCAGGATGAGCGGGCCGACGAGTTCGAGCCCTTCCAGCGCGCCGACGTCGTGCACGACCGCCGCCATCGCTCCGCCCTCATGTGGGTCGAAGGCTTCGCGGTCCCCGCCACCTCCGCCGAGCAGACCCACTTCCTCATGTGGATCATCGCGCGCATCAACGACGTCATCCCCATCGCCTGGGCACGGTACGAACGCGTCGACGACGCGGTGAAGGCCCGCGCCACCGCCAGCTCGGATGATGACGACGATGACGCCGGCGAGCCCTTCGTGCTCGCCGGGAATCCGTTCGCTGATCGCTTCCGCCGCCACGGCGAAGAAGGCGCCCTCGCCTGGGCGGTCGGTCAGTCCGCGTGGTCCAAGCGCGAGCTCGCCGGCATGATCATCGAGGTCGCCCTCGAGCACGACCCCGACTCCGTCACCACCGCGCCCATCGCCGAGCGGCTGCTGCGTCGCGCCCTCGCGCTCGACCCCGCCTCCGACGCCACCGGCTACCTCGCGATCGTCCTCGTCCGCCAGAACCGCATCCCCGAAGCGGTGACGCTCGGCGCCAGCACCGACGAAGCCGATGTCCGGGTCCTCGTCGTCGGCGAGATCGCAGAGCACGCCCCGGACGAGCTCCCCGAGGCCTACGCGCTCCTCGATCGCGACACGCTCGACGCGACCGACCCCGAGGAGATCGCCGAGCTCTGTGTATCGATCGCGCGCCACGCGCCCAACCACCTGAACGGAGCCCTCGAACTCCTGCCGCCCTCCATCGCCCTCGTCCCCTACCTCTACAACTCGTCCTTCTCCGTCGAGCGCCCGCAGGCCCTCGCGTTGCTCTCGGCCGTGCTCGCGATGCCCGAGCCGCCCAAGGGCTCCGGCGAAGCGCGGGCGGCCTACGTGATGGCGTGGAACAACTCCTGTATCCACGCCCACGCGCTCGGCGACTATTCACTCGCGGTCTCGCTCGCGACCGCCGGCCAGCGCTTCGGGCCCGAGAACCCCTTCATCTACCACTCGGGCGCGTGTGCCTACGCCGCCGTCGGGGACATCGACAAGGCGATCGATCAGGTGCGCCTCGCGATCGAGCACGACTACGAGCACGCCGAGAAGATGGAGACGGACTCCGATCTCCAGATCCTTCACGGTGACCCACGCTTCTCGGCGTTGTTCGTCGAGTGGCGCGAGAAGCGCGCCGACCTCAATTAGCGGTGGCCGTTTGGCGGCGCTCCTGGACTGCACCGGCGAGAACGCGGTGGAGCGCGGCGCTGGAAGGATACCTATGTCCGACACCGCCAGTCGGCGGTGGTCAGGGGATGTGCGTCAGTTGCGCAGCAGGAACAGGTCGTCGAGCACGTATGGCACCACCGGTGTGAAGAGGTTGACCTGATACCGGAGGAACCGGGCGTCGCTCGCGATGGTGTCCTGGGTGGCCGCGATCGTGCCGACCGGGTCCGGCCACGCACGCGAAGCGGTGAACGCCACGTACTTGGTCTTGATCAGGCTGCCGTCCGCGCGGAACTGCAACAGGTAGATCCGGCCGCTGCCGTTGGTGGCTCCGGTTCGCGCGACTCGAGCTCCGAACGACACCGTCGCGCCCTTGAGCGAGGGCGCGCGGTAGTCGAGATCGAGGTCCTGATAGATCGAGCTATCCACGCAGTCCCCTACGCACGAGACCCTCACCGCGTCGTTGAACCGCGCGACCTGCGCGGGTCCCGCGATCACCTCGGAGGCCGTCGCGTTATCGACGGACCACCCCCCAGCCGCCGTATCGGGCCACGACAGCTGGGGATTGAGCAGCACGTTGCCATAACCCGCCTCGTCGACAACACGGGCATTCGGATACGGCGTCGGCTCGGACGGCGCCGGCAGCGCGCGGGGATCGAACGAGTACTCGGCGCCGTTGCTGATCATCCGGGCGCACGCCTTGCGCTCCAGCGTGATCGGGGTCGAGCCGAAGTAGTAGGTGAACGGGCTGATCACCATCGACGGCTCACTATCCGAGCAGCCGATGTTCGCGGAGGGTGAGGGATCGCACCCAATGCGTCGCCACGTCTGGTGGCTCATGAGCCCGTACTCGCGGCTGAACAGGAACATCTCGAGGTGCCCCGCGCACGCGTTCAGCGAGTCGAAGTCCACGGTGTGCATGCTGATGACGACGTCCGAGAACGTCTTGCCGTCGCCCATGTAAACGCGATCCGCGCGCAGCCACTGGTTGTAGCCCATGCCGGAGCACACGCCCGGCACCGTACCCAGCGGGACGGTACAGATCGCCTTGTCCCACACTGACGCGGTGAGATACGTGCCGGTGTTGCGATTCTCGTCGCGATAGACGTTGAGGCCGATCTGGGTGGTGGGCTCCGGGCTCGTGTGCGTGCCGAGCAGCCAGCCATCCGGCCATGCGCCCTCTCCGCTCAGGCCCGTGGTTCCGAAACCGATATATCCCCCCGTGCCGATGTGCGCGGTGCCGATGATCGAGACGACGTTGGCCCACGACGTGTTCCAGCGCGATTCGTAGATGTCGACGATGTCGACATCGCCACTGTGGTAGCAGAGCGAGCCGGGCACCTTGCAGTGCGGATCATCGAGGTCGAACATCCCCTTCCCGCTCGCGTTGTTGCCCGAGTCGAACACCACGAGGCTGACGTTGCCGCGTGGTGAGCGCTTCGGGAGGGCGTGGAGGGCGAACGACCGGCTGGCATCGGAGTACTTGAAGCTCGAGCGCACCCGTTCATTCGGAAGCAGGTTCGAATGAACAGCGCAGGCGTAGGGATCGCCCGAAATCGCCACACCATTCGCGTCGCGGCAGGTGTCCTGAACAAAGTAGTCGTACCAATCGGTGGCCGTGAGGGGGCCCGTGAGCGCGGATGCGGTCTCGGAAACCTCGATCGAGTCGTCTCCGGCATCCACGTCAATGGGCGGGTCGAGGTCCTGACAGCCCAGCATGAGGATCGGAAGCAGGGTGTGGAGTCGCAACATCACTACACGCCACGCAAGTAGCGGACCGGATCCCAGACAGGCCACGACACCGGGTCGCGTCGAGGATTGCCACGCGCGGAGCCAGGAATGCCGGGATCCGCGACGACGGTGTGTGGGTTTCCCACGCTGCGGGAGACTCCAACCTAGTCGCGGCAGCCGTCCGCGCACGCGGCCGCCACCAGGAAGATCAGGCCATCGATCCCGGCGGCGATGCCGAGCACGGTGCCGCAGCCATCGAAGGCGTCGCACTTCGCGGCGCCGTAGCCGAGCAGGGCAGTGGTGATGCCGGTGAAGAGGACGACCTTGGTGCGGACGGAGAGGTCGCGGCCCTGTTCGTCCGGCCGCTCGCGGGGCGCGGGCGCCTCCTCGTGCACGGTGAACGACTGGTCGCGGAGGAGGACGAGGGTGCAGTCGGTCTCGGTGGCCGGGTCGCCGGTGCAGTTGTGGATGACCTGGTTCACTTCGAAGAGCTGCTCGAGGACGGGATCGACGAGGAACTGACCTCGATGAATCGTCACGTCCTGCCGTGCGCTCGACTGCACCACGGCGCGGCCATCGTGGCGGAGCTCGGCGACATGCGCGTAGAGGTCGGCCCCGCGGATGGTGGTGGCGGGCCGGCCGGCAGCGCAGCCGGTGGCGAGGGTGGCGAGGGCGGCGAGGCCCAGGGCGATCCGCGGCGGGTTCATGCCTGTTCTACGCCCCGGCCGCATGAGGCGCGGGGTGCAGGGGCGTGAAGAGCGCGTGAAGCTAGCGGAGCTGCTGGGAATCGCGGCGCCTGGCGAGGCCTACCGGCAGCGGTAGCGCTCGACGAGGCGCATCGTGGCCAGGTAGAGGGAGTCGCCACTGACCACCGGGGTGAAGCCGAAGCCGGGGTCGGGAGAGGGGATGGCTGCGCCCGACTCCACCCTCAGGTCTGGCGCGACCGCCATCACTTGGAGGTCGATATCATTGCCGGCCAAGAGCAGCGTCGAGCCGTCGGGGCGCGCGGCCAGTCGCACGGTGTCGGCCTCGATCCCGAGGGGCTGCCACGCCGACAAGGCCCCCGTCGCGTCGAGTGCGGCGAGCGAGACCTTGTGGGTGGTGGTCTCCTCCTCACGGCCCGAGGTGTCGAACGCGACCAGGAGCGCGCGGCCGTCCATCGGGATCCAGTCAGCGAGCTCGTTCGTGAGCGGGACGGCGGGGCCGACCCACGCGCGACGCTTGGTATCGAACACCCGCACCATGCTGCGACCGCTACCCGCCCTCGCCTGGACCGCGAACGTCGTCGGTCCGAGGGCCACGAGGGACGTCGTGCTCGGCTCGTCGAGGTCGTGCACGAGCTTGCCGCTCCGGTCGAACATGCCCACAAACATCTGGACGTCGTTGCTGCCGATGTTGTCGTTGCGCTCGGCGGCGACCACGACGTGATCGCCGACCGCGATCATGCTCGCGGTGTACGTGTTCTTCAGCGACAGCTCGAGCTTCACGACCGAGGGCTCGCCCGTGGCATTGAAGCGAACGACGAAGAAGTCGTAGTCCGAGCTCATCGCTGCGTCGCGTGCCGTCGCTGCCCCCACGAGCACGAGCGTGCCCTCCGCCGTGTTCAGGGCCTCGAAGGGGAACAGCGTCAGGCCCTCGGCGATGGGGATCTTCACCCGTGCGATCAGCTGCCGCTTCTCGACGTCCTCGATCTCGAGCTCGTGGGTGGCGGTGTCGATGTTCACGAACGCCGGGGCGCCCCGGACCGCCGCGAACTTGGCCGGGGCCCCGAATGCGCGCTCGACGGTCCACATCGGATCGAACGTGCACCGCGGTGCCCGCAGCACGACGGGCTCTGGCGCGACGGACGCGGTGACAGTGGTGGCCGCGGGGGCCGCGCTGCCTCCGCATCCCGCGAGGCCCAGCATCATGAGAGCCCGGATCCCGGCCTGACGAGGTTCTCGCATGGCGGTGCCTTCGTTATCACGGCGATGAGACCAAGACCGCGAGGGAACACCATCAGATCCTCGAGCGGGACGGACGGTTGACACGTCCGATCGAGGTGTCCGCCCCGGACGACCGGCGGACGCTGCGGACACTCCGGGCACCAGCAAAAGCAGGGAGTTGCAGGGGCACGCGGGTTGCTCTGTGAGCCGTCGCGCGGATGGCGATCAAGGACACCTCGGGACAGGACCGGCCGCTCACGAAGGCGGCGCGCAGCACGGCGTGGAAGCGCTGGCTGCCGATGGGCCTCGTGCTGGTCGCGGTCCTCGCGGGCGCGGGGTACGTGCTGCGGGGCTGGTTCTCCGCGGAGAAGGCGGTGGATGCGTCGCGCGTGCGGATCGCGGCCGTGAGCCAGGGCGACCTGGTGCGCGATGTCGTGGCCGATGGCCGTGTGGTCGCCGCGAACAGCCCGACCCTCTACGCGATCGCCGCCGGCACCGTCGACTTCGTCGTGCGGCCGGGGGATCAGGTCACGAAGGGCCAGCCGCTCGCGACCGTCACGAGCCCGGAGCTGCAGAGCCGGCTGACGCAGGAGCAAGCGACGCTGGCGGGCCTCGAGGCGAGCGTCGGTCGCGCGGGCCTCGACATCGAGCACGGCAAGGCGAACGCGCACAAGCTCGTCGCGCAGGCGGAGGTCGACCGTCAGGCGGCGGCGCGCGAGGTCGAGATCAACAAGCAGATGTTCGAGAAGGGGGTGATCCCCGAGCTCGAGCTGCGGCGCTCCGAGGACGCGCTCCGCAAGGCGGAGATCGCCGTCTCGCACGCGAAGACGGAGGCGGGCCTGGCGGGCAAGGAGCTCGCCTTCGATCTCGGCACCGCGCGGCAGGGGCTGGATCGGCAGCGCGAGGTGGTGCGCGAGCTCCAGCGCCAGGTGGCGTCGCTCGAGATCGTGTCGCCCGTCGACGGGCAGGTCGGTCAGTTGCTGGTGGCGCAGCGCGCGAGCGTGGCCGCGAACGCACCGGTCGTGAGCGTCGTCGACCTCGGGGCATTCGAGCTCGAGATCCGCGTCCCCGATAGCTTCGCGCGCGACCTCACCACCGGGATGGTCGCGGAGATCCGCAACGGCACGACGACGGTCAGCGGCAAGGTCCGCTCCGTCTCGCCCGAGGTCGTCGACGGCAACGTGGCCACGCGGATCGAGTTCGGTCCCGATCGGCCCGCGGGGCTGCGCCAGAACCAGCGCCTCACCGCGCGCATCCTGATCGAGGAGCGCAAGCACGTGATGAAGGTGGAGCGCGGCCAGTTCCTCGAGAGCGGCGGCGGCAACTACGCATACTTCGTCGTCGATGGCGTGGCCGAGCGCCGCAAGATCACGACGGGGGCGATCAGCCTCGACGCCGTCGAGCTGCTCTCGGGGGCGCAGGTGGGCGAGCGGATCGTCGTGACCGGTGCGGACGCCTTCGGCGACGCCCAGCGGGTTCGAATTGCGGACTGACGTGTCGACCGGATCCAGCCCCTGGGGATCCGACAGGAGCCAATGACCATGTTCCAGATGCAGGACGTCTCGAAAGTGTTCCGGACCGAGATGGTCGAGACGCACGCGCTGCGCGACCTCTCGCTCGAGGTGAAGGAGGGCGAGTTCGTCGCCGTCACGGGCCCGTCGGGATCGGGCAAGACGACATTCCTGAACATCGCCGGCCTCCTGGAGGAGCTCACGGGCGGGGTCTACAAGCTCGACGGCGTCGACGTGAAGGCCCTCGACGACAACGCGCGCAGCAAGCTGCGCAACGAGAAGATCGGGTTCGTCTTCCAGTCGTTCAACCTGATCCCGGACCTCAACCTCTTCGACAACGTCGACGTGCCGCTGCGCTACCGCGGGTTCGGTCGCGCCGAGCGGAGGAAGCGAATCGAGAGCGCCCTCGAGCGCGTGGGGCTCGCGTCGCGCGTGAAGCACTATCCGGCGGAGCTCTCGGGTGGTCAGCAGCAGCGCGTGGCGATCGCCCGGGCCATCGCCGGCGACCCGAAGCTGCTCCTCGCCGACGAACCGACGGGCAACCTCGACTCGCAGATGGCGCGCGAGGTGATGCAGCTCCTCGAGGAGCTCAACGCCTCGGGGACGATCGTCATCATCGTCACGCACGATCCAGAGATCGCGGCCCGGGCCCAGCGCAATGTCCACATCGTCGACGGCGTGGCCACGGATCTCGAGCGCGGCCCGGCGCTGGTAAAGCCGAAGGCGGCGGAGGCCAAGGCCTCGTGATCGGCTACTACCTCGATCTGGCGCGACGCAGTCTGCGCCGGAACGTCGCGCTGACGATTCTCATGATCCTCGCGATCGCGTTCGGCGTCGGCGCGAGCATGACCACGCTGACCGTGCTCCACGTCCTCTCCGCGGATCCCATCCCCGGCAAGAGCGACCAGCTCTACTACGTGCAGCTCGATCCGCGGCCCGTCGATGGCTACAAGGAGGGCGAAGAGCCCCTCTACCAGTCGACGCGGCAGGACGCCGAGACGCTCGTGCGTGCGAAGCAGGCCGAGCGACAGGTCCTGATGACGGGTGGCGGGGCGGCCATCGAATCGCAGCAGGTCGGCGTCGATCCGTTCAACGTCGAGGCGCGGTGGGCGTCCGCCGACTTCTTCCCGATGTTCGACGTGCCGTTCGTCGCGGGTGGACCGTGGACCGCCGAGGACGATGACGCCAAGGCCCGGGTCGTGGTCCTGGCAAAGCCGCTCGCCGAGAAGGTGTTCGGCACCACCGACGTGGTCGGCCGTACGATTCGCGTCGAGAGCAACGAGATGCGCGTGGTCGGCGTGACCGACACGTGGTTCCCGACGCCGCACTTCTTCGATCTCAACACCGGCGCCTACGGCGTGAAGGAGCTGCTGTACGCCCCGTTCTCGACGTCACGCGAGCTGAAGTTCGGCCGCAACGGCAGCATGAACTGCTGGAACTCGCACCAGGATCCCGAGGCCCTCGGCGCGCCCTGCGAATGGATCCAGCTCTGGGTCGAGCTCAGCACCGAGGCCAAGCGCGCCGACTACTACGAGTACCTCACCGCGTACTCGCGGGCCGAGAAGGAGGCGGGCCGCTATCACCGGCCGCCGAACGTGCGCCTGCGCAACGTGATGGAGTGGCTCGAGCACAACCAGGTCGTGCCGAACGACGCGCGCCTGCAGATGTGGATCTCGCTCGGCTTCCTCCTCGTGTGCCTGATCAATACCGTGGGCCTCTTGCTCACGAAGTTCATGCGCCGGTCTCCCGAGATCGGCGTGCGTCGCGCCCTCGGCGCCTCGAAGAAGTCCATCTTCACGCAGCTCCTCGTCGAGGCCGGCATGATCGGCATCGTCGGCGGGGTCCTCGGCCTCCTGCTCGCGTGGCTCGGCCTGTGGGCCGTGCGTCACCAGCCGACGCCGTACGCCGCCCTCGCCGAGCTCGACACCCAGATGCTGCTCGCCACGTTCGGGCTGGCGGTCATCACCAGCCTGCTCGCCGGTGTCCTCCCTGCCTGGCGTGGGTGCCAGGTCACGCCCGCCCTCCAGCTCAAGAGCCACTGATGCACTTCATGCCCATCCTCTCGACGCTGCGCCGGCATCGCACCGCGGCCGCGCTGATCGTCCTCGAGATCGCCCTCACCTGCGCGATCGTCTGCAACGCGGTGTTCCTCATTCGCGACCGGCTCTCGCGCATGGATCGCCCGAGCGGCGTCGCGGAGAACGAGCTGCTCCGGGTGCAGCTCACCGGCATCGGTGAGCGCGCCGACGCGCAGGCGATCACCGAGCAAGACCTCGCCGCCCTCCGGACGATCCCGGGCGTGAAGTCCGCCATCTCGATCAACATGATCCCGTTCGGAGGGTCATCGTGGAATTCCTCGATCTCGACGAAGCCCGACGACCGCGACGCGCCGGTCAACGCCGGCATGTACATGGCCACCGGCGACATCGTCGAGACCCTCGGCCTGAAGCTCGTCGCGGGGCGCAACTTCAACTCCGACGAGTACGTGCCGTTCGATGACGTGCAGAGCGAGACGAAGGGGATCGCAGCGGTGATCGTCACGAGCGCGACGGCGGAGAAGCTCTACCCGGGCCAGAGCCCGCTCGGGAAGCCGGTCTACGTGATGGGCTCCACGCCGCCGGTCATCGTCGGGGTCGTCGATCACATCGTGCGGCCGAACGACGCGAACGGCATCGACCAGCGGCCCTACTCGATGATCTTGCCCGTGACCGTGCCCTTCAACATGGGCGGCAACTACCTGCTCCGGGTCGCCCCCGATCGCAAGCAGGAGATCCTCGCGCAGGTCGACGCGAAGCTCGACGGCGTCGATCCACGCCGCATCATTCTCGAGCGTCAGACCTTCGCGCAGGTCCGGGCGAAGTACTTCGAGCAGGACCAGGCGATGGCCCGGCTCCTCCTCGGGGTGTCGATCGCCTTGCTCGTCATCACCGCGCTCGGCGTCGTCGGGCTCGCGTCCTTCTGGGTGCAGCAGCGCACGCGCCAGATCGGCGTGCGGCGCGCGCTCGGCGCGACGAAGCGGGACATTCGTCGCTACTTCCAGCTCGAGAACTTCATCCTCGCGACCATGGGCATCATCGTCGGGATGGCGCTCGCCTACGGCGTGAACATGTGGCTCATGGACACGTACGGCGTCGACCGACTCTCGGCGATGTACCTGCCGATCGGAGCGGGGCTGCTCTGGGCCCTCGGTCAGATCGCGGTGCTCGGCCCGGCGGTGCGCGCCTCCTCCATCCCCCCCGCTGTCGCCACCCGGAGCGTGTAGCCTCTGAGCGCGTCCATGCCCACCGTCCTCGTCATCGACGACAACCCCGCGGTCGCCACGGCGCTCGAGGTGCTGTTTTCGCTCGTGGATCTGCGCACCGTGCGCGCCGATTCGCCGGCGTCGGGCCTGGCCGTGCTCGCGCGCGAGCCCATCGATGTCGTGATCCAGGACATGAACTTCCGCGCCGACACCACGTCCGGCGAGGAGGGCATCGCGCTGTTCAAGGCCATCCGCGGCTCGTTCCCTGACCTGCCGGTGATCCTCCTGACCGCGTGGACGCAGCTCGAGGCCGCCGTCGAGCTGGTGAAGGCGGGCGCCGCCGACTACCTGGCGAAGCCGTGGGATGACCGCAAGCTCCTCACCGCCGTGCAAAACCTCCTCGAGCTCTCCGAGGCCCGGCGCGAGCTGGCGCGTCGGAAGGCGGGCGAGTCCCGGCGGCGCACCGAGCTGGCCGAGCGCTACGACCTGCGCGACGCGGTGTTCGCCGATCCGGCCACCGAGCGCGTGATCGCCCTCGCGTGTCAGGTGGCGCGCGCGGATGTCCCCGTGCTGATCACCGGCGCCAATGGCTCCGGCAAGGAGAAGGTCGCCGAGATCGTGCAGGCGAACTCGTCCGTGAAGGATGGCCCGTTCGTCACCCTCAACTGCGGCGCCCTCCCGAGCGAGCTCCTCGAGGCCGAGCTCTTCGGCGCCGAGATCGGGGCCTACACCGGCGCCTCGCGGGCGCGCGAAGGCAAGTTCGAGTCCGCCGACGGCGGCACGCTCTTCCTCGACGAGATCGGCAACCTGTCCTCGAACGGCCAGATGAAGCTGCTACGCGTCCTCGAGACCGGACGCTTCGAACGCCTCGGCTCCAACAAGGAGCGCCAGGTGAAGGTCCGCGTGATCAGCGCGACCAACGCCGACCTCCCCGCGATGATCCGCGCCGGCACCTTCCGCGAGGACCTCTACTACCGCCTCAACACGATCGAGGTCCGCGTCCCGCCCCTCGCCGAGCGCATCGACGACGTGATCCCGCTCGCGCAGCACTTCCTCGAACCCGGCAAGCGGCTCGCCCCCGACGCGCGGGAGGCCCTGCGCCGACATTCGTGGCCGGGCAACGTCCGCGAGCTGAAGAACGCGCTGCAGCGTGCCGCCTTGCTCGCGACGGGCCCCGATATCACCGCCGCCGACCTCGGCCTCGTCGGACCCGCGCCCGCGCCCGCCAGCGTCGACGACGAGCCCGATCGAGCCGCGATCGAAGCGGCCCTCACCCGCGCCGGGGGCGTGATCGCCCAGGCGGCGGCCGAGCTAGGCTTGTCGCGCCAGGCCCTCTATCGACGCATGGACAAGCTCGCGATCCCGCGCGAGTGAACGGTATGGATCCGCCGCGCTGCTTACACGTGAACGCGCTCCGATGAGGGCTCGCCGCACCTCGCTGACCTGGCGACTCACGCTCGTCGTGTGTGCGCTCGTCATCGTGACCGTGGTCGGCACGCTGTACCTGGGGGCGGCGATCGAGCGCACCTGGCTTGCCGCGGTGATCGTCCTGTCCATCGCGCTGCCGCTCACGCTGTGGGTCATCCTCGGCGTGGTCGGTCGCGCGAGCTCCATGTTCCGCGCGCTCGCCGGCACCGTCACGAGTTACCGCGATGGCGACTTCGCCTTCTCGCTCGCGTGGCCCGGTAACGACGAGCTCGGCGATCTCGTGGCCGCTCACAACGCTCTCGGCGAGACCCTCCGCCGCCAGCGCGAGTCTCTGGTGCACCGCGAGCTGCTCCTCGACACCATGGTGCAGCACACGCCCGTCGCGATGCTCCTCGTCGATCCGCACGGCCGCCTGGTCTACGGCAATCTCGCCGCGCGTCAGGTGCTCGGCAGTGGCCGGCGGATGGAGGGCCTCCTCCTCGCCGATCTCCTGGCGGCGGCGCCGGCTCCCTTTCGTGAGGCTGTCGAGCGGGGCGGCGACGGGCTGTTCGTGGTGCAGCGCGACGAGGAGGACGAGGAGATCTTCTACCTCGCGCGCAACGGGTTTCGTCTCAACGGCCGCCCGCACGAGCTGTTCGTCCTCCGCCAGCTCACGGTGGAGCTGCACCGCGAGGAGGTGCGCACGTGGAAGAAGGTCATCCGCGTGATCAGCCACGAGCTCAACAACTCGCTCGCGCCCATCGCGTCGCTCGCTCACTCCGGGGCCGAGCTCGTGCGCCTCGGGAAGCCGGAGCGGCTGGACCAGGTCTTCGCGACGATCGCGGAGCGGGCGAAGCACCTCGAGCAGTTCATCCTCGGCTACGCCCGCTTCGCGAAGCTTCCATCGCCGCGGCTCGAGGCGGTCTCGTGGCCCACGCTCGTCGACCGCCTGCGCACGCAGATCACCTTCACGGTCGAGGGCGACCTCCCACCCGAGCCCACGCGCCTCGATCCCGCGCAGCTCGAGCAGGCCCTCGTGAATCTCCTGCGGAACGCCCACGAGTCTGGCTCCCCGGGAGGCGACGTTTCCCTGCGTATTCGCCGCACGGGCGCCACCACCACGCTCGAGGTCGCCGATCGCGGCCCGGGCATGACCGAGGCGGTCCTCTCGCACGCCCTCTTGCCCTTCTACTCGACGAAGCGCGGCGGCACGGGCCTCGGCCTGGCCCTGGCGCGCGAGATCACCGAGGCCCACGGCGGCCGCATCACGCTCGCGAACCGGCCGGGCGGAGGACTCGCGGTGACGCTGTCGTTACCGGGCTGAACACGATCCTGTCATGTCGGCACGCGCCGTCGTGCAGCGATGCTGACGACGCTTCTCGTCGAAGTGCCGCATTCTGGGTTCGTGCACTCCGGTCGTACCCTCGGACAGCGCCTCGTTTACCACCTGCCGTTCTGGGGGGTACATGTAGCCGCCATCGTCGGGGCCATCGCCGTCGGCTGGAGCTGGGGCGCCTTCTGGTGGCTCGTCGGCAGCTACCTCGTCCGCATGTTCGCCATCACCGGGGGCTACCACCGGTACTTCGCGCACCGGACCTACAAGACCAGCCGCGCCTTCCAGTTCATCCTCGCGCTCCTCGCGATGTCGAGCGCTCAGCAGGGCGTCCTCTGGTGGGCCTCGCATCACCGCAACCATCACAAGCACTCTGACGAGCCCGAGGACACCCACTCCCCCGTCCAGCGTGGCTTCTGGTGGGCCCATGTCGGCTGGATCCTCGAGCCCGGTCACTACGAGCCGACCTACGAGAGCGTGAAGGACATGGCGAAGTACCCCGAGCTGCGCTGGCTCGGCCGTCACGACCTCGCGGTCGCCGTCGGGTGGGGCGTCGTCCTCTTCCTCATCGGCGGCCCGGTCGCGCTCTTCTGGGGGCACTTCGTGTCCCTCGTGATCGCGTGGCACGTGACCTTCTGCATCAACTCGCTCGCCCACGTCTGGGGCACGCGGCCGTACAAGACGCCCGATCACTCGCGCAACAACTTCATCCTCGCGATCCTCACGCTCGGTGAGGGCTGGCACAACAACCACCACCACTACCAGCGCACCGCCCGCCAGGGCTTCCGCTGGTGGCAGATCGACGTCACGTTCTACATCCTCAAGGCGCTCGAGCTCGTGCGCGTGGTCCGCGACGTCCAGGGCCTGCCCGATCACATTCGCGACGACGTCCCCGCACCCTCACGGGCCCGCGTCGACGCGGTCGCGACCGCGCCCTGATCAGAACGCGAACACGAGCGGCGTGCGGAACGTGAGCCCGCCCGACACGTGCATCGCACCCAGGTCATTCGCCGTGTCACGGGCGCCGACCTCCGCGTAGACACCGATCGCATACGTCCCGAGGAACACGCCGCCCGGCGCGATGCCCACGCCCGACGCGAACAGCTCGGCGGACAGTCGCCCCGACACGCCGAACCCGGTGTGGTCCTCGCCGAAGGCCGTCGAGCCCAGCCACTCGGCGCGGCCCGACGCCCACGTGCGCCACCAATCACCCCGCGACAGCGTGTAGCCTGCCTCCAGGTACGCGCCGCCGTACGCGACGCCATTCTCGTCAGACATCTCGTCCTGCGGCGCCGCGAGCAGCGCGCCGAACAGACCGATGCCCACGTCGAAGTTCGTCGGCTTCGGCGCCAGCGACGCCCAGTGGATGCCGATCGCGCCCGCAATCCCGGGCGCAAACCCGCGCGACGTATCCGCACCCGCTGCGCCCAGGTCCACCTTCAGCGGCAGCATGAGGCGCGGTCCCGGACGCCGCCGGTACGTCACGGTGGCCTGCCCACCGGCCTCGGCGCGGTGATCGCGGACGACCGGTGCCTGTTCGGCAGACGCGACCGACGAGGTGGCCAGAATCGAGAGCAAAGCGAAGCTAGAAAGAAGGCGCATGGGAAGGGGTCTCCGCTGACGGCGGCACAGACCCGTATTCCACGGTTCGTGCCACGCCCGGTGTCAGCGGCCAATGCGCGCGATCTCTCAGCGAATCATGGGACTAGCGCGCGGCCGCCCAGCGCGAGGCCTACGCAGCGTGAACCCGCATTGACGTGCCGCCCCCGCGAATATTCACGCGGTCGCCCCACCGCGAGCGCGGGCTCGATGCATCCAACCCCTGGCCCATGGCGGCAACCGATACTCCGATCGTGATCCCGGGCGGGACCTGGACGTCACCGCCGCTGGCCGTGTTCGAGGCCATGGCCGCGACGATCGAGGCCCGCGTGGGCCCCCCGTCGGAGCGAGACCTCGATTCGAATGGGCTCGGACGCTTCGACACGGTCTGCGTGCGGTTCGCATGTGGGCTCGAAGTGGGCCTGTCGCGCTTCCACCTCGGAGGCCTGCTACGAACCATCGATCCGACCACCGAGCCATCGCGGTTCGAGGTCCACGCTTGTCCGCCCGACCTCGCGCACGTCGCCTTTCATCTCGCTCTCCCGGTCGACACGATGTCCCCATGGACCGATCCGGACGGTGTCCCGCTGGCGACCGTGCCACCGCCCACCGTGGTCGTGATGAGGACAGACGACAACGGGAACGACGTCGAAGTTACCCGCGTCACGAATCGGTGCGAGGCCGCGGCGATCGTGCGCGAGTACGAGGCGCGAGGTCACAAGCAGACGTACTGGATCCACGAGGCCGGTCTCCGGTGATTCCGGGGCATGCTCGCCGCGATGCGCCCCGGCGCACGGGGGCGTTGTCCGTCGGGCTGCGATCACGCGAGGTTGGGATGGGCACGGCGAGTGCTCTACCCGCTTGGATGCAGGACCACCGCATCGCGCGCGAGCGCCCGCCCGGCGCCACCAACCTCGCATCGCTCTCCGAGGCTCGCTACTTCACGAGCGATTTGAAAATGCTCCCAGGTGTGCACCTTCCCTTGCGCTCGATGCTCGTCACGTCGGGGTCGGATACGCTCCTCGTCTCCCCGGTGGGCACGGGCGACGAGCTGTCGGCGGTGGGGGCGCGCGAGGTCACGCTCGTCGCGCCGAGCCTCCTGCACAGCAAGCACATCGGGACGGCGCGCGCGGCCCTCACAACGACGAGCTTGTGGGGGCCCCGCGGGTTCGCGGAGAAGCACCCGGAGCTGGGGCCGGTGAACACGTTCGATGTCGACCCATGGCCGCATGCCGCGACGCTGCCGTACGTGGTCATCGGAGGGGTCCCCCTGCGCAACGAGGTGGTCTTCTTCCATCGCGCGACGCGGACGATCTACACGGCCGACCTCGTGTTCAACATCCGCGAGTCGGCGGGCCTCTTGTCGCCGCTGGCGTTCCGCGTGATGGGCATCCATCAGCGGTTCGCCATCGCGCGCATGTGGAAGCTGTGGATCAAGGACCACGCAGCGTTCAAGCGCAGCATCGAGGCGGTGCTGGCGTGGGACTTCGACCGCATCGCGATGGCGCACGGCGAGATCCTGGAGATGAACGCCCGCGACCGCCTCATCGGGGCGCTGCGCGAGCGCGACCTCCTCTAGCTGCGGGCTACGACGGACGAAGGGTCGGTCCCGACGTATCGACGGCGATCTGACGCGTCGCCTCGTCGTAGTGTGCCCAGCAGACCGGCGCGTAGGACTCGTCGGCGCCGAGCTGGACCTGCGGGCCGCGGACGGTGGGCGCGCCGTTGACGAAGCGGAGGTTGCAGATCGCCTTCTTCGCGCAGTACTGGCAGGTGACCTTCACCTCTTCGATCCCGTCGGCCAGCTCCATGAGGCGCTGCGCTCCGGGGAAGAGCTTCGTACGGAAGTCGGTCCGGAGGCCGTAGCAGATCACGGGGACGCCGGGATCGACGGTGATGCGGCGGAGGTCCTCGATCACCTGCGGCGAGAGGAACTGCGCCTCGTCGACCAGCAGGCAGTCGATGCCTTCGAAGTCGCGCGGGTCGAGCGTGGTGTCGGGCTGGATGAGCATGTCGGCGTCGGCCTCGAGGCCGGACCGGGACGACACCTTGGCGGCGCCGAAGCGGGTATCGAGAGCGGGCTTGAGGAGGAGCACCCGCTTGCCCTGCTTGCGGTAGTTGTGCGCCACCGCGAGGAGGTTCATCGACTTGGCCGAGTCCATCGTGCCGTACCGGAAGTAGAGCTTCGCCACGGGGTCGGACCCTACCCATGGGGTCTGACAGCATCCAGTGACACCAGCGGGAGTTATGCGAGGTGCTTGAGCTTCTTCACGACCTGGAGCGCCGGGATGCCGGTGACGCCGCCGCCGCCATGGGTCGCCGAGGACGCCTGGTAGAGGCCCTTGATGGGCGTCGTGAAGTCCGCGTAGCCCGCGGCCGGGCGCAGGTGGAAGAGCTGATTGGCCGATAGCTCGCCGTGGAAGATGTTGCCGCCCACGAGCCCGTAGGTGGTCGCCATCTCGTGCGGGCCGATCACCTGGCGGTGCAGGATCGAGGAGGCGAAGCCCGGCGCGAGCGCATCGACGCGCGCGATCACGCGGTCGGCATACGCGTCGAGCTCGGCCTGGTGGGGCGCGGCCGCCCACTCGTGCGGGACCCACTGCGTGAACATCGAGACGACGTGCTTGCCGGGCGGCGCGAGGGTCGGATCGAAGACGCTCGGGATGCAGATGTCGGCGAAGGGCAGGCGCGCGCCCCGTCCGCTGACGGCGTCCTGGAAGGCGCCCTCGATGTCATCGAGCGAATTCGCCAGTACGATCGTCGCGCCGTGCACCTCCGGGTTGAAGCC
>JALHPV010000036.1 GCA_022842285.1 Kofleriaceae bacterium
GCGGCAGCGGCAGCGGTATCGGCAGCGGCAGCGGCAGCGGCAACGGCAGCGGTCTCGGAGTCGGCAGCGGCAACGGCAGCGGTGTCGGAGTCGGCAGCGGCAGCGGCAGCGGCAGCGGTCTCGGAGTCGGCAGCGGCAACGGCAGCGGAGTCGGAGTCGGAGTCGGCAGCGGCAACGGCAGCGGAGTCGGCAGCGGAGACGGCAGCGGCAGCGGAGACGGCAGCGGCAGCGGAGTCGGCAGCGGAGGCAGCAGCGGCAGCGGAGTCGGCCGCGGTCACGAGATCGGCAACACCCCGGTCGAAGGACCAGTGCCCACCGTCGACCACTGCGTGGCCTAGTTCAACAGGGCTTCGTGATCGTCGGCGGAACTGGACGTCTTCACGTCTGTCGGCTTCGCGGGCGTGGCGGTGGTGGCCGCGGGGGCGACCGCCGCTGCCTGCTTCGCAAACTTCTTCTGGTTCTTCTCCATCATGAAGGCCGTGATGTAAGGGAACCCGACCTGGATGCCGTTGAGCTTCGGCGCGAGGGTCGTCTGCAGGCCGAACATGATGACGGCGGCGCGCTCGACGTAGAACCAGCCCTCGGGATACGCGATCGCCTTCATGATCTGACGGAGCTCGTCACGCTTCATGTCCGGGTCGGCGAGCGACTGGGCGACGGCAGGATCGATCTTCGAGAAGTCCTTGATGTCGAGGTTCAGGAGCTTCTCGAAGTACTTGCGAATGTTGCCCTCGAGCAGCGCCCGGTCGCCGTTCGGCGCGATGAAGCCCATCGTGTCGATGCCCTGCACGACGAGGTTGTCGTTGCGCGTCATGAGGCCCGACAGGATGTCGAACATGCCATCGGCGAGGTTGTCGGTGAGGGGCGTCGCGGAGCCGAGGTCGAGCACGACGATGCGCGGCTGGCCTGCCGGTCCGCGCTGCACGAAGAAGTTTCCAGGGTGTGGGTCCGCGTGGAAGAACTTGTCGATGAAGAGCTGCTTGTAGAAGACCTTGATCAGCTTCGTGGCGACGTCGTTCGGATCGAGCTCGAGCTTCGAGAGTGCGTCGTGCTTGGTGATCTTGACGCCATCCATGAAGGACATCGTCATCACCGTTCCGGACGAGAGCTCGGGGTAGACCTTCGGGAACAGGACGTCGGGGTCGCTCTCGAAGTTCTTGGCCATGCGCGCCATGCAACGCGCCTCGTTCTCGAGGTCAGTCTCGCGCGCGAGCATGTCGGAGAGCTGCTCGTGGACACGCTCGATCTGCGCGATGGGCACGAAGTTGCGATAGATGCGGAGCGCCCAGCCGAGGACTTTCAGGTCGACGTTGATGATGGTCGCGACGTTCGGATAGAGGATCTTGACCGCGAGCTTCTCGCCCTTCTCGTTGGTGGCCTCGTGGACCTGACCGAGAGAGGCGGCGGCGATCGGTTCGCGCGCGAACGTCGCGAAGACCTGGTCGGGCATCTTCTTGAACGACTTCTTGAACGTCTCGCAGACTTCCTTGTAGCTCGCCGGCGGAACGTCATCCTGAAGCTGCTCGAGCTCCTCGGTGTACTCCTTCGGGAGGAAGGTCCCCATCACGGAGAGGATCTGGCCAAGCTTGATGTACACGCCGCGCAGGCGAACGAAGCCCTTGTACATGCGGCGCGCGTTACGACGATTGACCTTCTGCCAGCGCGCCTTGCGGTCCATGCGCGACGGCCAGAGCTTCGCCCACGACACCTGCCACAGATAGCTGAGGAAGATGACCGCGAATACGCGGAGGGCGCGTACAAGGCGAATGGCTGCGGACATCAGGCGAAGCTTCTCGAGACGAATGGCGATGGTAGCATGCGCCCGAGTCCGACCTGCTCGAACCCGCGGCCAAGTTCTGTCGGACTTCCAGGTCGAGCGTTGCAATGCTCTGGCCGAGCCCGACGGTGGCGTGACGTTCACTGCCGCTGGGCTGGCAGCGACCCGGCGGAGGTGGGGCCGCACGCTTCGGGCGTGCGGGATCTTGGCGGTGGTGCATCCCCGCTCACCCGGAGCGGTGGCGCCGTGACGAGGTCGGGTGGTTCGCGAGGCCCTCGCGGACGCGCGCCGACTACGCCCGCGACACAGCGCGGTGTGACGAGCACTACTCCCTGCCGCACTGCGGCGAGACCCACGGTGCCGGGCTGTCGGTTCGATGACCTCGAGGGGCCCGTCGTCACCTCGGCCTGACCGCAAAAAGATCGGCGATCCGATCCCTTAGCGCGCCTCTGGTTGTCAGAGGGCGGTGGTATTTCTAGCGCGTCGACGGGAGTACAGGCCTAGTAGGTCCGGCTTGACGACACCCTACCCGTAGCGTACAGAGGAAACATGGCCAAGAAGCAGACTCGTCGGAGCATTAGCGTGAGCCGCACTACTTATGAGCGGCTGAAGGCGTTTTGCGAGTCGAACAACATCTCGATGAGCCAGCTCGTCGAGACGCGCGTGAACGACTTCCTGGGCGAAGGTGGCGAGCGTCCCTCGATTCCTGCCCCACGGCCTGCGCCGGCCTCCATTGGAGGCGCCCCGCGCCCCGCTCCCATCCCGTCGCCGGTCGCGCCCGTGAAGACGGCCCCGCCAGTGGCGTCGATCGCGGCGCCGGCCGAGCCGCGCCCGGCTCCGGCCCCCATCCCGATGACGTCTGCCGCGGCACGCTTTGCCGTCGAGCCGCCGCCGCCGATCATCAAGCAGAAGCAGGACACGAACGCACCGAAGCCGGCCGAGAAGCGGCCGGACCAGATCTTCACGTTCTAGGCAGCGGTCGAGCTACTTGGTCGCAGTGGCCGTCACGGTTGTCGTGATGCCACCGCGGACCCAGAACTTTCCAGTCACGGTGATCGAACGAGGGGCCACTGCGGCGACGATGTCGTCGCAGATCTTGTTCGTCACGGCCTCGTGGAACGCTCCCTCGTCGCGGTAGCTCCACAGGTAGAGCTTCAAGCTCTTGAGCTCGACGCACGTCTCGTCGGGGACGTAGTCGATCAAGATGGTTGCGAAGTCTGGCTGGCCCGTCTTGGGACACAGACATGTGAACTCCGGGCAGTCGAACGCGATGTGGTAGTTGCGCTCGCGCTTCGGGTTCGGGAACGTCTCCAGCACTCTGGTCGGCCGAGTAGTCATTTGCCGCGCGGTGCATAGCATGTACAATGGTCTTGCGACGCACGTCGCCGAGAACACAGCGCGATGACCATGTGGACATCACGTACCGTGGGCTTCGAATCGGGCCGCAGTGCCCATTACGAAGGCACGACCCCGGGAACCGCCGCCGTCTTGATGCAGCCTGCGATTTTGCAGGCTGCTGGGCTGGCGGGCCGTTGTGTCGTGCTCTGGCTACACGCCAGGGGAGGAAACGCGAATGCCGAATGAATGTACCTGCTCGATGGGTGGGTGTTCTTAGCCCTCCCGATCGACACCCCGACGCACAAGGCGGACGGGTGAAGCCACCGGGCAGCTTGCTGTCCCGGTGTAATCGATAGAGCGAACGGGCCCTCAAAGCAGGGCCCGTTTTTATTTTCGGACGAACACCAGCTGGTGGTCACCCAGCGTCCGCTCCGCAAACGCTGCCTCGGAGAACGCGAGGTAGAGGAGCCACGTCCGCACGAACTCGGGGTCGCGAGCCCAGGTGGGCCGGGCGTCGGCCGAGCAGGCCGCCATGAACCGCTCGCGCCAGAGCCGCAGCGTGCGTGCGTAGTCGGGGCCGATGTCGTCGCGCTGGACCTCGTGGAGGCCGGCGGCGCGGGTGTGGCGCTCGATGACCCCGAGCGACGGGATCAGCGAGCCGGGGAAGATGTACGTCTGCATCCAGTCGACGCCGCGCCGATACGTCTCGAACCGGTCGTCGGGCATCGTGATCGACTGCAGCGCGAACCGTCCGCCGGGGGCGAGCACCTGCGCCACCCGCTGGAAGTATGTCGGCAGGAACGCCTCTCCGACGGCCTCGAGCATTTCGATCGAGACGACATGATCGAAGGTCCCGGCGAGCGTCCGGTAGTCGCGCAGCTCGATGCTCACTCGATCCGCGAGGCCGGCCTCCGCGACACGCTGGCGGGCGAGTGCGTGCTGCTCGCGCGAGACCGTCACCGCCGTGACCCGACATCCGCGCGTGGCCGCCGCATGGATCGCCATGCCGCCCCACCCGCAACCGATCTCGAGGAGATGATCGTGCGCGGTCAGGCCCAGCCACGCACACAAGCGTTCGTGCTTCGCGCTCTGCGCGTCGGAGAGGTTCGCGGTCTCGCGGCCGGGCGGCCACCATGCGCACGAATACGCGAGCGTCTCCGGGTCGAGAAACGAGCGGTAGAAGTCGTTCCCGAGGTCGTAGTGCGCGGAGATGTTGCGCCGACTGCCGGCGACCGTGTTCGCCGCCCGGCGGTGCTGCACCCATGTCGGCAGGCGCGCGAGCTTCGACAGGAGGCTCTCCGCGCCGCGCGCACCGGTGCCACGCAGGAACACCCGACACACGTCGACCAGATCATCGGCGTCCCACTCGCCCGCCGTGAAGGCCTCGCCGGCCCCGAGCTCGCCGCGCAGCAAGAGCCGCCGGAACAGCCGCTCGTCGCGCACGTGCACGACCGCCCCTGCGTCGGATCGAGCGTCACCGATGCTCACCCGGTCGCCCTCCGGCAACACCAGGTCGATCCGCCCGCCGGACCAGCCGGCCTGCAGCACCCGCAAGGCCGCTGCGCGCTGCACGCCCGACGCCGTGCGCTCGGCCATCACCTTCGCGAACCGGACCAGTCGCTTCGTGCGGTCGACCAGCCGCGCCGCGAGCTCGCTCGGGCTCGCCGGTGGCTCCGATATACCCAGACTCGTCATTGGCGGACCATCGGACGATGCGCTCGCCCGAACGTTCGTCTCCGTGACGGCAACTCTCTGACGCACCGTGGGCACCTTACGTTACTTCCGCCGCGGTCGTGATGCTCGCGGGCTCGACGATGGGGCGGTGATCCGCTCCGGGGCGCCGAAACGGCACGCGCCGCAGGTGAAGCTTCAGGGCCTCGAGGTGGATGAGCCCGATGACCTGCACGGTCATCGCCGGATACCGCACCGCCGCCCGCAGCAGCGCGCGATCACTCAGCTCGCATCGCGACCCGCGCAACGCCGCCGTGAACACCCGGTCGCCCGCAGTGGTCGCGACGTGCATCGTGATCGTGAGGTCCCCCCCCAGGGGCGCCTCGAACACGAAGTCGTAGGTCGCGTGGCCGTGCAAGAACGGCGACACGAACAGCTCGCGTGGCACGCGGTACGTGAGCGCCCGCGGACCGACCACGCGCTGCTCCGGCCCGAGCACGTACGCATGCCGCCCCCCGTACGTGTTGTTCACCTCGGCCACCACGGACATCAGGCTGCCGTCGGCGGCGTATCCGAGGAAGAAGCTGACCGGGTTGAACGTGTAGCCGAACACGCGCGGATTCGTGATCAGCACGACGCGCTCCGGCCGCGCGAGGCCGTGCTCCCGGAGGAGCTCGGTGTGCGTGACACGCAAGTCGCGTCCCGCTGCGGCGTAGTCTCGCTCGTCGAGCCCGAACACGTTCAGACGGCGGCGCGAGAACAACCAGAGCTCGCGGTCCAGCGCGGGCAGCTCGTCGAGATCGAGCGCCGCGACGTACACCGGATACCGGAAGGACCGCTGCGCATGCACGTCACGGCGTGCGTGCACGACCTCGCCGCGAATGAGCGCCGACGTGAACGTCATCGGGCCACGGCCTCGCGGGGCATGGTTCGGGCGGCGTCCGCGAGGAGACGCTCGGCGGCGAGCGCCCCGGATTGCAGGCCGTGCTCGTGGAAGCCGTTGCCGGCGTAGGCCCCCGCGAAGTACGTGCGCGTGTCTCCGCCCGACAGTGTCGGGAGGGCGGCCTGGGCGCGCAAGGCAGCCCCATCGAACTGCGGATGCCGGAACGCGACCTCGTGGAGCACGCCCGCTGGCCGGGTCCGCGGATTGAGGGTCACGAGGTACGGCGCGTCGGGCAGGCCCTGGAGCTTCGTCATCGAGTACGTGACGGCCACCCGGCCCCGATCGCCGTCGCGCACGACGTTCCAGGCCGCGTGGGCCCCGGGGGCGGCGGGCAGGAACCGGCGGTCGGTATGCAGCACGGTGTGATTCGCGGCGTACGTGAACGCTCCGAGCACATGCTGCTCGTCGGCCGTCGGCGTCGCGAGCATGCCGAGCGCGATGTCGGCCGCGCTCGCGATGACGACCCGGTCGAAGTGATCGGATGCAGCCGCTGCACGAAGGCTTGCGCCCGCGCCCGCGCTCGTCGGGATGCTCGATGATTCTGTGGTGACTCCGACGCCCGCGGCGGTGCGGTCGATGCGCGTGACCGTCGTGGAGAGCCGCAGCGTGAAGCGCCCCGAGCGGGCGAGCATGGCGAGCAGGGCGTCGACGTACGTGCGGCTACCGCCGACGACGGTGTGCCAGGTGAGAGGGCGCACCAGCCGCAGCATGCCGTGGTGGTCGAGGAAGCGCAGGAACGAGATGGCAGGGAACTCGAGGCAGCGATCCCAGGCCATCGACCACAGCGCCGAGACGAGGGGGATGACGAACTGCTCGCGCAGCTCGGCGGAGGCGCCGATCCTGTCGAGGTAGTCACCGAGGGATCGGCGCGTCGCCTGCGCGTGCGATGGCGAGCGCGTGGCGAGCGCGACGTCCTGCCGGGCGCGGCTCAGGAAGGCGGTGACCTGGCCGAGGAGCCACCAGTGCCGCGGGGACGCGAGGGCGCGCCGGTCGGCGAACGGGGCGGAGGTCGACCAGTCGAAGAGCGCCGGTCCGGACCCGGAGGCCCCCGGTGACACCGAGAATGACATCGTCGTCGGGCGGGTCGTCACACCGAGCTCCGCGAAGAGGGCAAACAGGCCGGGGTAGTTCTCGCGATTGCAGACGATGAAGCCCATGTCGATGGCGTGACCATCGGCCGCGACGGTGTGGACATGGCCACCGGCCTTCGGGCTGGCTTCGTACAGGGTGACGTCGTGGCCGGCGCGCACGAGGGCATGGGCCGCGCCGAGACCCGCGATGCCGGCTCCGACGACGGCGATCTTCATGTGTGCGGCGCCAGCATAGTAGATTCGCCCGCGTGTGGACGAGCTACTCGGCCCGGCATGCGGCCCAGCTGATCGGGCTGCCCGAGTCGGTCGTGCGCAGCTGCATCCGGGATGGGCTGGTGGGGGCGCCGGGAACCGTGCCGGCCCAGCTGTCGTTTCGGGATCTGTCCGCACTTCGGACAGTGAAGGCGCTGGTCGAGGCGGGGGTGCCTCTGGCGCGGGTGCGAAAGGAGCTGTCGCGGATCCAGCGCGGTCTGCCTGCGGGGATGTCTCTGGCGGAGCTGACGGTCGAGGCACGGGGCGGCGCAGTGCACGTGCGCGGGTCGCATGGCTCTGAGATGTTGCCGGGGCAGCTCGCGTTACCGTTCGAGGCGCCGGAGGCGGTCGCTCCCGTGACCGGAGAGGTGCACGAGCTGCCGCGCGGAACGGAGCTGCCGCCGGCCGTGGCGGCGGTGCCCGCCACGTCCGATCAGTGGCTGCAGCGGGCGGGGCAGCTCGAGGAGTCGGAGCCGGCGGCGGCCATCGATGCGTACCGGCGGGCGCTCCGGCTGCATCCCGAGTGCACCGAGGCCTGGATCAACCTGGGCCGGCTGTTCGCGGAGACGTCCGATCCGCATGCCGCGCACGACTGCTTTCGGAGCGCCCTCGATCTCGATCCGGCGGATGCGACGCCCTACTACAACCTCGGCGTACTGGCGCAGGACGCGGGGAAGGAGGCCGACGCGATCGCGCTGTACCGGCGCGCGCTCGAGCTCGATCCGCAGCTGGCCGAGGCGCACTACAACCTGGCGACGCTGTTCGACCAGGCCGGTGATTCGCGCAGCGCGATCCGGCACATCAACGAGTACCGGAAGCTGACGCGGTAGCGCTACTCGAAGCCGAGCAGCTTGCCGCCCTGGTAGACGAGAAAGCTCGTGGCGTAGGCGAGGCCCGTCATGTACGCGAACATGAAGAGCGGCCAGCGCCAGGACCCCGACTCGCGCTTCACGACCGCGATGGTGCTCATGCACTGGCAGGCGAGCGCGAAGAAGATCATGAGGGAGAAGCCAACGAGTGGCGTGTACGCCTTCGAGCCATCGGGGCGGCGCTCGTCCTGGAGGGCCTGGCGGAGCGGCTCGCTCTCCTCGTCGGCGTCGCCCCCCACGCTGTAGACGATCCCCATCGTCGACACGAAGACCTCGCGCGCGGCGAAGGCTCCGATGATGCCGATGCCGATCTTCCAGTCGAAGCCCAGCGGGGCGATGACGGGCTCGATCGTGTGGCCGAGCCGGCCGCCGAAGCTGTTCTCGAGCAGCGCGCCCTTCTCGTGATTCCGGATCGCCGCCTTGGCTTCGTCGGTCGGGGCCTGCTCGATCATCGCCGCATAGTCAGGGGAGCCGGCAGGAAGCTCGCGCGGGAAGGCGAGCAAGGCCCAGAGCGCGATGGAGCAGACCAGGATGACCGTGCCCGCCTCCTTGAGGAACATCGACGAGCGGCTCCACATCATGCGGAGCACGTCCGTGAGGCGCGGCCAGCGATACGGCGGCAGCTCGATCAGGAAGGGCAGGCGCTTGGCGCGAAGCGGCTTGACGGTCTTCGAGAGCACCCACGCGGCGGCGAGGGCAGAGAGCACGCTGAAGATGTACATCCCCACCATCAGCAGGCCGCCCGTGACCG
This sequence comes from Kofleriaceae bacterium, assembly GCA_022842285.1. Taxonomy (GTDB): domain Bacteria; phylum Myxococcota_A; class Polyangia; order Haliangiales; family Haliangiaceae; genus JABFXX01. The sequence continues at coordinate 8,693 of JALHPV010000036.1, forward strand.
GCGATCCGGAGATGAGCGTGCCGATGACGAGCGTGTAGATCGGCAGGCGCGCCGAGCAGGTCATCAGCGGGACGACCATCATCGTCAGGATGCGATCGCGCTTGCGCTCCATCGTGCGGGTCGCCATGACAGCCGGAATCGCGCAGGCGAAGCCCGAGAGCATCGGGATGAACGCGCGCCCGTGCAGGTTCATCGCGCGCATGATGCGGTCCATCAGGTACGCGACGCGCGCGAGGTAGCCGCAGTCCTCGAGGAAGCCGAGGAAGAGGAATAGCAGCAAGATCTGCGGCAGAAAGACGAGCACCCCGCCCACGCCCGCGATGACGCCGTCGGCGAGGAAGTCGGTGAAGATGCCAGCGCCGAGCGCCTCGTGAACGACCTCGCCGAGCGCCTTGAAGCTGTTGTCGACGGCATCGATGAGCGGCGCGGACCACGCGAAGAGCGTCATGAACACGACGGCCATCACGCCGAGGAAGATCGCGAAGCCGAGGACGCGGTGCAGGAGGATGCGATCGATGCGCTCCGTGCGCGTGCGATCGGGCTTCTGCGTGACGAGCGGTGGGATCGAGGTGTCGAGCCAGCGCCAGCGCGCGACGATGGGCGCGTCGTGCTGCGCGTCCGTCAGGGCGGCGGTCGCGGCGGTGCGAACGGCGTCGGGGAGGCCGAGCTCGTCATCGTCGGGAGTGCCGGTGCGCGGCTCGATGCAGGTCAGCGCCCACAGGGCGAGCGCGTCATCCGCGGCCGGAACCTCGCGGCCGTACCGGGCCTCGCTCCTCCACTCCGCAGGCAGGGCGAGCTTCACCTTGTCGATGGCGGTCGTCAGCTCGGTCGTCGGCGTCCAGCGCCACGGCGCGGTGTGCTCGGCCGTCAGCGCGCGCTCGACGGCTTGCAGGAGCAGCGGCAAGCCGGTCCGGGTGCGCGCGGTCACGGGCACGACCTCGCAGCCGAGGAGGGCGCCCAGCTTGGCGGGGTCGGGCGTGGCCCCCTTCGCCTCGTCGATCATCGTCAGGGCGACCACGCACCGCGCTCCCAGCTCCTGGCACTGGAGGAGGAGGTACGCGGAGCGCGCGACCTGGGTCGCGTCCATGCAGAGGATCACGACGTCGGGCACGCGGCCCCCGAGCCCGGTGATGGCGTCGAAGGCGATCGTCTCTTCGGCGCTCCGCGCGGCGAGGCTGTACGTCCCTGGCACATCGTGCAGGTCGGCGGTCTGTCCCGCGAGAGTGACACTGCCCGTCCGGACCTCGACGGTGATGCCGGGATAGTTCGAGACCTTCGCGGTGAGGCCGGTCAGGGCGTTGAAGAGGGTTGTCTTGCCGACGTTCGGATTCCCGGCAAGGACGAGCTGCGGCCGGGTCATGGCGCGACCTCGATGCCGCGAGGATGCTCGGCGCTGGCGTCACTCGCCGACGCGACGGCGACGACGATGTGCGCTGCCTCGGCGCGACGGAGCGACCACTGCCCGCCGCGGACCTCGATCTGCAGCGGGTCGCCGAGGGGAGCCACGCTCACGACCCGAACGACCGTGCCCGGGACGAGCCCCATCTCGAGCAGCCGGCGACGAAAGGCGCGAGGACCTGCGACTTCGCGCACGGTCGCGCTCTTGCCCAGCACGACCGCGGCGAGGGTGGTCACGACGCAGAGCTACCATTATTGAAAATGGGTTTCAATCTTCGAGATCGCAGCCGAAACTCGCCCCTCGAAGGCCCTCTGCTATCTTTGTCTCAGGGGTTTACGAATGGACACTGCGCAGACCCTGCTGCTCAACCAGGGGTTCGAGCCAATCAAGGTCATCTCGTGGCAGCGGGCCATCACGCTGCTGTTCCTCGGCAAGGTCGAGGTCCTCGAGGAATACGGGCGGGGCGTGAAGTCCGTGAACCTCATCATCAAGGTTCCGGCCGTGGTGCGGTTGTTACGGTCGTTCCGCCGCCACGCCCGACCGGTGAAGTTCAGCCGCGTGAACATCTACGCCCGCGATGGCTACAAGTGCCAGTACTGCGGACGCAAGGCCGCCATCAGCGAGCTGACGTACGACCACGTCAAGCCGCGCTCCCAGGGCGGCAAGACGGAGTGGACGAACATCGTCACCTGTTGCTACCAGTGCAACCGCAAGAAGGGCGGTCGCACGCCGCGCGAGGCCTCGATGGCGCTGCTCGCCCAGCCGACCCAGCCGAACTGGGTGCCGGCCGTCGCCATCCGCATCTCGCTCCGGTCGGTGCCCGATGCGTGGCGAGACTACCTGTACTGGACCGGCGACCTCAGCGAAGACGCGGACGACGGGCCCTAGTCCCGACGGGCCCTGGTTCTCCGACCGGGGCTTGCTTGGTCGCGCTTACTTGCGGTGGTCGCGGATGATCGGGCCACCCGGCGCAGTCGGCTTGCCACCCGACGGCGGCGCCGGCTCGGTGCCCGGCTTCACGCGGCCCCACACCTGGATTTCGGCGCGGCCGCCACCCGGGAGGTTGCCGTAGGTGAAGTTGACCGACTTCACGTTGCGCAGCGCGCCCGGGAGATCGACCGGCGCCGTGCGCGCGCCTTCCTTGAACGTCGCCGAGCCCGGCATGTTGAACGTCTCGCCGTTGCCGAACGTGACGACGATGCCGTTGAGCTGCAGGTCGCTACCCGCGACGACGAACATGAGCTCGGTGACCGGCTTCTTGTGCTTGACCGCGACCGTGTCGTTGTCGCGCCAGCCGTCGGCGGTCGCCTTGCCGAGGAGCTTCCAGCCCTTGTTCTCCCACTTGACCTGCACGATCTTGGGCGGCGGCTTCCGGTCGGGGTTGTTGCGACCGTAGAACTCGACCGTCGCGTTACCGCCACCGGGGACGTTCGCGTACTTGATGTCGATGCGGTTGATGTTGCGATCGCGACCCGGCAGGTCGAGCACGCGCGTGCGCGAGTTCTCCTTGAAGTAGTGCTGGACGCGGGGCGACCAGGTCTCGTTGTTCTGGAACAGGATCTCGAGGTTCTTCAGCTCGAGGTCGCTATCGGTGACGACCATCGTGATCTGGTCCCACTTGCCGCCGCGGAGCTTCAGCATCGCGCTGTCCTTCGCGCCGCTCACCTTGCCGCCACCGAGGACGGTCCAGCCCTTGGAGTCGAACTTGTACGGGGCGGGCGGGGGCGGGGGAGGCGGCTGCGGCTGGGAGGGCTGCGTCGGCTTCACCTTCGTGTCGCGGCCGTAGACGGAGACCGTCGCGTTGCCGCCACCGGGCATGTTCACGTAGGTGAGGTCGATCTTCCTGATGAAGCGATCCTTGCCCGGCAGGTCGATGACGCGCGTGCGGGCGCCGTCTTTGAAGACGTGGGCCACCTTCGGCGAGAACGTCTCCTTGTTGCCGAACGTGATCGTCAGATCCTTGAGCTCGATGCCAGAGTTCTCGACGACGAGGACGATCTGGTCGAACTTGCCCTCGTAGGCCCCGACGACGATGGTGTCCTTGTCCGTCTTGCCCTTGACGGTCTGGGAGCCGAGGAGCTGCCAGCCCGTAGCATCGAACTTCCAGGCAGCAGGTGCGGGGGGCCGCTTGGCCTCCGAGGTGGCGGCGGGCACAACCACCGCGGTAACAGCCATCGCGATCAAAAAGCGCTTCAACACGTAGGACCTCCTATGAGTCATCGAGACGGTGGTCACCGTCGATGATTCACGGGGGAATCTATCCCGACCACGGTTCTTTCGGCCGTTAGGTGGCGGAGAGACGTATTCGGGACATCGTCGGGGCAAACTGCCCCGGCGCTCACCCGGGGCGGTCGAGGCGTCCGTCGGCGTGACGCGCGAAGCGCCCTTCGGTCCCGTGCACTGGCTCGGGACTCGGCCAGCGCCAGCCCCCGAACTGCGTGGCTCGGTATTCCTCGATCGTCTGCGCGATCTCCTCGCGCGTGTTCATCACGAACGGGCCGCGTTGCGCTACCGGCTCGCCGATCGGTTGGCCTTGCAGCATGAGCAGCTCGGCGCCCCGCGGCCCGGTCTCGAGCACGACCTCGGCGTCGCTCACGAGCTCGACCGCGCTCCGCGCAGGGATGGCCCGCGAGTCGAGCGCGAGCTGGTCACCATCGAAGAAGTAGAGGACTCGATTGAGGCCCGCCCGCGCCGCCGGCAGCATCCACGTCGTGCTCGGGGCGAGCTTGATCGTCCAGATGGCCACGCCGTGATCGACCTTCGAGGCCCACGACTCGGGCGGCGGCGAGGTGCGCCGATCATCGAGCGCGCCCGCGATCGTCGTGACCTGGGCCTTGCCGCCGGCGAGTACGTGATGCGGAATGGCCGGCTGCCACAACATGGAGAAGTACGGGGCGACGAGCTTGTCGACCTTCGGCAGGTTCAACCAGATCTGGAACAGCTCGACGCGGTTTTCGGCCGTCGTGTCGAGGAGCGGGAACATCTCCGCGTGCTGGATGCCGCGTCCTGCCGTCAGCCATTGCACGTCGCCGCGTCCATACCGCGCCTGCGCGCCGAGCGAGTCCGAGTGATCGAGCAGCCCCTGGCGCACCACCGTGACCGTCTCGAAGCCGCGGTGCGGATGGACCGGAAAGCCCGGGACCGCGTCGCCGTGATACATGCGCCAGCCATCGACGCCGGCGAAGTCCTGCCCACGCTCGTGCCCCGCGAGCGAGGCCTTTGGTCCGAAGGCGCCGTTCGAGGCCGGGTATCGGTCGTCGTGGTGCACGCAGAACAGGAACGGGTCCGGCGTCCACCACGGCTCGACGCCCGGACCGAGCGGCCGGATGTTCGTGATGGCCTCGCGCCGCGGTCCGCTGCGCGCCCCCTGACAGCCCACGAGGATCGCGCCCGCACCGAGGTACTTCAGGGCATCGCGCCGCGTCGGCATCAGCGGGAAGGATAGCCCGTTCTCTTGTCTGCGGCCGGTGCTGACGCGAGACGGAGAGTTGCGGCTCGTGCCCATGCACGTGCCCCATCCTTGTGCGCCATCCTCGTGCCCCAGAATTTCAACGCCAAGACGCCATAGACGCCAAGCCCAGAAGGTTTTCGGCGCTCCGCGCCGGAAGAGCAGCCCAAGCCACGGCGTCCTCGCGCAGCCGGTGCGCGTAGCGGTGAACCCTTGGGCACCCGAGCGAACCACCGTGGCCGCGCGAAGCGCCAAATTTCTCCTTGGCGTCCGGGGCGTCTTGGCGTCCGAACTCTGGGGGCGCCACAACGTGGGTACGAGTGCGAGACCACCACGGCCGCGCGCAGCGCGAAGACCCTCCTTGGCGTCTATGGCGTCTTGGCGTTGAAGATCTGGGATCGCGACTACTTCTTCGCGGGCGGCAGTGCGACCACGTCGCCGTAGCCGATGCCGATCGCGTTGCGGACCCGCTCGAGCGTCGTCGCGGCCGTCGCGCGGGCCTTCGCCGCGCCCTTCGCCAGTGCATCATCGATCTGCGCGGGGTTCTTCATGAGCGCCTCGTAGCGCTCGCGCGGCCGGGCGAGCATCGTCTCGAGCGCCTCGAACAGCGTGGTCTTCGCGTCGCCGTAGCCAAGGCCACCCGCGCGGAAGCGCTCGGCGAAGGCCGCCGTGTCGGCCGCGTTGGCGACGGCCTTGTAGATCAAGAAGATGTTGTTCTTCTCCGGATCCTTCACGTCCTCGGGCGCGGCCGAGTCCGTCACGATCCGGTTCACGGCCTTCTTCAGCTGCTTGCTCGGCGCGAAGAGCGGCAGCGTGTTGTCGTAGCTCTTGCTCATCTTCCGACCGTCGACGCCAGGGACGATCGAGCCGGACTCTTCGAGCTTGGGGACCGGGAGGCGCAGCACTTCCTTGCCGGCGGTGTGGTTCACGCGCTGCGCGATGTCGCGGGCGATCTCGATGTGCTGGACCTGATCCTTGCCGACCGGCACCCAGTCGACGTCGAACGCGAGGATGTCGGCCGCCATCAGCACGGGGTAGCTGTAGAGGCCCATCGTGATGTTCTGGTCGAGGTCCTCGACGCCCTGGTCCTTGTTGTCGTCCTTGGCCGCCTTGTAGGCGTGCGCCTTGTTCATCCAGCCCTTGGACGTGAAGCAGGTCAGGATCCACGAGAGCTCGAAGATCTCGGGCACGTCGCTCTGGCGGTAGAACGTCACGCGATCCGGGTCGAGGCCCATCGCGAGCCACGTGGCGGCGACCTCGCGCGTGAGCGCGCGCAGCTCCTTCGCGTCGTGGATCGAGATCAACGCGTGGTAGTCGGCGATGAAGTACATCGCCGTGAGGCCCTGGTCGGCGAGCTGGAGAGCAGGCCGGATGGCGCCCAGAAGGTTTCCGACGTGGGGCAAGCCGGTGGGCTTGATTCCCGTGAGAACGCGTTCGGCCACGCCCACTCGTATCATGAGAAACTCGGGTCCGTGGGCGAGGCCGAGGACGACGATACCGGCGGACCGCAGACCGGTGTGACGGTGCGCGAAGGTCCCGGTGCGCCCGTGCATCCTCGCGCATCGTCGGTGTTCGACGAGGGCACACAGATCGGCCGCTACGTCGTGCGCGAGGTGATCGGCAAGGGCGGGATGGGCGTCGTGTATCTCGCGTTCGATCCCGAGCTGGATCGACGGGTCGCCGTGAAGCTCCTCAAGTCCCGCACCGCCGAGGGCACGCTCGATCAGGCGTGGCTGGTGCGCGAGGCGCAGGCGCTGGCGCGGCTCTCCCATCCGAACGTGATCGCCGTGCACGACGTCGGTACCGTCGAGGATGGGCACTCGGTGTTCATCGCCATGGAGCACGTCGAGGGCCACACGTTGCGGAGGTGGAGCAAGGACCAGGCGCGGTCGTGGGCGGACGTCGTCACCGCGATGCGGGGCGCCGGTGCGGGTCTCGCTGCGGCGCATGCGGCCGGGCTCGTGCATCGCGACTTCAAGCCCGACAACGTGCTCGTCGGCGACGATGGCCGGGTGCGCGTGATGGACTTTGGCCTCGCCCGGTTGCGGCCCACGGACTCCGAGCCCGTCGCGGTGCCGCTCGAAGAGCCGCCGACTCGCCCCAGTGACGCGAGTATCGACTCGTCGAAGTTTCCGCTCGCCCGCGACTCGGCCCCGAGCTTGACGCTCGCCGGTGAGGTCTACGGCACGCCGGCGTACATGGCGCCCGAGCTGTACGAGGGCAAGCCCGCCGATGCGCGCACGGACCAGTTCGCGTTCGGCGTGACCTTGTTCGAGGCGCTCTACCGGATCCGTCCGTTCGATCGCACGGCGCTGCAGTGGCCCCGCGACGCGCCCCCCGTGCCGCGGCCCGCGCCCCCGAGTGACGTGCCGCCGCGCATCCATCGCGTGGCGATGCGAGCCATCGCGATCGATCCGGGCGAGCGCTATCCCAGCCTCGAGGCGTTGCTCGACGATCTCGTCGTCGAGCTGCCCGGGACGCGGCGGCGCACGTTCGCCCTCGTGGGCGGCGGCTTGCTCGCGGCCAGTGGTGCGCTCGCACGCGTGCTCGCCCCCTCGCAGGCAGAGGCGGTGGCGCCTCCGGAGCCCTGCCAGGGCTTCGACGCCCGGCTCGCCGGTATCTGGGATGCGCCGATGAAGAGCACGATCGAGCGCGCCTTCACGGAGACCAAGGCGTCGTACGCGAACCAGACGTTCGCGAGCCTCGCCCGCTCGCTCGATACCTACGCCAGCGCGTGGAGGACCACGGCCACCGCGAGCTGTCGGGCCACGCGCGTCGCGCGCTCGCAGACCGAGGAAGCGCTCTCGCTCGTGCAGGCGTGCCTGGATCAGCGCCTCGAGGAGCTGGGGGCCCTCACCAGCGTGCTCGCGAAGGCCGACCCCGCGCTCGTCGAGAAAGCGGACAAGGCGGCGTGGCAGCTCGATCCGGTCGCGGAGTGCACCAACGTCGCCGCGCTGCGCGCACCCGACCAGCCCGATCCGGCCCTCGTGCCCCGGATCGCACCCGCCCTTGCCTACCTGGCCCAGGCCAAGGCGGCGCGCGCCGTGGGTCGCATGGAGGACGCGCTGACGGCGTGCTCTGCCGCGTCGGCCCTCGCGGAGAAGCTCGCGTTCGAGCCGCTCACCGCGGCCATCGCCCAGGTCCGCGGCGGCGTGCTGACCGAGCAGGGCAAGTACGAGGAGGCGATGGTCGCCCTCGAGCAGGCGGTGTGGGCGGGGATGCGCGGTCACCACGATGCGCTCGTGGCGGCGACGGCGATGACGGCCGCGCGGGTCTCCGCCGACGGACTCGGGCGGCCGCGCGAGGCCGATCTGTGGATCCAGCTCGGGGCCGCCGAGGGCGCGCGGGCGGGAGCCGATCGGCACTTCGTGATGGAGCGGCTCGCTGCCGAGGGCATCGTCGCCGCGGCGAAGGGCGACATGCTCGCGGCGATCGCGTCGCACGAGCGCGCACTCGCGCAGGCGGAAGGCATTCACGGCCGCACCGATCCGGCGATCTGGCAGTACGCCCAGGCGCTCGCGGCGACCCTCGCCAAGACCGGCGAGTACGCGCGCGCGCAGGCCTACTACGAACGTGCGCTCGCCCTGCGCGAGGGCAGCGCCGGGCCGAATCACCCCGACGTCGCGCTGATCCTCACGAGCCTGGGCGCTTGCTACGACCACGTCGGCGAGCACGCGCAGGCGCGGGCGGCGCTCGATCGGGCGCTGGCGATTCGCGAGAACGCGTTTGGCGCCGCGAGCCCGCGACTGGTCGCGACGCTCAACAACCTGGCCGATCTCCTCAAGCGCCAGGGCGATCTGCCATCGGCGCTCGGCCACATCACGCGGGCGAAGACGATCGCCGCCGACAAGCCCGGCACCGCGCATCCGCTCTATCACATCGTCGTGACCACCCTCGCGGAGATCCTGCACGCGTCGGGGCGCACCGCCGAGGCGAAGACGGAGCTCGCCGCCGTGCTCGAGCTGGAGACGGCCGGCAAGTCTCCCGTGCGCGCGACCACGTTGACGGCCCAGGCCGTGATCGCGATCGCCGAGAAGGCCTGGCCCCTCGCAGCGGCGGCATCGGAGCAGGCGATCGCGTTGTTCGAAGCGTCGGGCGGTCCACAGAATCCGGAGCTGTGGCGCCCGCTCGCGACGCTCGCCTCGGCCCGTGTCGCATTGGGACAGCCCGCTGTCGCACGCGACCACCTGATGCGCGCGATCAGCATCGCCGAGGCCGCAAAGCTTGCACCGGCTGACATCGCGCTTTTGAAGACCCAGCTCGCCGCGCTCTCTCCATAGGGTGCGCTAGGGTGCCGGCCATGAAACTGGCCACCGCACTCCTGGGCGGAGTGCTCTTCCTGGGAGCGAGCCCCGCCCGCGCAGACGAACCCCAGGCGCGGGCGCAGGCAAAAATCAACTACGAGAAGTTCACGCTCGCGAACGGACTCGACGTCTATCTCATCGAGGATCACGAGTCGCCGACCGTGTACGAGATCCTGTGGTTCGACGTCGGTAGCAAGGACGAGGCGCCCAAGCGCACCGGCTTCGCGCACCTGTTCGAGCACCTCATGTTCAAGGGCTCGTCGCACGTGCCCGATGGCATGATGGACAAGCTGCTCGAGGAGGCCGGCGGCTGGTCGAATGCGTTCACGTCGAGCGACATGACCGTCTACCAGAACGTCGCCGCATCGAATTTCCTCGAGCAGATGCTGTGGCTCGAGGCCGATCGCTGTGCGGGCCTGCTCGACACGTTCGACCAGGCCAAGCTCGACAATCAGCGCGACGTGGTCCTGAACGAGAAGCGCCAGGGCGTCGACAACCAGCCGTACGGGGTCTCCGAGATCATCCTCGCCGAGAACCTGTGGCCGGCCGCCCACGGGTATCACTGGTCGGTCATTGGCTACACCGCCGATCTCAAGGCCGCGGCGGTGCCCGACGTCTCGAACTTCTTCAAGACGTATTACGTGCCGAACAACGCGACGCTCGTCCTCGCGGGCGACATCGATGTGAAGGCGACGAAGGCTCTCGTCGAGAAGTACTTCGCGTGGATCCCGAAGGCGGCGACGCCGAATCGTCCGACGTACAAGACGCCGGCGCCGATCACGAAGGAGATCGTCGTCAACACCACCGATGACGTCCAGGTGCCGAAGGTGTTCCTTCAGTGGCGCGGCCCGGTGAAGTTCACCGCCGACGAGCCCGCCATGGATCTCCTCGGCGTGATCCTCGGCGGCGGCAAGTCCAGCCGCCTCCACAAGCGCCTCGTCTACACCGACAAGATCGCGCAGGGCGCCGATGCAGGCTTCTACGCCGCGATGATCGGCGGCACGTTCGGCGTCGAGCTCACGGCGAAGCCGGGCACCGATCCGAAGGCCCTCATCAAGGCCGCCAACGAGGAGATCGCAAAGCTCGCGAAGGACGGCCCGACGAAGGAAGAGCTCGAGCGCGCCCAGGCGACGCACGAGTCCGGGTTCCTCCACAAGCTCGAAGGGACGATGCAGCGGGCCATCCAGCTCGCCGAGTACGACGTGCAGGCGAAGGACCCCGACTACTTCGCGAAGGACCTCGCGCGCTATCGCGCCGTCACCACCGATCAGATCAAGCAAGCCGCCGCGACCTACCTGAAGCAGAACCAGCGCGTGACGCTCACCATCTCGCCGGGCGCGAAGCAGAAGGACATCAAGTAATGCGCGCTCTGACCATGTACGTCACCGCCGCGCTCCTCGCGTCGGGGGTCGCGTTCGCCGAGAACCCGGCCTTCAAGCAATCGAACATCGATTGGTCGAAGGCGCCGCCGCCGGCCAAGGATCCGACGTTCAAGCCGCCCGTCGCCAAGCGCGCGAAGCTGAAGAACGGCATCAACCTGCTCGTCATCGAGAACCACACGCTACCCATCGTCGCGATGGAGCTCGTGGTGCTCGGGGCGGGTCCGGCCGCGGATCCGAAGGGCAAAGGGGGCCTCGCCGGCTTCACCGCGGACATGCTCGACGAGGGCGCCGGTGGGCTCTCCGCACTGGGCATCACCGAGGAGACCGAGCGCCTCGGCGCCGATCTCACCGTGTACACGACGGCCGATACGGCTCGCGTGAACATGGGCACGCTCGCGAAGTCGCTCGACGCATCGGTCGAGCTGATGACGAAGGTCGTCACGCAGCCGGCGTTCGACGCCAAGGAGCTCGAGCGCGTGAAGGGTGATCGCGTGACGGCGCTGGAGCTGCGCCGTGACCGGCCGCGCGAGGTCGCGCAACTCATGCTCGACGCCGCGCTCTACGGCGCTGACAGCGCGTACGGACACGCGTCCACGATCGCGTCGGTGAAGCCCCTCGCCGAGGCCGACGTGAAGACCTTCTACAAGGAGCGCTGGTCGCCGAAGGCGATGACACTCGTCGTCGCGGGTGACGTCGATCTGAAGACCCTGAAGACGAAGCTCGACGCGACCCTCGGCGCCTGGAAACCGACCGGCGGCAAGGCCGTCGCGAAGGTCTCGGTGAAGGCGCAGAAGCTGACCGACCGCCTGCTGCTCGTGGATCGCCCGGGCGCGGCGCAGTCCGACGTGCGCATCGGCGTGCTCGGCATCGAGCGCAAGGACAAGCGCTTCTATCAGATGGAAGTGCTCCAGACCGTCCTCGGCGGGAGCTTCACCAGCCGCCTCAACAACCGGCTGCGCGAGACGCTCGGCATCACCTACGGGATCCGGTCGGCGATGGGCTATCGCGCGAGCAGGGGGACGTTCGTGATCACCTCGGCCATCGTGACCGCGGCGACGGCCCAGGGCATCGACGAGATCACCAAGCTGGTCGACGGCCTGGCGGCGGAGGACATCCCGGCCGCCGAGCTGGCCAAGGGGAAGCAGAACCTCATCCGGCAGTTCCCGGCGACGTTCGACACGAACGCGGGGACGGTCGACGCCTTTGCCGATCTGGTCGCCTCCGGCCTGCCCGACGGCTGGTATGCGACCTACGCCGCCAACGTCGGCAAGGTGACAGCCAAGCAGGTTCGCGCCCTTGCGAAGTCGTCCGTCCAGTCGAAGGCGATGGCGATCTCCATCGTCGGAGACATGACCGTCGTGAAGCCGGAGCTCGACAAGCTCGGGCTCGGGGCGGCGCGGATGCACGACCTGTATGGCGTCCCACTACAGGCGAAGTAAGTACCCCGCAACCTACCGAAGTTTCTCGGGCATCACGGGGCTTCGGTGATAGCCTGATAGCACCTCGTGAAGACCATCGGATTCGATCTGTGGGACGGGCAGCTGCGAGGCGGCCCGAATCTCCGGACGATGATGAAGCCCGCGGCGAAGCCGTGCGCGAGCGTGAAGGATCTGTTCGTGCGGGCCTACGGTCGCTTCGCGGACGCCTGCCGCAAGGTCGACGAGCCCGGGGTGGCGATCGTCGCGGTGGACGAGGTCTCGGGGCGCGCAGCGGGGATCGTCACGCTGCGGGCGCGCGTGCATCGGCCCGTGGCCGCGATCGTGGGTCGCCACGATCAGTGCGACCTCTACCTCGCCGGCAACGAGCGCCTCGCGCTGCGGCAGCTCGCGGTCGTGGTCTCACCGGTGACGAGCTACGAGCGAGGCGCGACCGTTGCCTACCGGGTGATGGATCTCCGGACCGGCGAAGGCATGCGCGACGAGGACAACCGTCCCTTGCGCGGGCTGCGCGCCGAGGGGCCCAGCATCCTGCGCTGCGGTGGCTACACGCTGTTCATGCTGGAGCTCGGCGATCCGACGGACTGGCCGGCACGCGGGGAAGACGCGTGGGCCGCACTGCCCGAGCGCGTGTACTTCGACGAGCTCGAGCACTCGCCAGCCGGCTCGCTGCCGCAGATGCGCATCCCTCGCCACGGGGTGACGCAGAGTGTGGTGTTTCGCACGCAGGGGCCGCGCGATACGGGGATGGGGCTGGTCGGCAAGCGCAGCGACGGGCAGGCCGCGGGCATGCTCACGATCCAGGGCCCTCACAAGCAAGTGATGCTCGAGGTCGGCCAGGAGGCACTGCGCGATGGCGTCCTGATCGGGCGCTACGAGCGCTGCGATGGTACCGAGGCCACCGACGATCCGTCGCTCTCACGGGTGCACGCGCTGTTGATCCACGTGGACGATCGTCTCGTCGTGATCGACACGGCCAGCTTCAACGGAACGCGCATCGGAGACGGCGAGCGCGCACGCCTCCTCGAGCTCGACAAGGACCTCGAGTTGCGGCTCGGCAAGGGCACTCGCATGTCCTGGCGCTGGTTCGCGAGCTGACGGGAGCGGCCGGTCGCTTCGCCCGCGAGTGCTGCGTTTTGCATCGATGCGTGCCGACTCGGCGAGCACCTCGGAGGTGAGGTGTCGTCCGGCGGTGCACTCCGGAGCGGGATTTCGTTTACGCTTGCACCGTAGAGCTGCTGATGGCCCGCATTCTGATCATCGACGACAACCCGACGAACCTGAAGCTGGTCGCGTACCTCGTTCGCTCGAGGGGCTACGAGGTCGACACCGCGCTCGATGCGGACGCCGCCATGGCGGCCATCGCGCGCGCGCGTCCGGATCTGATCTTGATGGACCTCCAGCTCCCCGGCGTCGACGGGCTCGAGCTCACGCGCCGCCTGAAGAGTGATGGCACCACGAAGGACATCGTGGTCATCGCGGTAACCGCGTACGCGATGAAGGGCGACCAGGACAAGGCCGTTGCCGCGGGCTGCGACGACTACGTGACGAAGCCGATCGACACGCGGATCCTGCCGGAGACGATCGCGAAACACCTGGCGGCGCGCGCATGAGCGAACGGGGCAAACGAGCGTCGGTGCTGGTGATCGACGACGAGGAGATCCTGGCGAACGCCGTGAAGCGGCTCCTGAGCTCGCTCCACGACGTGACCGTCGTGCACCGCATCGCGGATGCACGCAGCGCGCTGGCGAGCAGCAACTTCGACGCGATCGTCTGCGATCTGATGCTCCCCGACGGGACCGGCATGGAGCTCCACGCCGAGATCGTTGCCCGCGATCCCCGGCTGGCCGGCCGGATGCTGTTCACGACGGGCGGGGCGTACACGGATGTGGCGAGCTCCTTCCTCGCCAGTGTGTCAAACCCCCATATCGAGAAACCGTTCGACGTGAAGGCCTTGCGTGCCGCCGTCGGTGCGCTCGTCGATTCGGCATGACGCACGACTACGACTTCGTGGTGATCGGCTCTGGCTTCGGCGGCGCCGTGTCCGCGTGTCGACTGGCGGAGAAGGGCTACAAGGTCGCGGTCGTCGAGATGGGAAAGCGCTGGCGACCCGAGGACTTCCCGAAGACGACGTGGAACGTGCGGCGCTGGATGTGGCGACCGGGCCTGAAGCTGTTCGGCTTCTACAACATGCGGCCGTTCAAGCACGTCATGGTGCTGTGCGGGAACGGCGTCGGGGGCGGCTCGCTGACGTATGCGAACACGATGCTCATCCCGCCGAAGACGGTGTGGAGCGAGGGCGCGTGGGCGGGGCTCGCGAACTGGGAGCGCGAGATGCCCGCTCACTACGAGACGGCTGGCCGGATGCTCGGCGTCACGGAGAACAAGCTCCCCGGCCCGGCCGACGAGATGCTGCACCAGCTCGCGAAGGATCAGGGCTTCGGTGATTCGTTCTACAAGACGCGGGTCGCCGTCTACTTCGGCGACAAGCCCGGCGAGACGAAGGCGGATCCGTACTTCGGCGGCAAGGGCCCGGCGCGCACGGCGTGCGTTGGCTGCGGCGGCTGCATGGTCGGCTGTCGCTTCAACGCGAAGAACACGCTCGACAAGAACTACCTCTATCTCGCCGAGCAGGCCGGCGCGGTGATCCTCGACGAGACGCGCGTGACGACGCTGCGGCCGCTCGAGAGTGGTGGCTATGCACTCGACACGGAACGGTCGACGGCGTGGTTCGCGAAGGGGAGACGCACGATCACGGCCACGCAGGTTGTCGTGGCGGGCTCGGCGCTGGGCACGATGGATCTCCTCTTGCGTATGAAGCAGCAGGGGCATCTGCCAAAGCTCTCCGACACGCTCGGCTCGCAGGTGCGCACGAATGCCGAGTCGATCGTCGGCGTACGCTTCCCCGACACGAAGGGCAAACGGACCGACATGACGGGCGGCATCGCCATCGGCTCCGGCATCTACATCGACGACCACACGCACATCGAAGCGGTGCGGTACTCGCGAGGCTCCGACGTGCTCGGCCTCATCGCGACCTTCCTCGTTGGCGGCCGCGGCTGGCGGCGGATCGCGTCATGGTTCTGGTCGATGCTGCGGCACCCGGTGAAGTTCTTCCGGGCATCGTGGCCCTTCGGGTTCGCGCGGCAGACGCTGATCCTGCTCGTGATGCAGACCGTCGATGCGAGCCTGACGTTCCGGCTCGAACGGCGCTGGTGGTGGCCGTTCACTCGCCGGCTCTCGACACATGGTCCACGCATCCCGACGTACATCCCCGCGGCCAACACCTTCGCGCAGCGAGCGGCGGAGAAGTTCGGTGGCATCCCGATCGTCTCGACGACGGAGATCCTCTTCGACCTCCCGATGACCGCGCATTGCATCGGCGGGTGCACGATGGGTGCGGACGCGACGTCCGGGGTCATCGACGCGCGGCACCGCGTCCACGGATACGACGGGCTCTACGTGATCGATGGCTCGTCGATCGGCGCCAACCTCGGAGTCAACCCGAGCTTCACGATCACCGCGCTCGCCGAGCGCGCGATGTCGTTCATCCCTCCGAACGAAAGCACGAAGGAGGGGGCAGCTCGACGAAGCGACGCAGTTGCACTGTGACGCGTGCTCGGGCGTCTGTACGGGATCGATCGCTAGGCTGACGCCGGCCAGCCGTGGGCGCCGACGAGCGGGACGAAGCGCACGGCGCCGAGGTTCTCCTCCGTCCACGTGCTCGCGCCGGTCCGGGTGATCCGGACGAGGCGCTGGTGGTCATGGGGACCGAACGGGATCACGAGGCGACCGCCGACCGCGAGCTGCTCGAGGAGGGCGCGCGGGGGACGGGGCGCACCGGCGGCGACGGCGATGGCCTCGTAAGGGGCGTCGGGCGCCCAGCCGAGTGTTCCGTCGGCGTGGTGCACGTGCACGTTCGTGTGACCGAGCGCCGCGAGGCGGGCCGCGGCCATGGTCGCGAGGGACCCGATGCGCTCGATGGTGACGACCGACGTGGCGAGCTGGCCCAGGATCGCGGCCGCGTAGCCCGAGCCGGTGCCGATCTCGAGGACGTGCTCGTGACCCGCCAGCCGCAGCGCCTGCGTCGTGAGCGCGACGATGTACGGCTGGGAGATGGTCTGGCCATCGCCGATCGGGAGGGGCGAGTCGTCGTACGCGCTGTCGACCTGATCCGGCGCGACGAACGCTTCGCGGGGGACCCTCTCGAAGGCGGCCAGCACGCGCTCGTCGGTGATGTCGCGAGCGCGGAGCTGCTTCGCCACCATGCGCGCACGCAGATCGTCACGCGGCGTCGCGGTCACGCGCGGTGGATGGCTTTCGTGTGAACGGTCAGCACGGGGCACGTGGAGTGGCGCACGACCCCCTCGGCGATGCTACCGAGCAGGACGCGCTTCAGGCCGGTCCGGCCGTGGGTGCCCATCACGATGAGGTCGATGCCGAGCTCGGTGGCGACCTGGAGGATGCTCTCCTTCGCGTCACCCGTGCGTTGCAGGACCTGCCCGGTGACGGACTTCCGCGCGGCGATCGCTGCGAGGGCGATCTGGTTTTCGCGCACGACGCTATCGATGGTCGTGGCGGCGGCCGCGAGTCCGAGCTCGGGAATCCCTAGCGCCGGAATCCCCACGACGTTCAGGAGATGGACCTGCGCGCCGACCTTGGCGGCGAGCTCGATGGCGTAGTCGAGCGCCTGATCCGCGCCCTGCGAAAGGTCGGTCGGCACGAGGATCTTGGTCGGCAGCATGCCCCCACGAGATTTCATGATCCGCGCCAGCGCAACCGCGTGATTCCCGGAGCAGGGCGGGCCGGGGCCGCGCAGGATTGGCACGTAAGCGCGCGCGGGCGCACGCATTGCGCTATAGCCGGGCGGCTGGCCATGCGCTTGACCCGCAAGTTCATCGCCGCTCTCGTCGTCGGCGTGGCACTGGTGGCGCTGGTCCAGGGATGGTTCAGCTACCAGCGCGATCGCGACCTGTTCGATCGCCAGATCCGCGGTGAATCGGCCGTGCTCGGTCGTGCGCTCGGCCGCGGCGTCGCCGACGTGTGGCAACGCGATGGCGAGCCGGCGGCGCGGCAGTTCCTCGATACAGCGGCGAGCAAGACGGGGCGCTTGCGGGCGCGCTGGGTGTGGTTGGATGCGGCGAGCCCCAGTCCCGACGCGCCACGTGCGGAGCGAAGTGAGCTCGAGCCGCTGCTGTTCGACCAGATCGTGACGGTGCGTGACCCGGTGCGGCGCCTCGAGTACACGTACATTCGCGTCGTCGTTCCCGAGCCGCGTGTCGGTGCGGTCGAGATCGCGCAGTCGCTGGAGCAGGTCGACACGTATCTGGCGGCGTCGATGAAGACGCAGATCCTCGGCTCGGCGAGCGCGGTCGCGATCGCGGGGGCCCTCGCGCTCTTCCTCGGCGTGGTGTTCATCGGCCGCCCGGTATCGCGGCTCGCGGAGAAGGCACGCCGCGTCGGCACTGGTGATCTCAGCGGGCCGCTGCAGCTCCGGCAGCGCGACGAGCTCGGCGAGCTGGCGAAGGAGCTGAATCTCATGTGCGATCGCCTCGCCGACGAGCGGAGTGCGCGCGAGCGGGCCATGGAGCAGCTCCGGCACGCTGATCGCCTGACTACCGTCGGCAAGCTCGCGTCGGGGCTCGCTCACGAGCTCGGCACGCCACTCAATGTCGTGCGCGGTCGGGCGAAGCTGATCGTCGACGGCGAGGTGGAGGGGAAGGACGCCCTGGATTCGGCGCGCATCGTCGTCGAGCAGTCCGAGCGCATGACGGCGCTGATCCGTCAGTTGCTCGATTTCGCGCGGCCCCGGGCGCCGAGCAAGGCGAAGGTAGACGTGCTGGCGCTGGCTCGACGTGTGTGCGAGCTCGTCGGACCGATCGGGCGGAGCAAGGGCGTGGCGCTCGAGGGGCCCGCCGAGGGCAGCGTGGAACGCGTCGATGCCGACGATGGCCAGCTCTCGCAGGTGGTGACGAACCTCGTGGTCAACGCGATCCAGGCCACGCCGAGCGGCGGCCGCGTGGACGTGGTGACGCGCACGGTGACGCAGGCGCCGCCCCCCTACGTGGGCGGGTCGAGCCGGAGCTGGCTGGCGCTGGAAGTACGCGACACCGGCGCCGGCATCGAAGAGGAGGTCCGCCCCCGGGTCTTCGAGCCCTTCTTCACGACCAAGGAAGTGGGCGACGGCACGGGGCTCGGGCTCTCGATCAGCTGGGGCATCGTGCGCGAGCATGGCGGCTGGATCGATGTGGCGGCGCGCACGGAGGGCGGCACGGTGTTCACGGTGTATCTACCGAAGGAAGTCACATGACGACGGTGCTAGTAGTCGACGACGAACGCGAGATGGTGGACCTGGTCGCTCTGGGGCTGAAGCGGCGCGGGTTCGCACCCGTGGCGGCCGGCAGCGGCGCCGAGGCGCTGGTCGCGCTCACGCATCACGACGTGGATGTCGTCGTGACCGACCTCAACATGAAGGGCATGTCGGGGCTCGAGCTCTGCCAGGCCGTGGCGGCGGACCGGCCCGATATCCCGGTGATCGTGCTCACCGCGTTCGGGAGCTTCGAGACGGCGGTGGGCGCGATCCGCGCCGGGGCCTATGACTTCGTGACGAAGCCCGTCGAGATCGAGGCGCTCGCGATCGCCGTGCGGCGTGCGGGCGAGCACCGGGCTCTACGCGGCGAGGTGAAGCGGCTGCAGGCCGCCGTCGCCCTGACGCGGGGAGCGGGCGAGCTCGTCGGTGGCAGCCCCGCGATGCACGCGGTGTATCGCCTGATCGAGCAGGTCAGCCCGACGGACACCACGGTGCTCATCACCGGCGAGACCGGCACGGGCAAGGAGCTCGTCGCGCGGGAGATCCATCGCGCCGGCAAGCGGGCCTCGGCTCCGTTCATCACCCTCGAGTGCGCGGCCGCGCACGACGAGCGCTTCGCGCAGACGCTGGCGAGTGCCACCGGCGGGGCGCTCTTTCTCGACGAGGTCGCCGACCTGCCGGCGGTGTTGCAGAGCAAGCTGCTCGCGGTGCTGCAGGACCGCAGCGACGTCCGCGTCATCGCAGCGACGAGTCGCGATCTCGAGGAGATGGTCGAGGAGCGGCAGTTCCGCGACGACCTCTACTACAAGCTCAACGTCGTTCACGTCCCGCTGCCTCCCTTGCGCGCCCGGGGCGGCGACATCCTCCTGCTGGCCCAGCGCTTCGTCGGCACGTACGCCGCGTTGACGGGCAAGCAGGTCGTCGGCATCACCGCCGCCGCCGCCGAGCGACTCACCGGCTACGAGTGGCCGGGCAACGTGCGCGAGCTGGCGAGCTGCATGGAGCGTGCGGTCGCGATGACGCGCTTCGAGGAGCTCCAGGCCGACGACCTCCCCGACAAGGTCCGCGCCACGTCGAAGCGCACGCTGTCGGGTACGGAGCTGACCGAGCTGCTCACCCTCGAGGAGATCGAGCGTCGCCACGTGCTGCGCGTCCTCGAGGCGTGCAACGGCAACCGCACCGACGCCGCGAAGATGCTCGGCCTCGATCGCAAGACGCTCTACCGGAAGCTGCTCCGCTGGGGCGTCGGCGAGTGACCACCCGATCGGTCCAGATCGTCGACGGCTTCGCCCCGGAGACGGCGGCGTTGCGCGCGGTCTTCGACGAGCGCTTCGCCGAGCCGCGGTCGACGCGGGGCGATCGATTTCAGTGGGACTACTGGCACGTGCCGGGGCAGTACACGGCGCTGCGCACGCCGGCGTGGACCTACTTTCCACGGCCTGTCTACCGCGCGATCCACGAGCGGCTTGTCACGTGGGGCCGCGCGAACCTCGGGTGCCACGACATCTCGCCGCCGTGGCTGTCCTGCTATATCGAAGGCTGCCGCCAGGAGCTGCACGGTGACCTGCCGCATGGCCCGTTCGCCTTTGTCCTCTCGCTGACCCAGTGGCGGGGCAGGGTGTTCCGCGGTGGCGAGACCCTCCTCCTGCGCGACGAGGTCCTCGACTTCTGGCACGACTTCGCATCGGTGCGCTCCGTCGAGGAAGGCGAGCTCATCCGCGCCGTCGAACCGAAGTTCGGCCGGCTCACCGTGTTCGATCCGCGCATCCCGCACGGAGTGCGCACGGTGACGGGCACGCACGATCCACGCGCGGGGCGCCTCGTCTTGCACGGTTGGTTCGTGCAGCCGCGGCCCCTGGTGACGGGGCCGCTCTCGGTGAAGCTGCTCTCCGCTCGCATCGGCGAGCTGATGACGTCCATCGGCACGCTCGTCGGTGACTTGCCGGTGGCGGGGCTGGCGAGCTTCGGCTTCGGCGTCGATCGCCGGGGCCGCATGACGAGGTTGAAGGTGCTGGCCGACACGACGCGCGTGCCCGCCGGGGACGAGCCGGCCCGGCAACGGTTCGTGCGCGCGGTGAAGGCGGAGCTCGCGCGCTGGACCTTCGGGCCGCAGCGGGCTCCCAGCAGCGTCACGCTGCCGCTCGTGTTCGAGCGCGGCTAGTAGAACGCGATGCGGCGTACTCGATACTGACTGTCGTCGGCGTGTTGCATGCCGTCCGTGCAGCTACAGCGCCGCGAGCCGGACGAGACGCGTGGGCACGAGCGTCCCCCGGTCGAACTGGAAGCGCCCGGGGACCACGTATTCGCTGTAGATCACGTAGACGGCGTCGAGCCCGACCTCGAGGTTGCCTCCGAGATGCGTGATGGCGAGAGCTAGCCGGGCCTCTGGTACGCACGCGTGCGCGGCCCGGACGAAGGACCGGTTCTCGCAGGCGGAGGCCGCGCGCACGTAGCCGCCCTGCTCGCGGTATTCGATCTCCCTCTCGCCTTGCCGCATTGTCACGATGGCCACGCGGTCGTTCGCCTCGATGACCCAGATCCCTTCGGCCCGTGCCCTCATCGCGCGCTCGGTCACCGCCGTCTCAGCGAGGATAAGTTCGTGAATCATTGGCACCCGGTCGAGCACCAGGGCCGCGAAGCCAGCGATTCCCGCGATGAAGGCGACGACGATGTTTCGCATCGACGTCACGTGACGCACGAGCCGTGCCGGGCTACTTCGGCAACGTCTTCCAGACGAGCTCGGCCGGCGCAACGACGCGCAGGATCTCGAACAGCACCTGCACGAACAGCTCGCGCAGCTCGAGGCGGGTGAGCCGCGGATGGATGCACCAGTCGATCGAGGCGCCCTCGACGAAGCCGATCCAGCCGCGCACGGCCGTCTGGAACCGTGCGCTCTCGGCGAAGGCAGGGGCGAACGGCTGCCCGTTGAGGAACGTGTCGAAGAGGCGCGTGCGCACGCCCTCGACGACAGAGGCCACCTCGGGGTCGCTGCCGATGCCGCCACGCATGAGGGACACGAAGGCGCGCGCGTGCCGCGTGATGTGATCGAGATACGCATCGATGCTGACACGCACGCGATCGATCGGCGCCAGGGTCTCGTCGAGGCTCGAGACGGCCGCGACCAGCTCGTCGGCGATCTCGGAGAGGCCCGCGATGTAGAGGTCCCGCTTCGTCGGGAAGTAGTGATAGAGGAGGCCCTTCGAGATCTTCGCCGCCTTGGCGAGGTCATCGATCGAGATCTCGTCGTAGGCAGACTCCGCGAACACCTTCTTCGCGAGCGCGACGAGCTGCGCGCGCCGCTCGTCCGTATCGAGGCGCACCCGCGTCTTCTTGACGATCCGGGTGGCGATCCGGGCAACGCGACGGGGCCTCACAGCGGCCTCATCGTAAAGCATTTCGAGGGCTTGTCAGTAGTCTATTGACCGTTGTTCAATAGTGCGTAATCTAGGGTCATGCAGAGCTCGATCGTCCCCCGGGACCTCGATGTCGACTTCACCGAAGTCCCCCGCCACTGGTGTGCCGATAACGCCGCGGCCACCGGCATCTCGAACGGCGTGAACCTCCTGTTTCCGTCCGGCGAGCGCTTCTTCGTCCGGTCCGTGAAGCACTACCTGCCGCAGATCGACGACCCGCAGCTGCGCGCTGACATCAAGGGCTTCTTCGGCCAGGAGGGCCGGCACGCTCGCGAGCACGACCGCCTGAACGAGATCCTGCGGCAGCAGGGCTACCAGATCGACGAGTTCCTCGAGCAGTTCGAGACGATCACCCGCTGGATCGAAGCTCGCTCGACGCCGGAACTGCGGCTCGCCGTGACCGCCGCCTCGGAGCACTTCACCGCGATCCTCGCCGAGGGCGCGTTCGAGCAGGGCATCCTCGAGGCCTGTGACGAGCGCATGCAGCAACTCCTGGGCTGGCACGCCGCCGAGGAGCTCGAGCACAAGTCGGTCGCGTTCGACGTGCTGCAGCAGGTCGACGGCCGCTATCGCACGCGCGTGCTGGGGCTCGCCCTGGCCACGGTGCTGCTCGGCGGCTTCTGGTTCTGGGCCGCCACGGTGCTCATCAAGCAGGACGGCCTCACCTGGCGCACCGCGCTCAAGAGCCTGCGCACGCTGCCGCGGAACAATCCGATCATCCGCAGGGTGTTCTTGCGCGGCATCAAGATGTACCTGAAGCGCGACTTCCACCCGGCGCAGCACGACACGACGACGATGGCGGATCGCTGGTTCGCGAGCCGCAAATTCGCCATGCCCGAGGCCGCATGAGCACCTGGGTCGTCACGGGAGCAGGGAGTGGGATCGGACGCGCGACGGCCCTGGCCGCCGCCCAGACGGGCGCCCGCGTCGCCGCGATCGACGTCAACGCCGAGCGACTCGCCGAGCTGAAGGCCGACCTCGGTGATCGGGCGCTGCTCGTGAAGCAGGTCGATGTCGCCGACCGCGCCGCCATGAAGGCGTTCGCCGACGAGGTCCATGCCCAGGTCGCCGCGGTCGACGTGATCGTGAACAACGCGGGCGTGGCGGTCGGCGGGAACTTCCTCGACACGAGCCTCGACGACTGGGACTGGCTCCTCGGGATCAACCTGAAGGGCGTCGTCCACGGTTGCCACTACTTCATCCCGCGCATGGTGGACCGCAAGCAGGGGCACGTCATCAACATCGCGAGCATCTTCGGCATCCACGCGCCGCCGGGCGTGTCGGCGTACTGCGCGAGCAAGTTCGGCGTGCTCGGGATGACGCGGTCGCTGCGCTCCGAGCTCGCGCCGCACGGCGTGGGCGTGACCGCGATCTGCCCGGGGATGATCGATACGTCGATCGTGGCCGATGGCCGGCTCGCCGGGAAGCCCGCGGCGCGGCGCCCGGCGATGGTGGAGCGGTTCAAGAAGGGCCTGCCGCCGGCGGCCGTGGCCTCGGCGATCCTCGACGCCGTGCGCACGAACCCGGCCGTCCGTACCGTCGGGAAGGATGCCTGGGCGCTGCACCAATTGACGCGCCTGCTCCCTACGGCCGCCTATTCGATCGGCGCAAAAGTCGCGCAGCGCCTCGACGCGCTCTGACTGTCTCGACGGCCGGAGGGGCCCGCGGTAGGGTCGCGGCGACATGAAGCTGGCGACCCTCCGGGACGGTACGCGCGACGGCAAACTCCTCGTGGTGCGCCGCGATGGAGCGGTGTACGCGCCGGCGCCTGACACCTGGCCCACGCTGCAGCGCGCCCTCGATGACTGGGGCCACGCCGAGCCGGCCCTCCGGGCGATCGCCGCGCGCCTCGATTCCCACGCCGAGCCGGGAACGCCGATCGATCTCACCCAGCTCGCCGCCCCCTTGCCGCGCGCCTACGAGTGGATCGATGGCTCCGCCTACCTGAACCACGTGCGCCTCGTCCGCAAGGCGCGCGGGGCCGAGCCGCCTCCGACGCTCGAGACCGATCCGCTCATCTACCAGGGCGGCTCCGGCGATCTGCTCGGACCGCGGGATGCGATCGAGCTGGTCGATGTCGCCTGGGGCCTCGACTACGAGAGCGAGATCGCCGTCATCCTCGGCGACGTCCCGCTGGGCACCAAGGCCGCCGATGCCGCGCAGCACGTCCGCCTCCTCGTGCTCGTCAACGACATCACGCTGCGCAACCTGATTCCCAGCGAGCTCGCGAAGGGCTTCGGCTTCTTCCAGAGCAAGCCCGCCACCGCCTTCGGCCCCTTCGCGGTCACGCCCGACGAGCTCGGCGACGCGTGGCGCGATGGCCGGGCTCATCTGCGGGTCCGTTCGACCTACAACGGCACGGTGGTCGGCGACTGCGACAGCGGACCCGAGATGCACTTCTCGTTCTTGCAGCTCGTCGAGCACCTCGCGAAGACGCGCCGCTTCGTCGCGGGCACCATCCTCGGTAGCGGCACGGTCTCCAACGAGGATCGTGCGCGCGGGGTGTCGTGCTTCGCGGAGGCGCGGATGATCGAGACGATCGACACGGGCAAGCCGGTCACGCCCTTCATGAAGCAGGGCGACCGGATTCAGATCGAAGCGCTCGATGCCGCCGGCACGAGCGTGTTTGGCCAGATCGACCAGGTGGTGTCATGAGGCTCGCGGCTTGCCCGCGGGCGGAAGCGCCGCCGAAGGGTGGTGCGATTCCATGAAGCTCGTCCTGCACAATTACTGGCGCTCGTCGGCGAGCCACCGGGTTCGCATCGCGCTCGGCCTCAAGGGCCTCGCCTACGACTACGTGGTCGTGAACATCCTCAAGCGCGACCAGGACACCGACGCGTTCCGCGCGCGCAATCCCCAGGGCCAGGTCCCGGCCCTCGAAGTGATCGAGGACGACGGCACCACGCACGTCCTCACGCAATCGCTGCCGATCATCGAGTATCTCGAGGAGCGGTTCCCCGCCGTCCCCGTCCTGCCGACGGACCCGTACCTCCGCGCGCGGGCCCGGGCCCTCGCGGAGATCATCAACAGCGGCATCCAGCCGCTCCAGAATCTCTCGACGACCAACGCCGTGAACAAGGCGGGCGTGGAGACGGGCGCGTGGGTGCGCCCGTTCATCGCCGACGGTCTCCTCGCGTTCGCGCGCGCGGCCGCCGACGTCGCCGGTCAGTTCTGCGTGGGAGATGCGCCCTCGATCGCGGACTGCTGCCTCGTGCCGCAGCTCGCGAGCGCCCGGCGGTTCCAGGTGCCGCTCGAAGGAGCGGTGGCGAAGCTTCTCGAGATCGAGGCGCGCTGTCTCGCCATGCCGGCGTTCGCAGCAGCCATGCCGGACCAACAGATCGACGCAGTGAAGAGCTAAATCATGAGCAGCAAGGTCTCCCCCGTCGGAATCAAGCGCCTCGAAGGCATCCACTACTACGTGCGGGACCTCGAGCGGTCGCGGGCCTTCTACACGGGCAAGCTCGACTTCGCCGAGACCTGGCGGAGCGGTCCCGAGCTCGAAGCCTCGGGCAAGCAGCGCTCGGCGTGCTTCTCGGCCGGCAACATCAACATCGTGTGCAGCACGCCCGTCGGCGAAGGCGGTCGCGCGGCGCGCTTCCTCGCGAAGCACCCCGATGGCGTCGGCACGGTCGTGTACGAGGTCGAGGACATCGAGCGCACGTTCGCCCTCATCGAGGAGCGCGGCGGCACGATCATCGACGATATCCAGACGTCGACCGACGACGGCGGCACGCTCAAGCAGTTCTCGATCACCACCCCGTTCGGCGACTGCACCTTCCGCTTCCGCCAGCGCGCCGGCTACCGGGCGCTCTATCCGGGCGCGGTGGCGCACACGGGCGGCGGCTCCAACCGCTTTGGCTTCGAGGACATCGATCACGTCACGGCCAACTTCCAGACGATGAAGCCGATGCTCCTCTGGTGCGAGCACGTCCTCGGCTTCGAGAAGATGTGGGAGGTCGACTTCCACACCATCGATGTCGACCCGACGCGCAAGACGGGCTCGGGCCTCAAGTCGATCGTGATGTGGGATCCACCGTCGGGCGTGCGCTTCGCGAACAACGAGCCGGCTCGCCCGTTCTTCAAGAGCTCCCAGATCAACATCTTCAATGAAGAGCTCCGCGGCGACGGCGTGCAGCACGTCGCGATGACGGTGAAGGACATCCTGGCCGCGGTCAAAGACCTCCGCGCCGCGGGCGTGTCGTTCATGCCGACGCCTGGCAGCTACTACGACCTCCTCCCCGAGCGCATCCAGAAGAGCGGCATCGGCAAGATCGACGAGGACATCGAGAAGCTGCGCGAGCTGGAGGTCCTGATCGATGGCGATCACGATCACCAGTACATGCTGCAGATCTTCCTCAAGGAGTCGGCCGGCCTCTACGGCGACGTGAACGCGGGCCCGTTCTTCTACGAGATCATCCAGCGCAAGGGCAGTCGCGGCTTCGGCGCCGGCAACTTCCGCGCGCTCTTCGAGAGCATCGAGCGCGAGCAGTCGAAGGCGGGCAGGGCGTAATGCTCGATCGGATGTGCGTCGGCGACGTCGCCCGCAAGCACCACATCCAGCTGCGCGGCCCCGATGGCGCCCTGCGCTACGAGGAGTGCTTCACGCGCGATGGCTTCGAAGGCCCGTACACGATCCTCTATCACCTGCGGCGGCCGCACACGCAGCGGCTCGCGCCCACGACCCATGGCTGGGCGGCTCCGGAGAGCGCCGCGATGCGCCACCTCGCGAAGCGTCACTACGCGAGTGGCAAGCTGACCGAGCAAGGGAAGGGCTCGCAGCTCGATGGCCGCATCCCGCTCCTCTTCAACGAGGACATCATCACCGGCGTCGCGTTCCCGACGGCGGAGGACCCGGTCTACATCGCCGACGGTGATGCGGACCAGCTGATCTACATCCACCGCGGCGGCGGGACGCTGAAGAGCGTCCTGGGCGATCTGGTCTTCACGCAGGGCGACTACGTCTACGTCCCGCGAGGGCTCACGCATCGCTTCGTGCCTGCGGCCGGCGACCAGCACTGGCTCTGGATGTCCCTGACGGGCGGCGTGCACGTGCCGCGGCAGTGGCGCAACGAGGTCGGTCAGCTGCGCATGGACGCGCCGTACTCGCATCGCGACTTCAAGCGCCCCGTCTTCGCCGGCCCCGTCGACGAGGGCATCCGGGAGCTCGTCGTGCGGCGCGCCGGCGTCTGGCACGGCTTCGTCATGGACGACTCGCCGTTCGATGCCGTCGGCTGGGACGGCACCGTGTATCCGTGGGCCTTCCCGATCCTCAACTTCCAGCCGCGCGTCTCGTCGGTCCACCTGCCACCCACGTGGCACGGCACGTTCGCGGCGAAGGGCGTCCTCGTATGCTCCTTCGTGCCGCGGCTCGTCGACTTCCACCCCGAAGCCGTGCCCTGCCCGTACCCGCACTCGAGCACGCACTGCGACGAGATCATCTTCTACTGCGACGGCAACTTCACGTCGCGCAAGGGCGTCGGCCCCGGCTCCATCTCGCACCACCCGATGGGCCTCCCGCACGGCCCGCACCCGGGCAGCTACGAGAAGTCGATCGGCACCACGCGCACCGACGAGCTCGCCGTCATGGCCGACACCTACGCGCCGCTGAAGGCGACACCAGCTGCCCTCGCGATCGAAGACGGCCAGTACCAAGACTCGTTCATCTAGGCGCCCGGTCACGATCCTGTGGCCACCGTGCGCCGCTCCGCCTCGCCTCGGCCGAGGAGACCGTCCGACGCGGTCGCGTCGTTCGAGCCAAAGTGGGCGCAACTCGCGCCAGTCGCGCGGTTTTGCTTGCCGCTCCGTAAGAGACGCTTTAAGCAAGCGCGATGAGCTTGACGCGGACGTCTTGCAGCGTGCTCTGGTTGGCCCTGGTTGCCTGCTCGTCGAAGGGCGTCGGTGATTGGTCCAACGCCAAGGTGGCGACGATGTCAGGCGCGATCAAGGAAGGGACCGTCACCATCGAGTTGCCTTCGATGATGAAGCCCTCGGGGATCGCCAACCCACGCGTCGCGGTGTTCGAAGTGCGGACCGAAGATCGCGAGCGCGTGGCGTACGTGGAGCTGGAGACCGTGCCCGCGGAGCCCTCGTTCGACCGCGACTCCGCAGGGGCCGTGAGGGAGGGCAACACGCTCCTCCACGAGGAGCCGGGCACCACCGCGTACTCGTTCGCTTATCGCAAGGTCGGGGAGCCCGGCTTCCACGGGCGGGTGTACCGGTTCGAGGCGGGGCTGCTCTTCCGCTGCACCTGGGAGGTGCCAGCGGCGCGGGTCACGGGCGACTCGATCGCTGAGTGGCCTGCTCTCAAGCGCGCTTGCGAGTCGATGAAGTTCACGCCCGGCAAGCCGAGCTGACACTCGTCGAGCACCCGTTCCCGCGACGATCATCAGCTGTCTCGGCGGGGCGAGCCGGGGGGGGGGCGGGGGGGGCCCCCCCCCCCC
>JALHPV010000037.1 GCA_022842285.1 Kofleriaceae bacterium
GCGACGACGCCCCCGGCCAAGGCGACGCGGCCCGCGTGGACGCCCGCACGCCCGGCACGGCCCCGTCCGCGGCGGTCGTGCCCACGCCCCTGACCCGGCTCGGCGGCTGCGCCGATGCGCCGGCCTTCCTCGACGCCGCGACCATCGCGTTTGGCTTCGCGAAGGACGATGTCCTCGACGTGATGACCACGACCGGCGATGGCTCGGTCCAGACGCTCGTGGGTGGGCCCGCGATGGACACCTCGCCGCTGCGCGGGCGTCATCTTGGCGAAGTGATGTACCTCCAGCTGACGGAGGACGGCGGCACCGAGCTGCGCGCGCTCGATCGCGCCACCAAGCTCCACCGCGCCGTGCAGGCCGCCACCGCCGCGACCGTGATCGGCGAGACCATCTATCTCGTCGCCGACGACGGAGCCGGGCGGATCTCGCGGCTCACCGCCGCGTCGACCGTCGAGCCCGTCGCCGAGACCCCCACCGGGACGACGCCCTTCCGGATCGCGGGCGCGCCGACATCGCCTCGTCTCGTGGTCGTGGTCGCCGATCCGGACTCGCCGCCCGGGCTGTGCGTGGTGGAGCTCGCCTCCGGTGTCGTGCGCTGCCCACCGACGGAGCGCTTGATCAACGGGGCGCCAGCCGTGACCAACGACGGGCGCTTCGCGTACTACGCCGCGCGCGCGGGGATCCGTCGCCTCGATCTGGCCGGCGACACCGGCGACGTCCTCGTCGCCCCCGGAGTCCGCGCGAACGGCGGCCTTGCCCTCTCGCCCGATCAGACTCGCCTCGTGTTCTCCGACTGCCGCACGTACGGATCGATCGTCGCCGTGGGCAACGGCACCACGGAGATGCTCGTCGAAGCGGGCCTGGTCAAGTACCCGGCGGGCGGGCCGCGCGGGATGCTCGCCTGGATCGGGGCCCGCGCGGGGGGAGGTACGAAGCTCCTCGTGCGCGCCCCCGGGGGGACCCCGCGCGACGTGGCCCAGGGCGAGACCGAGCTCGGCCGACCGGCGTTCGACCAGGCGGGCGCCCAGCTCGCCTACAGCGACGGTGGCCTGGGCGGCGGGATCCGGACCGTTCCCGTCGCGGGAGGAACCCCGGTCGTGTGGACCTCCGAGCCGCGGGACCGCGGGCCGGTGTGGTTGCCGGGCGGCGGGCTCGCGTTCACGCGCCTCCAGGAGGGCGGCGCCCCATCGATCCTCACCATCGCGTCGCCGGGCGCCACGCCGCGTCCCCTGTTCGCGGGCTGGAGCGTCGAGGACGTGGACCCGTCGTCGAAAGCGTTGCTCGTCTCCAGCGGCCACGAGCTCGCGCTGCTCGATCCCACATCACGGCGACTCGTCGTCCTCGAGATCGGCGACCTCGGCAAGCATGACCTCCTCGGCGCGCGGATCGCACCCGACGGATCCTGGTTCGCCGTCCTCGGCGGCCCGACGGGCGGGACGTTCTACCGGGTCGAGCGCGACGGCAGAACCCGCGTGGTCCACGAGGTCCCGGCCAGCCAGACGGCCGGGCCGCCCACGTTCCTCTCCGACGGCCGCATCGCGTTCCGCCCCGAGATCTGGCTCGGCGAGCTGTATCGACTCGATGGCGCGTGGGCGACCCCATGACCGGCCGAGCATGACTTGCTCGGGCACCTGCGCCGGCCCTGCGCACTGCGCACGTTCTGCGCACCGCTGTGGGTCGTAACGCGCGGGGACCACACCGTCCGCATGTGGCCCACCGCATGCTCTGGGCTCGACGCGATGAGCACCATCACGCGTACGCTGCTCCTGGTCACACTCCTCGGCGCCGGAGGCTGCAAGAAGAGCGAGGGCGGTCCCGCCATCAGCGAGGCCGACAAGACCAGCAAGCCGACGGAGGCGCAGTGCGATACGTACGCGGCCCACACCGTCAAGATCGGGGCGAACCCCGAGTCCATGCAGACGTACATCCGCGACCAGTGCGTGGCCCAGGCCTCGGTCGCGCTCGTGAAGTGTGTCGAGCCCGCGACCAAGACCGCCGATCTCGGCAACTGCCTCGCGAAGTACCCGCTGAAGTAGCGGCCCGAGCTCGTACGTGCGCTCCCCGGCTATCGCCGGCCACACGTGCAAGCGGGGCGGGCCGTCGAGAACAGCCCCTGCGCGCCGGAGTGCGCGAGGCAGCTCGAGGGAGCGCGCGGAGGGACGGCCGACGACGGAGACTGGGCACCGCCGGTGACGGAGAGGAGCTGGGAGAGCGAGAGGGTCTGGATGGTCATGGCCCGACGTATTCCACGTCCGATGCCAAGGGCCGTTGTCGCCGGCGGGAGACAGCGACCTGGCCCGCACGGGCCCGCGGAGCGCGGTTGTTCCTGCAGGGTGACAGCAGGTCCCCCAGCCAATGGCTCGTCGAGGCGTCGGCTAGGCACGTAGCACCGGATCGCGACGGCCCAGGTGACCGACGATCTCGCGCTCGTGCGCTCCCGCTCCGCCATGCGAGCTGGTCGAATGGGGGCTCCCACCATGCTCGTGACCTACGAGGGAGTCTCTACCCTGCGCACGCGGTCCTGTCGCGACGGGCTCGAGGCCACCCGTCGCTTCGTGCGCGCCGTCGCGGGCGAGGCCGCTGCGGGCGACCTCAGCGGCGAGCTCGCGCTCGGCGATGGCGCGCGTGTGGATGCGACCTTCGCCGCTCGCGCCCTCGCCGCGATGACGACGAACGGCTTCGCCGCCGCGCGCGTGCGCACCATCACCGCCTCCACCCGTGAGCACCGGTTCGTGGTGCCCGGCCCCGAGCTCTCGCGGGCGGCCGCTCTCGTCGACTCACTCGCGCCCATTCCGACCGCGGGCCCCGTGTCTCCCGCCGCCCGCCTGGACCTCTCGATCAAGCCCCTCGTCCTCGTCGACGAACAGGGGCGGCCGTGGCCCCGCCAGTCGACGCGCGCGTTCGGCCGCACTCCCTACGATGGGTACGGCCGGATGCTGGGTGTCTCCCAGACCTACGCCCGCCTCAGCACCAAGACCACGCTGAGCGTCTTCCTGAACCTGCCCGACGAGGACGAGCCTTCGCGAGCGGCCTGGGTCGCACGCATCGCGCGCGTCACCCCGCTTGCCTTCTCGCGCACCGGCTGGAAGCGATGGCACCGCGCGACGTCCGGGACCTGGATCGCGAAGAAGATCGCGCCCGCGCAGGTAGGCTAGGCTCGGTCCATGTCACGCCGCCATGACCTGGAGAGTCTCGGAGAGAGTCACACCCTCGTCGACGCCACGGACGCCCACCTCGAGCTCATCAGCGACGAGGACGTGCGGGACTGTGTCGACAGCGCGATGGTGTACCAGGGCGATCTCGAGCTCGACGGCAGGTTGAGCCTGCACAGCGGCGCGGTCCTGATCGTGACGGGGACGCTGACCGTCACCGGCGCGGTGCTGACCGACGAGACGGCGACGCTCATCGTCGGCAAGGACCTGCGCGCGCGCCACCTGTACCTCGAGGGCAACCTGGTGGTGAATGGCGACGCGACGCTGCGGGGCGCCGTGTACGGCTTCTACGAGGCGGGGATCTCCCGCGTGAAAGGAACCACGCGCGCGCAGCTCGGCCTCATCGGCAATCACGACTGGGAGTCGGGCAGCGAGGAGTACGAGATCGGCGCGACGTTCTCGAACTACCAGCACGGCCATTGCGAGTTCTCGTCGGGTGACGCGGACGCGTTGCGGGCCGCGCTCGGCGCTGACGGCTACGCGGCGCTCGCAAAGATGCTCGGCCTCGGTACGGATGAACCCGCGGATGGAAACGCCGCCTGGGGGCTCAAGGCATTCGCCAACGTTCCCCGTGGCGAAGCGACCGACCCGTGAGTGACCTGTAGCGGACGCCTGCCTTCGCGCCCGCTCTGCCCCGGCCGGGTTACTCGGTCGCCGTACCGGCGGCGATCGAGTCGGCGAGATCCTGCTTCTGCGCGTCGTCGAGCATGTCGCCGCATGCGCCCATCGCGGTCTCGTCGGCAGCGTTCACGAAGCATGCGCGAACCTCGGCCGACCAGCTCCCCGTGACGCACGCCCCCGAGAGAGATGCGTGCACCTTTTGCTTGGCGTCGGCGTCGGTGATGCCTGCTTTCTCGGCCATCAGGGCGACGACCTTGTCGGCAACAATTCCGCAATCGTTGGGATCGTCACTCGAAGGATTGGTCGAAGTCCCACCCTTGCTGGACCCACCACACGCGACCAGCGCCACCGCAATCAAGAGCTTCATCACTTTCATGGACGACCAGGCTAAACCGGCGCGGGCCTGCGCGTCGCTCGGCAATGGCGAGAATAGGAGTGGCCAGCCACACCCAGGAGGTCGTTGCGACGACGTTGAACTCCTGCGACGCTGGAACCATGTGGAGCCCCCTTCGTTCTGTGATCGTCGCGGCGCTCACCCTGACGTCCTGCGGTGGAGATTCAGACAACCGCCCCCCCGAGCTCGCTCGGTTACGACGGGCAGAGCGGCGACGTGCACGGCGGACAGGAGCACGACATCGCGAACGTCTACGTGGACACCGAATGGCAGCGCTTCGAGATCAGCGACTCGCCGACCTGGGACATCGGCCCCAACCAGTACGGGTCCAACACGACGGGCATCGCCCGCGAGGTGCAAGGCCGCTGGCGCCGCGTGTCAGACACCATGGTCGAGCTTCACCTCAACCACGGCCAGTTCGCGTCGCTGGCGGGCAAGTACCTCTGGTACGTCGACAGCTTCACCACGGCGACGCTGATCGGCCGCTTCGAGTAAGCGGGCCTCGGCAGCACGAAGAACTGCGCGGCGCAGGGTCAGCCGGCCCGCCGCTCGGAGCGGCGACAATGCGCCCTGGCCCCATCGGCCGTGGACCGGACTCCGCGGCAGATTGTCCGTAACGAACCGCGCGCGCTCCCGACTACCGGCACCGGAGAACCCGATGTCCGAACCCGACATGGTTTTTACCGAGAGCGAGGTCGCGGCGGCGGATCGCGCAGCGGGACGGCGGTACCACGGTCCCGCGCCGCGAGGCCCCGACATGGTGTTCACGGAGTCCGAGGTGGCGGCCGCGAGCCCGGCCGCGCCCGCCGGGACCACCGCGGAGGAGCGTGATCGGATGCGCCGGCCCGCCGGACCGTCAGCGGAGCGAGCGGCCGCCCTCGCCAGCGCGGGAGACTCACGTCGCTCGGAGGTCGTCGGGGCGCTTGGTGGAGTCAACGACACGGCCGCCGCCGTCGGCGCATACCGCGGAACCAGCGAGTGGCTGGCCCCCGGTACGCGCGGGCCGTTCATGCCGCGGACGCCTGCCCCCGGCGGTGGCCCGGATCTACGCCCGCCGACGTTTCGCCCCGCGGCGCCGGTGAGCGATGTCGCGCTCGGCGGCATCAGCACCGCGGCGGGACTCGCGCAGATGTACGGCTCGTATCGCTCCGGGACGCGCGATGGCGCGACCGATGCGGATCGCCGGCAAGCGGCCTACGGCATCGGCGTCGGTGCCACGGGCGCGGCGGGAGGCATCATGACGATGGCCGGCTCGGCACCGGCAGCGAGCGCGTTCGGTGTGGTCGGTGGCGGCCTCGAGGTCGCTCAGGGCATCGACAACATCCGCCACGGTGATGTGGCCGCCGAGGGCGCCGGCTACCAACAGGTCCTGCATGGCGGCCTGACCGCAGGCGCGGGCGCCGCCACCCTCGCGGGTGCCACCACCGTCGCGGCGCCGGTCCTTACGGCCGCCGCGGCGGGGGTCTCGGTCGGGACGGCGATGCAGCAGCGAGCCGACGCGGTCTCCCTCGAAGAGGGCCGCTTCACGGAGCGACGCATGTCGGGGCGCGGCCTCGATGCGAGGATGGAAGATCACAACATCTCCGCAACCGATGCCGCCGCCCAGGCCGGCATCGAGGATGGCCGGGTGTGGTCCGAGTTGACGGGGAGCGAGAACGTCGGCCTCGTGATGGGCGGCCTCAGCACCGTCGGGCACTCCATCTACAACACGTTCACGAATCTCTGGTGATCGCGACCGCGCGTGCGGCACGCGCCCCACGGACACGCGGAACATGCCCTGGAGCCCGCGGCCCCTGGTCATCTGCGCCCCCGCCCGGGGGCTCCTCGCTCGGGTCTGCAGTGCCCAGCGACCGTCTCGCGCGTCGGACTATCAGCAGTTACGGCGCGAGCGGCGGAGCCGGATCCAGCCCAACCGGCGGTGGCGGCACTTGGCGTCGAACGTGCTGAAGCCATGGGTCACCCATCCATGAAAAGCTCCATGCAACCAATCGTCATCACTCTCTCTTCGCTCCTCGTCACGGCCTGCGTGATCGGCGAAGAAGCCCAGCCGTCCGACTACCTCGACGACGGCGCGGGCTCGATCGTGAACGCGACGAACTCCGATGATCGCGCGCACACGCAGGTCGGCATGATCACGATGTCGGATGGCTCGCTGTGCAGCTCGACGCTGATCGCACCGACGATCGCGGTCACGGCCGCGCACTGCCTGAAGGGCACCACCGTGACGACGTTCGAGAGCGATGGCTTCAAGGCGAACGTCATCGCGCAGGTCATGCAGCCGGACTACCTCGGCGGCGTCGAGGATGACGACATCGGCCTCGTCCGGCTCGACCGCCCCGCTCCCTTCGCGCCGGCGTCGATCGATCGCAAGCAGGTCCAGATCGGCACGCGCGCGCTCGCTGTTGGCTACGGCTACACCGGCCCCAACAACGGCGATCCCGGTACGCGCCGCTCGGGCACCTTGAAGGTCGACGAGGTCGGGCGCGTGTACGGCGACATGATGTCGGCGCTCCCCGATCCTTCGACGATCTGCTACGGCGATTCGGGCGGTGCGCTCCTCGATGGCGGCCGCCTCATCGGCGTGACCTCGGGAACGGCCATCTTCGACGGAGGCTGTAAGTCCTGGGCCTTCTTCGTGCGCATCGATCGCCACTACGACTTCCTCGCGAACCAGGTCGCCGCCTGGGGCGAGACGCTCGCGCCCCCCGCGCCCGCGTGTGGCCTCTTCGACATCAACGAGCAGCTCCTCCCGGGTCAGGTGAAGACGTCGTGCAACCGCCGCTTCCAGCTCATCCACCAGACCGATGGCAACGTCGTCCTCTACGAGCTCGCCGACGGCCTCGTGCCCCGCTGGGCGACGTGGACGCACGGCCAGGCGACCACGACGCTCGTGATGCAGGGCGACGGCAACCTCGTGGTCTACGGACCGGCGGGCGCCGTCTACAACACGCAGACGAGCGGCAACCCCGGCACGGTCGGCTACGTCCAGGACGACGGGAACTTCGTGCTCTACGCTCCCGGCACCCGCGCCCTCTGGGCGAACGGCACCGCCCGCTAGTCGACGATCTGCTGCTGCTCGTTCAGGTACGGGAAGCGCTGCATCAGCAACACGCGCTCGAGCAACTTGCTCGCGAAGAAGCCGATCACGGCCATGAAGAACCACTGATCGATGAGCCCCGGCAACCCCGGGTACAGCCTGCCGCGCAGCTTCCAGTAACCGGGCACCAGCACCATGCACGCGCCGATCGTCCCCATCCCGATCGCCACGCCGATCATGCGCGCGCGGGTCTCTGCCTTCTGCCGCAGGCGCAGATCCACGTCGTACATCAGCTCGCGCACCTTCTCGTCACGCGTATCGAGCGTGTCGCCCTTCCCGCACGCCGCGCACGCGCCCTTGTCCGCCTGCCTCGCTCCACAGTCGATGCACACCCACGGCTTCGCCACGCGTGGAGTTTACCGTCGTACCCGGTCGGTATCGTGCGTCATGCCGCGTCCATCGAAATACACGCGCGAGGTACTCGCTCCCATCGTGGAGCAGGTGTCGTCGGTCACGGAGGTGATCCTCGAGCTCGGTCTTCCCGTGAACGGCGGCAATCACCGGCTCATCGCCGCGCGGATCCGCAACGCAGAACTCGATACAGAGCATTTCAAGTGGGGGGCGTTCGGCCGCCGCATCGCAACCATCAAGCGAACGAAGCTGAAAGAGTTGGTAGCCAGCACCGGTAGCGTCGCCGAGATCCTTCGAAGCCTCGGGCTCCCCGAGGATGGTCGGGCGCATCGCCTGATGTCCGAACGGATCCGGACAGAGGCGTTCGACACGAGCCACTTCAACGGTCGAGGCTGGTCTCGCGGACTCACGCGCCAGACCGATGCCCGGGTCGATCGCGCGACCGCACTCAGATCTCATCCAAACGACGTCGTGTTCATCGAGAACTCGCGAGCCATCATGAATGGGCCGGCCCTGATCCGGCGGCTCGTCGCTATGGGCCATACGTATGCGTGCCAGGGCTGCGGCATCTCCGAATGGTGCGGTAAGCGGCTCGTGCTGCAGCTCGACCACATCAACGGGATCTCGAACGACAACCGCCTCGAGAACTTGCGCATCCTGTGCCCGAACTGCCACTCGCAGACGCCGACGTTCTCGAATCGGCGTCGCTGACAGCGCATGCTATAAGTGGCGCCACGCGAGCGTGGCGAAATGGCAGACGCGGCAGTCTTAGGCGCTGTTGGGTAAAACCGTGGGGGTTCGAGTCCCCCCGCTCGCACTTCTCAGGCAGCTGACTTCGTGGAGCTCTCGCTCGTCGACGTCGGACTCACTGCCACGCCACTGCCACGAACCTCCGTCATGTCGACGCGTGCTCCGAGCATCGCGAGCACGCGCTGATCGGGATCATCGACCTCGCGCGATTTAGCGCGGACGAGTTCCGGCAGCTCGCGGTGGCGTCAACGAAGACTCGTGTCCCGATGTGCTCGAACAGCGAATCGAGATCCACGGATGCCTGTGCGTCCAGGCAACCGGTGCCCCACGATATGCTTCGAATAGTGCATGCCAGGGCCCTGCCGCACCCGCTCGTCTGCGCCCTCACGGTGTCGCTCGGCTGCGGACGCGTCGACTTCGAGCTCCGGACCGACGGCGCCGCCGCGGCGGTCGATGGCGATCCAGCCGCCGACGACGCTGACGGCGCGGACGCCAGCGTGACCTGCCAGCCGGCGGCGCCGCCGCCGCGCAGCGACTTGGCTACGAGCTTCTCCCAGCCGGTCCCGTTGCTCCTGCTCAACTCCGCCCAGGTCGACGACGACCCCTCGCTGACCGCCGACCGCCTCACCGTGTGGTTCCAGTCCGACCGCAACGGCCAGGCCGACGTCTATACGTCCACGCGGCCTACGCTGGCGGCCGACTGGAGCACACCAGTCGCGGTTGCCGAGCTGCGCATCGCCAGCGCCAACACGCCGAAGGTGTCACCCGATGGGCTGCGAATGACCATGGCCGGCGCCGGTCCTGGCGGCGACTCGGACCTGTACTTGTCGGTTCGTCCTGACTCGACCGTGGCATGGCCGGCGCCGACCCGCCTGGCCGACCTCAGCTCGACCGCCAGTGACACCGGCATGGCCGAATTCCTCGGCGGCTACGGCGCTGTGTTCTTCAGCGACCGCGCCGGCGGCCCGGGCAGCGGCGATCTGTGGATCGCGGAGCGGTCGGGCACAGGTTGCGCCTTCGGGCCTCCAGCGCCGGTGGCGGGCGGCGTGAACACGGCCAGCGCCGAGGCCAACCCGTGGATCAGCTATGACGGGCTGGTGCTGGTCTGGCAGAGCGATCGCAGCGGCGGGGTCGGCGGGTCGGATCTTTGGTGGTCGACTCGCGCGTCCATCACTTCCCCGTTTGGCCCGGCCAGCCTCGTCCCGGGCGTAAACGCCGACGCCGTCGACGATGACCCGTGGTTGAGCGAGGATCTGCGCACCCTGGTGTTCGCGAGCGTGCGCAGCAGCAATATCGAGCTGTACCAGGCCACGCGCTGAGACGCAGGGTTCAGGTCATCTCCGACGGCCTGGGCGAGATGTCGATCGCCGAGCTCGCGCCCAGCACGTGGACCCTCGCTGCGGACGGGTGGCTGACGATGGCAAACGGCCGAGAGACCACGGGGCGCCGGCGGTCTCGATGGGGCGCCCGCCCTTACGAGCCTCCGGGGCTCCCTGGCGCACGGGCTCCGGGCGGCACGTCCCCGGGCGGCGACTCTGGCAGTGGTGCCCCAGGCGTGGGCGCCTCGGCCCCCAGCAGTCCCCGGGCGCCGTCCGTCATCGGCAGATCTGCGGCCCTCGGCACTCCGCATTCCGCGGCGATCTTGGCGTTGTCAGCAGCCACGGCCCCGATGAGCCGCGGCCCCCACTCGCTGCGGCGGAACAGCCGTTGATCGACGTGGTGTTCGTTCGCGTCCTTGAATGACGTGCCCCACACGATCAGGGGGATGAGCCCAACCGTCAGCAGCGCTCCGCCGCCTCCCACCAGCGGAATCGTCAGCCCGTCGGGCTCGCCGTCGAGAAGGGTGAACGACCCGACGAGGACCGCGACGAGCCCCACGCTGACGAGTGGAACCCAGAGTGCTCGCCCCACGCCGGCGCGCCGCGCGGCTCCGCGCGTGCTGGCGAGTACGTCCTCGTAGCCGCGGGCGAGGTCTGGATCTGGGAGCTGAGACAGGACCTCCTCGGCGTGCACGTGTCGGTCGCCGCGGTAGAACGCGACGCCCGCGTCGCCCCAGGTCTCGGTTATGTACGAGTTGGCTTGCTGGTAGCTGTAGCTCCAGGTCGCGGAGCCGCGGGCGAGGGCCAGGCGCCGAGCGCGGTAACACGCGACCCGCTCGTCCGCCGACGGCTCCGGGAGCGGCGGACGCTCGATCCGGTACCGTGGAGCGCACGCGGTGACCAGCATGGGCGCGACGAGCGCGAGCGCGGCTAGCCGACGCCGCACAGCGCAGAGCAGAACCTCCATGCGAGGAGTCTATCGAGCGTGTCCGCGGACTGGCAACACGTTGCCGGAGAGCTCGTCTGTGGTGTTCGCCGCCGGGAGGATTCGACAGGGGGGCGCGAGATTTCTCGTGGCGAGCGACGGCGCCCGTCGTCCTTATCTGCCCGCCGGAAGGATCCGCCGCTTCGAGAAGCCGCCCGCACAAGGTCGTCGAGGACGACGTCGTGATCGCGTGACAGCTCGGAGAGAGTGGCCGGGAGACGCACGGCGCAGCTGTCGGGGGCTCGTCTAGTTGTGGGGCACGACGGGCACGGGCACCGCTTGCTTCGTGCAACCGCACCCGGGCGGCAGCAGTGCGCGCAGCTGGTTCAGGAGCTCGTTCTTCTTGGCCGCGTACTGCGTGTTCACGTTCGTCACGGCGTTCTGCACGAGGCCGGGGAGGCGCTGGTTCGCGAAGTTGCGGGCGAACTGCGCGATCGCTTGACGGACGCGCGTGATGAGCGGCCCCTGCAGGCGCGGGAAGAAGAAGCCCTGGAACGTCGCGTCGTCGATGTGCACGTTCACGTGGATGGCGGGCGTGCCCGGCGTCGTCACCACCACACCATCGCAGCTCTTCGAGAAGGTCACGCTATCGGAGAAGGTCGCGTTGCCCGAGGCGGTCGCGCTCCCGATCGAGAACCACTCGCGGCGCCTCCGGCTGACGAGCTCCTGGAAGGCATCGACGCGGGCACTGATGTTCGCCGCGCCGGTGACCGAGATCGTGGCCGACCACGAGTCCGCGTTGCCGGTGATCGTGCCTGCGAGGGTGGCGGTCGCGTTCACGTTCGCGGTCGCACTCGCATAGATGTTGTGCTCGCGGAGGACACCGAACGACCCCAGGAACGTGAGCGGCACGCTGACGTTTGCCTGCGCGCTGAGCGTGAGCGACGCGGAGCCGCTGTAGTTCTCCGCAAAGCATGCATCGACCGCGACGGACGCATCGATCGCCCCATCGACGTACGCGTCGACAACGCCCGCATCGATGACCGCATCGAACGGAATGGGCGGGGTGCCGGCATCGACGCCGATCTGCTCGGGCTCCGCCTCGACCTCCGGACTGGTGCGGGCGACATCGGGCGGCTGCGGTTCTTCGCTGGACGGAGGCCCCGGAAGCCCGGTCGGGTGCAGCGCCTGGTCCGCGTCGAACTGCGCCTCGAAGTCGGAGACCTCCGCCTCCGTGATGCCCTGGAACCAGCTGGCGTAATCCTCGGTGTCTGCAGATGGGTCACCGGCGACGACCGTCGCATCGGGCTGGTCGGCCACGAGCTCCGAGGTCTGCTGGGCGGGATCCGCGGCTGGCAGGCAGGCCGCGAGGATGGTGGCGAGCACGGCGAACGTGGAGAAGGATCGACGCATTGCCGGGCACCTACAGCAAAGGCCGGGCCGGCAGGTACGCGACGGGAATACGCCCGTTAGGACACGGTGCCCCTGGGGGGCCAGACCTGCACGTGACTACCGGAGCCTGCAGCCACGATGCCCCGACTCGACGAGCGAGCGCGGCCCTCTACCCTCGGCCAAACGAGCTTGCTCGTCGACGTGCTGCGCGCCTCGGACGGCACGCTCGCAACAAGCACGTCTGGAACGCTGCTGGAAGATTCGAGAGGGGGCGCGAGATTTCTTGTGGCGAGCGACGGCGCCCGTCGTCCTTATCTACTGACGCGCGCTGGCCTGTCCGGGATCGCCGGCATAGCCTTGCGCCAACCCTCCACCTCAAGGACTTCGATCGCACATGACCCGAATTTTGATGCTGTTCACGCTCTCGGTGCTCACGCTCCTGTCCGGTAACGCCGCCGCTCAGCGGAGCATCGGTACCCCAAGCGGCTGCAAGAAGCTCTCGGGCAGCGCCAAGCAGAGCTGCCTCGCCTGTGTCGGCGGCGGCAACTTCTGGCAGAAGGAGTCCAAGACGTGTGGGTTGGCGCCAGGGATGAAGAAGTCCACGCCGATGAAGGCCGATCCGCCGCCGCCCAAGCCCAAGAGCATGCCCAAGCAGAAGTACGTCACCGTACCGGCGGGTACGTTCCAGATCGGTGCGGTCGCGGGCGAGGACATGGTGGACGCACGCAGGGAGATCTTCGACAAGGCGACCGTGACGATCTCGCGCCCGTTCCTGATGAAGACCACCGAGGTCACCAACGGCGAGTGGTACTTCATGATGGGGTCGCTCACGCCGTCGTACCGCAAGGACTGCGGCCTCGACTGCCCCGTCGGAGACGTGAGCTGGACGAAGGCGCTCGAGTACCTCAACAAGCTGTCCAAGAAGGAGGGCCTCGAAGAGTGCTACGACCTCAGCGGGGACCTGGCGGAGTGGAAGAAGGGCGTCGAGTGCACCGGCTACCGGCTGCCCACCCAGGCTGAGTGGGAGTATGCCGCCCGCGGCGGTACCGAGGGCCAGCGGTACGGCGAGCTCGCCGACATCGCCTGGTACGACGACAACAGCGGTGACGTCGCGCACCCGGTCGGCAAGAAGGCCCCCAACGCCTACGGGTTGTTCGACATGATCGGCAACGTCTGGGAGTGGACGTGGGACTCCGAGCAGGCCGACAAGTCCTTCGCGGGGAAGATGACCGACCCGATCATCGGCGGCCTCAATCAGGGCGACTCGTCGGAGGCGAAGAGCCGCGTGATCCGCGGCGGGAGCTTCCACCACGCCAGCTACGAGAACCGCGCCACCCGCTACTACCAGTTCCCGGTGACGTCGGTCATGAGCAGCCTCGGGTTCCGTCCGGTGCGGACCGTGAGCGCGACGAAGTAGTTCCCCCGCGCCTTGGGGAACGGCCCCTTCGAAGGCCGTCCAGTTCCGACTACGGATTCGTTGTCGTGAGGCAGACGTTCAATGCGTCCGTCGGCGACATCGGATCGTAGTCGCTGAGCGCGCGAGCGCGGCGCGCATCGCCACAGTGCCCGTCGAGACGGGCGAAGCCGGTCGCGATCCACAACACGGAGGTCGAGAGCTGGATCCGTTCGCGGTCGGACATCGCGGACCTGCCTCCCGCGTCGCGAACGATGGCGATCGCATTCGCGAGCGCCGCCGAGAGCTCGGACAGGGATCCATGCGTGAGGGACCCGGCCTGCGTCTCGAGCCGTGACAGGCGCTCCTGCCAGGTTCCGTTCCCTGACGTCGCCGGGCAGAGCATGCGGGTCTCGCGATCGACCTCCTCCGCGATCGTGGGCTTGGAGAGCCCGTCGGCGGTGTAGAGCGCCGTGATGCGGGCCGCCCCCACCTTGCAGTTCCCGGCGAGCAGCTCGCACCGCGCGCGCGCGAGCGTGTCGGTGTGGGGCGTGATCGCAGGAGGCAGCACGCCGTGCGCGGCATCGAACGTGGCGAACGATGCGCGGCACCGAGCATCGCGACCGCTGACGTACTTCATGGCGTCGACGTAGTGGTTCCACGCGGGGTTCGCGGCCGGGCCGGGCGCGTTGCTGCCCGGGTTGGGTGGAACCGTGGGCGTGGTGGGACCGCTGCCCGAGCTGCCGGCGCTACCACCCGCGGTTCCAGAGGCCCCCAGGCTCCGCGCGCCGGTGCGGTGGGCGCGGCGGCCGCCCCCATCAGAGCGATCCGGGTCATTGCGACCACTACCCTCGCCCGGGTCGACGCTGCGACGAGGGTCGGCGCTGCCGGTAGCCGCCTGACCGTGGTCGCCGCCGCTCCCGGTGTGGAATTCGCCCGCGCCACTTCCGCCGGTGGTCGCGATGACGACCTGCTCGTCGCCGCTTCCGCGCTCGGCCCCGCGCCCGGCGGGATCCGCCGGACCGCGCATGCCAACCACGATCGCGGCCACGGCCGCCGTCACGACCACGGTGCCCACGATGATCCAGCGACGTGAACGGTGCGAGGTGGTCGGCGTCGTCGGCTCCGCCAGCAGCGCGGCCACGAACGCATCGAGGTCGGGCCATCGCTCGTCGGGATCGAGCCGCAGCCCTCGCGCGATCGCGTCGGCGTACCGCGGCTCGACGCGCAGATCCGCGGCCGGCGTCTCAGGCCGCGGGCGTACACCACCCAGGGCCTCGGCGAGGGCGACACACAGCGAGAACTGATCGGCACGCGCATCGACGGGCATCGCCGCGCGCTGTTCGGGAGCCATGTACGCCGGCGTGCCGACGACGTGTCCCGTATGGGTCAGCACGTCGACAGCGGCGTCACCAGCGGTCGAGCTCCCTCGCGCGAGACCGAAGTCGCCGACGCGTACGCGACCATCGTGCCCGACGAGGATATTGGACGCCTTGACGTCGCGATGCACGAGCCCGATCGAGTGAGCGGCCGCCAGGCCCCGGCACGCCTGCACGTAGACGTCGACGATCGCCGACGCGCTCTTCTCGAGCTGCCAGCGGTCAAGAGGCTCTCCCTCGACAAGCTCCGTGGCGATGAACACCGCCCCCGCGTGTTCGCCGACGTCGTACACGGCCACCACGTTCGGATGCGCTAGCTTCGCGGCCGCACGCGCCTCGCGCAGCATGCGCGCCGATCCATGTTCGCCCACTTCCGGACGCACCAGCTTGATCGCGACCATCCGCTCGAGCATCGGATCCCAGGCTCTCCACACGACGCCCATGCCCCCCGCGCCGAGCTGATCGCGTAGCTCGTAGCGACCAACCCGCGTAGACGTCGCCGTCGCCGGATCGTCGCTCCCCGCCAGGGCGCCGACCGTCGCGCGGCACCGCTCACATCGGTCGACGTGATCCGCGAGCGCTGCGACGCGACCGGTGTCGAGGGTCCTCTCGACCAGCGCGACGAGGGTCTCGTCACCGGGGCAGTCCGGCAGCACGGTT
The DNA here is from genome assembly GCA_022842285.1 of Kofleriaceae bacterium. Lineage (GTDB taxonomy): Bacteria > Myxococcota_A > Polyangia > Haliangiales > Haliangiaceae > JABFXX01. The sequence goes on from JALHPV010000037.1 coordinate 15,494, forward strand.
CCCACCGCGAGCTCGGCGTTCCGCGGCACAGAGCTCACGGCGCGGATCGTCTTCACGAGGGGGTTGGCCTGTTCGCCCTTCATGCATCGCTCCGCAGCACCCGCGACAACGACAGTTCCAGGTTGGTCGCGAGGACACCGATCGCGCTCGCGAGATCATCAGCCGCGATACCGAGCTGCTTCGCGACTTCCGCGCGCGTTTGCTCGATCAAATGCTCGCGCGCCGACGCGAGGGTGCGCGCCACCGTCGCGCGGTGAACGCCGTAGGTGGCGGCGATCTGATCGAGCGTCAGCCGGTCGACGTACGCGTGACGCAGGAAGGTCCGCTCGCGCGGTTGCAGGCTCGCTACCGCCGCGGCAAACGCACGCTTCACGGCGCCGCCGAGCTGCCCCTGGATGTGCGCGAGGCGTGGATCGGAAGGCGCGGCCATCCCAACGAGCTCTTTCTCGTCGAGCTCGTCCTCGTACTTGAGCGAGGCATCGCCGCGCGCCGCATCGACGAACAGCCGCGCCGCGGTGACCCGCAACCAGTTCTGCAGGAACCCGACGCCGGCGTACTCGACGATCTTCGCGGGCTCGACGAAGAGCTTCACGCGCAACCGTTGACGCAGCTCTGCCGCCGGCAACCGATGGAACCGCGCGACGAGGCGATCGATATCCGGTGCGAACTGGTGCTCGAAGGCGCGGATCCCCGCATCGTCCTGGGTGGACCACCACGCGAGGTACAGATCATCGAGTCGCAGCTCCTTGTCGGGCTGCTTCGCTTGCCTCGCGTCGACGTACGCCGTGAAGCGGGCGTCCTCGGGCGACGGCCCACCGGGCCAGCGCGCGCGGATCTGCTCGATCACGGCCTTGGTCACCTCTGCATGGTGCCACGGCGAGGGGGGCCAGCTGATGGCGAATGCGGCCGGGTGGAACATGAGCGAATCGACGCCGCGCAGATCGCACCTAGAAGGTCTTGTTGAGGCTCACGCCGCCGGTGGCCCCCAGCGAGGCGTTGTACTGGTTCGCGGCGCGATCGGCGACGCTGCGATCGACGGCGTGGGTCTCGGGATTCATCTGCCGCGCGCCCCACCAGCTCATGTAGTAGCCGCCCGAGACCGACAAGCCGCCGAGCGTGACCAGCCCGGTCCGGAGGCCTGCGTTCGACACGAAGAAGCCCGCGATCATCCCGACCACACCACCGGCCATGAAGCCAATGCCGCGGCGATTCCACGTCCGTCCGTTCTCGCGGAGCGCGATCGTCTCGTCGAGGGCCCGCTGGTCGCCCGCGATGCGGAAGAAGTCCTCATCGGACAGCTGCTCGGTGCCTTGCACCGGGTACCAGATCTTCGCCGTGTGCACCGTCGTCCGGTCCTCGTAGGTCGACGCCGTGCCGATCGCCCGACCGCTCTCGTCCCGGTATTCGGTCTCGGCGACCTTCTCCTTGGAGGTCGTGGTCCAGACCTTGAGGTCATCGACGACCGCGAGTTGGGCTCCGGTGGCAACGGCGCCCGTGCGCGGGCCGTCCTTCGGCACGAGGCAACCAGTGGAAATGGCAGCGAGAGTGAGGGACGTGGTGAGCGTGAGCATCTTCATCGTGCCCCTTCGGACGAGAGGCCCTCCCACGGAGTCGCACGTGGTCCGCGGAGATCGTCCTTCGCCAGCGAATGCTGCCCCCGGCGCAAACATTGCCTCACAGCGAGGCGAGCCCCGTTCAGGGGCGGCTCGCGTGGTATCGAGCGACCGTGAAGCTACTCGTCGTGATGCTCCTGGCTGCATGCGGGAGCGCGTCGCCGCCACCGTCGCCCGTCGGGAACACGGCTGCGCCTGCCCCGCAGGTCACCGAGACCGAAACCGACACGATCCCGTACACCGGCAATCCGGCGGCGCGCGTGCAGCTGGTCAGCTACTTCAACTATCAGTGCTCGCATTGCGTCGCGTTCGCGCCCACGCTCGACGAGATCGCAGCCCGGTACGGCAACAAGATCGTCATCCAGCACCGGGTGCTTCGCCTTCCCAACCACGGTCCCGACAACGATCTGCCGCACATCGCCGCGCTCGCCGCTCACCGGCAGGGCCGCTTCGAAGCAATGCATCGCGCGTTGTTCGCCGGCGGCGTGTTCGATCGCGAGAGTGTGATCGGCTACGCCCGCACGATCGGCCTCGACGTCCCGCGCTTCACGCGCGATCTCTCCGATCCAAAGCTGCGGGCCCGGATCGACGCGGACTCGCGCGCCGCCGACAGAGACCGGGTCGCGGGGGTGCCGGCCGTTCTGATCGACGGCCGCGAGTACCATGGCGACCCCACGATCGCTCCGATCAGCGCCGCGATCGATGCCGCGCTTGCGAAGTGATCGTATCGCGCTGCGCGACGACTACCGCGCGCACCGCGGTTGCGGGCCTTGCCGCGGGCGGGTCTCGGGCCGGCGCGCCGATTCAGTCTCGGTAAAGAACCGGCCATCCCAGCGCCACGTCTCGATCACCTGTTGGCTCGGCTGGCAGGGAGGATCAGACGGCTCGCCGCGAAACCTGGTCACACGCAGCGCGCCATCGCGGATCGCGATCGGGCCGAGGCCACCATCGCCGCGGTTGCCGCCGTACACGATCCCGAGCTGGCGTGGGCCATCGGGACTCGCCGTGTACACCAGCAGCTTGTCATCGAAGCGCTCGCGGCCGTTGTTGTAGACGACGACGATCGCGGCCTCGGCCACGCCGTCGCCGTCGAGGTCGCCGTACACGGGCGGCTGGACCGCGAGCCATTCGAAGTTCGGATCGCCGGGCGTACTGGACTCGTAGACTCCGTCCACGACCGCGAAGTCCATCTCTCCCTCGCCCTCGAACATCGTGAGCTCGTAGCGGCGGTTCGCCCAATCGATCGCGGCCAGGGGGCCGTTGGCGCCAGACACGTCCGTGACGACACCGCGAGTCGCGACCGCGGCCCCTGACGCCGCCTTCGCGCCCTGGGCCGAGGGCGGCGCGCTGCAGCCGAGCAGCGCCAGCGCGATCGCGGCCGGACTCCTCCATCGATCGAGCACTCGCACAGCTACCAGACTACCTGAACGCCGCCGCCCGCACGCTAGTGGCAATGCTGGTCCCCTGCTCGGGCCCGGGACCTTCAGGAACCTTCGCATTGCACCTTGCTGCGAATCAATGCCGCGATCGAATGCTTGCTGGTCGTCGTAGGCACGATCGGTGATAGTCGCCTCGAAGATGCATGGGCCGACGCCCGCGTTCGCGGTTCTGGTGGTGGTGAGTGCGTGCGGCGACCCCGCTGGGAGCGGCCCGGATGCCACTGTCGATGGACTCGTCCCTGATAGTGCCGACGTCACGGTGAGCGACCAGGCACCGCTGATGGTCGAGGTCGACGACGACCTCGTGATCATCATTCCTGATGTCGACGGCGATGGGATGGCGGATCGAGTCATCAGCTCGAGGTTCGAGAATGGCGAGGGCACGACGGATGTGGTGGTGGGATGGCCGGAGCGGATCCGCACGCCGTTGCCGTTTCGTCGCGACGACCGCACCCTCCATGCGGTCGTGAACGACCTGAATCACGATGGGGTGCCGGATCTCGCGCTGAGTACGACCTATGGCCACCGGGTCGAGGTGGCCTTCGGACCGTTCGACGGGGTGCCAAAGTCGATCGACGACGGGTTCTGGGTGGCACGCACCCGACGTGGGGGCGAGAATGATCTGTTGGGACAAGGGCTGTTGGCCGAGGATGTAACGGACGACGGCGTCGCAGACCTGGTCATCGCGGCGCCGGGCGAGGGCGAGGAAGCGTGCACGTTCGCGCGGCCGACGCTGGTCTTCTTCGGCCCCCTCGCCGCCGGGCAAGCGAGCTCGCACGATGGCGGACGGACCGAACCGGACGACGACCGCGGCCGCCGCGCAGACGCCATCCTCACGAAGCCGTCGGACGGCCCCGCGTCGTATTGCCTCGGCGAACACGTCGAGCTCCGGGAGCCAACCGGGCAGCGATTGCTGCTGTTGTTCGACGGTGCGTCGTCGCTTCCGCGTCAACCCGCGGGGTATCCGCTGCCGATCCGAGCCACCTCGATGGCGTTGCCGTTCGCGGAGACGGAGAGCTTCGCGATGACCGATGTCGAGTTCGACGTCGATGGCGATCGTGTGCCCGAGCCGCTGGACGTGCTGCCGTCGCGTGAGCAGGGTTGGGTTCGCAGCTCCGATGGAGCTGTCCTGACCGTCGTACCGGAACCGGGCGCCCACTCCATCGTCCCGATCGACGTGAACGGCGATGGCTACGGCGCCCCCCTCCTCATCGCAGACGTCGGTGAGGCCGGAGAGTTCGTGTATGAGGTCCTCGCAGCGCGCGCGCCCTGGACCGCAGTCGGCGAACTGCGGCTCTCGGGGTTGCCGGCTCCGCTCAGCTGGCGTCGTGATGCGCGGGCCGACGCGATGGTCCTCACCCGCGGCGACCTCGACGGCGACGGCCGCCTCGAGACCGCGATCGGCAACGCGATCGTCTACGCGACCGCCGACCGGTAGCATCCAGGCCGCCTCACGGTGCATGCCAGGCGTCGTCGCCGTCCCAGTCGACCCCCGCGGTCTCGATGGCCTGCGCGAGCCGTGCCTTGTAGTGCGTGAGGACGACAGCGGCGCCCTCGGCGTCTGGGAGGTGCTGGGCGATCGCGAGCCAACCCGACCACCAGGTCTCTCCGATCCCACCGACGTCCCGTTGCGTGGGGTCGCTCATGAGGAAGTACGTCGTGGGCTGACCGGAGGTCGCGTCGAAGAATGCCGTGGGCGCCGCCGCCAGGTAGGTGCGTGCGATCGTATCGGCCGTCGCAGGGTCCCAGCCGGCGATCAGGGCGAGGCGCTGGAACTCCATGTGGAAGCCGGTCTGCCACGCCATGCTGACCTCCTGACCGGGATACTCCACGGTGAGCTCGACGCGCCCATCGTTCACCACCGTCGCGATCGCGGGGGCCGGATACATCGCTCGGCTCGCGGTGACCTTCGCGAGGTAGACGTCTCGGTTCTTCTTGATCGCGCGGCGCTTCATCTCCGCCGCCGCGGGGGCTTCGTCGTCGAGCGCGTACAGGAGCACGGCCTCCTTCATCAGGCGGGCGGCGCGTTCGGCGCTCGTGTTGTTGGCCCATCCGGTGAAGTAGCCCCACGTGAGAAGCGACTGGTGGGCCCGCAGGAGGTCGCGCAGGTAGCCATCGCCCGTGAGCTCGTACACGGTGCGCACGGCGTTGTTGCCGTAGTGCTGGTCGTCCATCGATTCCCAGCCATGCGTTTGGCCCTTGGGGGTCGAGGCGCGCGCGGCGACGAGCGGATACGGCTGGTTCCAGCTCGCGTCGTAGTGGGGGCGCCCCACCCAGAACATGGCCTCGGGGAAATCGTCATGGCGAATGCGGTCGACCACGCCGCCGCGATCGATCCACCAGAAGCTCGGACGCAGGGCTTCGCGATCGACCGCGATCTGCGCGTGCCGCAACGGACAGATCGTCTCGGCCTGGAGCGCCTGGAGGGCGAAGACCGGCACGTTGCTCGTGAAGTCAGGTTGCGCCCCGGTCGATGGTGGAGCCTGGTTGACGTAGCCGAGATAGCTCGTGCCCGTTCCCACGAGCGGATCGGTGCAACCGCTCGCCAGCCCGGTCCGCGCGGCCGCCGGATCTCCGCTGCGGAGGGCCGGCACGGTTCCCCACGGTCCGAGCGCGCGCGCGTCGTTCCACGCCGCCGCCGAGGCCAGACCGACCAGAGGCGTCGCCGCGTCCGCGAGCAGGGTCGCCGGATCGCCTCCGACCGCGAAGCGCAGGCGCGCCGGTGCGGCCACGCCATCACCGAGCTCCGTGTTCGCCAGCAGCGGCCAGGATGTCACGTCGCCTTGGATCGTGGGCGTGGGAGCGCCGTGAGCCTCGGGCATCCGGAACGCGACCGCCAGGGGCGCGCGGACGTGGAGTCGTGCCGCCACGATCGGCTGTCCGCCGACCGGACGCTCGAAGGTGTCGTTTCCGATCAGCACGACGAGCTCGCCGGTGTCGCGGCCAGCGTCGAGGGTGAAGTACGCCGTGACCGCCAGTGGGTGCGTCGCCCCATCCTTCACGAGCGGGGTCCGATACCGACGAGTGACGCTCGCGCGTGATGACTGCACGTCTGCGACCTGCGCGCCGACCAGCGATGCGCGGTACGTGCCATCGGCCAGGTCGACCTCGATCCACGCATGGTTGCCATCCACCGCCGCCGCGAGCCACGTGGCGAGGGCCGCTCCGGGTGCGAACGGCTCGAGCCCCGCGGGCGCGAGTTGAGGTGTGATCGTCTTGCGTTCGCCGGGCGCGAGCGCGATCGGCACGTGGAGCATCCCGATCGCGAGCGAGTGGCGCTCGCCCGTCGCCGCGTCGTAGTGCCACTTGATCGGGACCAGCTCGCCGAGGGCGCCGTCGGCCGCGACGTCCGCAACGAGCCCGGGGTCGCCAACGGCGCCGCGCGGGAACGGCAACGCGATGCGGGCCCAGCCATCGCGCGGGACACTGGTGGGGTTCTCGATGGTGAATGCGGGGAGCGCCTCGCCGAGACAGGACGGGTCCAGGCATACGTCCGAGCCATCGTCAGCGGCGTCGCCAGTTCCGTCGTCCGCTCCGTCGTCCGAGCTGCACGCGGCCACCGTCAGAGCGAGTCCCACGCCAGCGTAGAAGCGCCATCTCGTCATGCCCCAGGAGATTGCAGAGGGCAGGCCATCCCTCGATCGGCCCTGATTTCGACTACCTAGGCGCCGTCGGCGGGCACCACTGTGGACCACCAAACCACGGGTCCACACGAGGGCGGGAGCACGTGTCTCCTGTGGCCCCCACCAAGCGCCGCCATCAGTCCCCTCGGGAGCAGATGTCGGGCTCCGGGAACCTGTCGACTCCAATCGTGAACACGTCGCCCCAGCATCGGACACGATCGTCGACATAGAGAGCACACGTGACGTCGTCACCCGCCGCGACCGGACCGATCGCTTGCGGGGCCACCACCGCCACCGGCCCCGGACCGGCCACGCCTTCGCCGAGCTGCTGGAGCTCGTCGTCGCCCCAACAGTACGTGACCCCGTTCTCGGTGATGGCGCAGGTGTGGGCTCGCCCCGTCGCCACGCTGATGAACCTCTCGTCGGGCAACACCTGCGTGGGAGGCACTGACGAGTCAGGGCTCGTCGGCGCCGATTGTCCGGACCCGTTCGCTCCCCAGCACCACACACGTCCATCTCGGATCGCGCACGCATGCGCGACGCCGGTATCGAGGCCCGTGATCGAGCCACCACTCAGCTCGGAGACGATACCGGCCGATCCGCCTGGTACCTGGCCCCAGCACGAGACCCGATTGCTGGTCGCGGCACACGTGAAGATCCCGCTCGCCGAGAGAATTCCGATGCTCTTCTGTTCGCCGCCCTCGTCGGGAAACGGCGCGTAACGTTTGGGCAGATACGCAGGTCCGCTGGCGTCACCCGTTTGTCCGAAACTGTTGTCGCCCCAGCACTCCACTTCGTAGCCGGGGAGGACCACCGCACACGAGTGCGCCACCCCGGCGGAGATAGCAACGTACAGCTTCGCGCACGAGTCCCGGTTTGTGCCGTCGCATTCGTTCAACCAGTGCAGGAGCGAAGGAGGACTCGACGTGCCGAGCTGTTGTGCGTCGTTCGCGCCGTAGCAGAACGCGTACGGATTGATGAAGCAGAGGTGATTGTCGCCTGCGCTGACCATCATCGCCCGCTCGCTGCCGTAGCACCCGCGATTGCAGTCAGCTCTACAGGCAACGCATTGCGCCGGATCGGCCGGCGTCGCCGTCGTGCAGTCGGCCGCACAGTCGGCGGCACATGTCTCGCACTCGGCGGGGCATCGCTCGGGGTGCGTGAAGCACTCGTTGATCAGCAGCTCTCCGGCCCCCAGTCGGCCGGGCGGGAACAGCGGGAACGACGTGGCCCCCCAAAACGAAATCGGAGCGTCATCTATCACCGGCCCCGCGCACTTCGCGGCAAAGTTGTTCGAGGTCGCACTCAGCGTCGCGGTGGAGAGGCACCGCCCGGCGATGCAGCCGCGCCTGCCGGCACACGCGGTTTCGCCTGGCGTGCAGACCTCGCCGCGACCCGCGAGCTCCCGGATCTCGACACACGCGTTCGCGAGCTCCGTCGGGGCGAACGGCGAGAACCGCCGCCCCGATGCACAGTCGTCATCCGCGATGCTGCACGCGCCGGCGCTCGGTTCGCAGATCGCATCGAAGCCGCAATCGACCCAGTCATCACACCGGTGAACGGGCCGCTCGACCGAACACCCAACCAGCAGCACGAGGACAGCTACCAACCTCACGCTTCGAAGCTATCAGATGGCAGGTGGTATCCTCCGGGCGTGGACGAGGAAGTGGATCTCGGCGCACTTGCGAGTGCCCCTGGCACGACAGAGCTCCTCGGCGGCGGGCGGCAACCGTCGGTCCATCGCTTTGAAGTCACGGGCGTGGATGGCCCCGCGCTCGGCATGACCTGGCGCTCGGCGGGCACATCGTGCGCGGTGGGCTCACATGGCTCCAACGATGTCGTCATTCAGGACCCGGCCGTCTCGCGGTTCCACTGCGAGCTGCGACTCGAGCAGAACCGGATCCGGCTCCACGATCTCGACTCGACAAACGGGACGCTCCTCGACGGCGTCCCCATCGCGATCGGAATCGTGCGAGACGGGAGCCTCCTGCAAGTGGGGCGCTCCACGCTGCGGGTGCAGATCGGCGACGCGATGCACGTGCCTGTCTCGCCGCGCTCCGAGTTTGGCCGCCTCGTCGGCACGTCCTGGGCGATGCGGGCGCTGTTCGCCGTGCTCGAGCGAGCCGCCCAGTCCGACGCGACCGTGCTCGTCGAGGGCGAGAGCGGCACCGGCAAGGAGCTCGTCGCGCGGTCATTGCACGAGGCGTCGCGCCGCGCATCACGACCGCTCGCGGTGATCGACTGTGGCGCTCTTCCCGGCGCCCTGCTCGAGTCAGAGCTGTTCGGTCACGCCGCCGGCGCGTTCACGGGCGCCGTCGAGTCCCGGGTCGGAGCCTTCGAGGCGGCCAACGGCGGGACCGTCCTGCTCGACGAGATCGGCGAGTTGCCGCTCGAGCTGCAGCCCAAGCTCCTGCGCGTGCTCGAGGCCCGCGAGGTGCGCCCGCTCGGCAGCACGAGCACGCGGAAGATCGACGTCCGCATCATCGCTGCGACCAATCGCGATCTTCGCTCCGAGGTCAACGCCGGACGCTTTCGCCCGGACCTCTACTTCCGCCTCGCGGTCGTCAGAGTCACGACCCCACCGCTCCGGACGCGCCCGGAGGACCTCCCTGCCCTCGTCGATCGCATCGTCGCCGGGCTCGAGCTCCCACCGGAGCGTGCGGCCCGGCTGCGCGAGCCGGTGTTCATCGCATCGCTGGGGCGCCACGCGTGGACCGGCAACGTGCGGGAGCTCCGCAACTACCTCGAGCGCACCGCGATCCTCTACGACGCCACCGATGGCGACACATCGAACACGGAAGAGCTCCAGCCCTATCAAGCCGCCCGCGACCTCGTGCTGGGTGAGTTCGAGCGCCGCTACGTCGAGCAGCTGCTCGGGGTTCACAAGGGGAACGTCTCCGCCGCCGCACGCGCCTCGGGGATCGATCGCACGTATTTCCACCGCTTGATGCGGCGGCACAAACTGACTCGCTAGGCCGAGCTTGCGAGGCCGTCTGGTCCGTACAGGCGAGCGCTTCGCGAGCCGAAGCGCCGACGGCGCCGCAGGCGTAGCGCTTCAGCGCTATGCCCTACCGCTCCTCAGAAGGTACCGCCGAGGACCATCGCCCCCGACGGCGAGACGCCGAGGGTAAACGCTCTCGCCTGGCGCTCCGCGCTCGCTCCCCTGGAGGGCGTGAGCACGAAACGAATCACGGCCGCACCGACGAAGCCGATGCTCGCGCCCAGCGCGATGCGAGAGAGGAGCAGCCGATCCTCCGCGCGTTCGTATTGCGACTCGACGTCGGGGAGCATGTCGAGGTCGGCGGCATCCGCGGCGGCGCTCCGGGCCTGCACGTAGAAGACGCCGCTGGCTACCCCGAGGCCGACGCCGACCGATAGCAACCCGACCGCGAGCTTGTGCGGGAACGGCGTCTCGGCCGGAGGCATCGCCGTCGGATCCTCGAGTCCCGTGTTGTCGGACGAGAGCAGCGGCACCGGCGGAGTGACCACGGTGGGCGGAGTGACCACGGTGGGCGGAGCCGCCGCGGTACCACCACACGCGGCGATGCCGTCGCGGGCGAGCTGAGCTGGTTGCTCGGGCGGCGCCGTCGCCAGGAACCGTTCATAGAGCTCGACAGCGCTGGGACATGCGCCCCGTTGCCGCTCCGACTGCGCCCACGAGAACAGAAAGCCGCTGTAGCGCTCTGCGGCATATGCGGCCGCGAAGAGCTGGCTCGCCTTCGCGAAGTCCTGGGCTTTGTACGCCGCCGCTCCCTCGGCCTGGAGGGCCTTGGCCTTCTCCGTCGTGGGGCCAGTGGGAGTGGGCCCATCGGCCGACGCAGCGATGGGAGCGGCAAGCACGATCAGCATGGCGATGCGGTTCATGACGAGCTCACTTTGCGAAAGGATCCACGACATCATCGAGGGCAGCGCTGCCAGAGCCCCGCGGCTCTGACCCGGTGGTTGTGGTCCCGGAGGGGCGGCGCGGCGGCTTGCGCTGCGCGGGCCGGGGCACATTACTCGGAGGCGGGGGCGGCGGGGCGACCACGGTGAGCGGCACGACGACCGGGATGCTCCCTCGCGGTTCTTCCCGCGCGATCGGGGGAGGGGCGGTGGCGGGCTCCATCGGCGGTGCGACCGTGGCTTCCGGCGGCGCGGTGACAGCTGCTTCGTCACCTCGCGTCGCGAACACCGCGGCGGTGCCTGCCCCACCCAGCACGAGCACGGCGGCGCCAGCCACGAGCGGCCACCGGGGTCGCCGCGGCCGCTTCAGTTCAGGCACGGTGACACTGGTTGGCGGCGCGACCTCGACCGTCATCTCGATCTCGTCCGACACCGAGAGCGGGCGGTCGAGAGAGCGGCGTAGATCTCGCTGATCACGCTCCCAGGTGTCGATCCGATCCGCGAACAGGCTCCGCATGAGCTCGCCGAGCGCACGACTCGACGTATCGAGCTGGGCAGAACGAGCATAGTCCTCGAGCGCGTGTTGAAAGGCCTGCGCCGAGGGCCAGCGTTCGGCGGGATCCATGGCAAGCGCCTTCATCACGATGCTCTCGAGGTGCGCGTCGTAGCCCGGGCGCTTCACGCTCGGACGCGGGATGTCACCCTCGGTGATCCGCGTGGCGATGAGGAAATCGCTCTCCCCCCGGAACAGCGCCTGTCCGGTCGTCAGCTCGTACAGCACGACCCCGAGCGAGAACACGTCGCTCCGGTGGTCGAGATCCGCGCTGGCCACGACCTGTTCTGGCGACATGTAGCAGAGCTTCCCCTTCATGCCGCCGGCGGTGGTCTGCGTGGCGCGCGCGGCCGCCTTGGCGATCCCGAAGTCCACGACCTTCACGTGCCCATCGTAGGAAATGAGGATGTTCGCCGGTGACACGTCGCGGTGAACGATCCGCAGCGGGGTGCCATCGGGCCCGGTCTGCGTGTGCGCATGATGGAGCCCCGCCGCCGCGGCGATACAGATTCCGACCGAGACGGAAACCTTGAGACCGCGCCGGTTCGTACGCGTCGCCGCGATCAGGGCTCCGAGGTCCTGTCCGTGCACGTACTCCATCACGAAGTAGTAGCGACCGGCCTCGACGCCGACGTCGTACACGTCGATGACGTTCGGATGGTTGAGCATCGCGGCGAGCCGGGCCTCGTCGAGGAACATCGACACGAACTGGGCGTCTCGCGCGTGCTGCGGGAGGATGCGCTTCACCACACAGAGCCGCTCGAAGCCGGCGGTCCCCCGGGTCCGGGCGAGGTAGAGCTCTGCCATTCCACCCACGGCCAGCGGGGTGACGATCTCGTACTTGTCGAGGTGGGCTCCTGCCGCCAGGAACATGCGCGCTCGACCAGCGTACCACGCGCTCCTTGTCGCCACGTGTGCCCGCTAGTTGTCGGCGGCGCCCTCGAGGATCCAGGGCCGGATCCGATCACTGTCCACCTCGCCCAGGGGTGGTCGTTCGAGCGGCATCAGCCGACAGTCGCGCCAAGTACGACGACGAAAGCACCGCGGCAGTGTACCCACCTGATCGTAGCAGACCGCATGAGCGATCTCCTCACCCTGCTGGCGACGCGACGACATGGTCAGCGCGCACCTCGTTCGAGAGGACGCCGCCGCGATCCAGCTCGGCGACGCTCTCCAGCGTGGTCGACGCGATCTTTGCCAGCGCCTCCCGGGTCAGAAACGCCTGATGCGATGTGACGAGCACGTTCGGAAACGTGAGCAACCGCGCCAGCACGTCGTCCTGCAGGACCTGGTTCGACAGATTCTGGAAGAACACCCCCTCCTCCTCCTCGTACACGTCGAGACCCGCCGCTCCGAGATGGCCGCGCTTCAACGCACTGATCAACGCACGACTATCGATGAGCGCGCCGCGCCCCGTATTGATCAGGAACACGCCGGCTTTCATGGCGGCGAGAGCAGCCGTGTCGATCATGTGATGCGTCGCCGGTGTCAGCGGCACGTGTAGCGAGATGACCGCGGACTCGGCATAGAGCTCTTGCAGCGGTACGTACTGGACCCCGGTCGCCGATGCGAACGCGAGATCGGGCTGCTTGTCGTGGGCGAGCACGCGGCAGCCAAAGCCGCGGAGGATGCGCGCGGTCACTTGTCCGATGCGTCCGGTGCCGACGATGCCGACCGTCTTCTCGTGGAGATCGAATCCCACCAGCCCGTCGAGAGAGAAGTTCCACTCTCGAACGCGGGCATAGGCTCGATGGATGTTCCGGTTGAGCGCGAGGACGAGCGCGACCGCATGCTCGGCGACGGCGTGCGGTGAGTATTCCGGGACGCGTACGACGCGGAGGCCGAGCCGCGCCGCCGCCGCCAGGTCGACGTGGTTGTAGCCGGCCGAGCGGAGCGCGACGAGCCGAGCCGCTCCGTCGCGGAGGATCTCGAGCGTCCGAGCATCGACGATGTCGTTCACGAACGAGCACACGACATCATGGCCGTGCGCCAGCGGCGCGGTGACCGAGGTGAGCCTGGGTTCCAGGAACGTGAGGTGATAGCCGACCGAGCGGTTCGCCTGCTCGAATGCCGCTCGCTCGTACTCGTGGGTGTCGAACATCACGATCTTCATCTCACTCTCCTGTCGTGGTCGTTTCGACGATCCTTGCCCGGGACTCACCCCGCATCGTTCGGTGCATCACCGCGTGGCCGCCCGCGCGCGCCGCCGCACGAACAGCTTGCGAAGCTCCTCGACCCAGAGGACCAGACTCGCTACCGCGCCGATGGCCAGCACCTCTCGGATGTCGATCGGAACGGTGTGGAAGACCTCAGCGAGCGGGGTCCAGAACACGACCGCGATGTGGAGCAGGTTGCTCACCACGAGCCCGCCGATCAACCACGGGTTCTTGAATAGACTGAAGTTCAGCGCCGAGCGCCGGTCGGAGCGACAGTTGAGGACGTTGAACCACTGGCAGACGGCGAGCACCGTGAACGTCTCGGTCTGGGCTTGTGCGAACGGTACGCCGCTGGACAGTCGATACGCGAACCATCCGAAGGTCGAGATCGCGATCGCAGGCGTCATGAACGCCAGGCGCGCGAGCATGCTCCGGGTAAGCAGCGGTTCACGTGGCGAGATCGGGCGCTGCCTCATCTCGTCGCCTTCCGCGGGCTCCATGATGAGGTTGACCGTCACGGTTCCCTCGGTGACCAGGTTGATCCACAGGATCTGGACGGCCGCGAGTGGCGGCGGATAACCGAGCACGAGCGCGGTCAGGAGGACCAGCACTTCTGCCATCGAGGTCGTGAAGAGGTAGAGGACGACCTTCTTGATGTTCCGGTAGACGACCCGGCCTTCCTCGATCGCGGCGACGATCGAAGCGAAGTTGTCGTCGCCGATCACGATCTTGGCCGAGTCCTTGGCGACCTCGGTACCCGTGATGCCCATCGCCACTCCGACGTTGGCCTTGACCAGCGCGGGCGCATCGTTGACGCCGTCGCCGGTCATCGCGACGATCTCGTCGCGCCGCTGGTAGGCACCGACGATCCGCAACTTCTGGGCCGGGTGCACGCGCGCGAACACCGAGATGCCGTCGATGCGGTCGCCGAGCTCGGCGTCGGTGAGTCGCTCGAGCTCGCGGCCATCGACCGCGTCGTCGCCATCAAGCGCGATACCGAGCTCCCTCGCGATCGCGAGCCCGGTCGCCTTGTGATCCCCGGTCACCATCACCGGCCGGATCCCGGCGGCGCGGCAACGCGCGACGGCGTCCTTCACTTCGGTACGCGGCGGATCGATCTGGCCGAACATGCCGAGCCACGTGACCCGGCCGCGGAACGCGTCGAAGCCCGCAGCGCCATCGACCTCGCCACCGTCGACGACGCCGATCGCGAGCACGCGCAGGGCGCGCGCGGCCATGTGATCCGCAGCATCGCGTAGCGCCGCTCGGGCCGGGTCATCGAGCGTCAGGTCGCGTCCTTCTCGCCGGACGGCGTGGCAGAGCTCGAGCACGACCTCGGGCGCGCCCTTGATGATCACCCGAGGTCCGTCTGGCGCGTCGTGTTGCGTCGCCATCAGCTTCGCCGCGGGATCAAACGGGATCTCCGCGCGGCGCGGCATGCCCGCCCGCAGCTCCGCCGGGATGATACCGGCCTTGATCCCGAGCGTCACGAGGGCGACTTCGGTCGGATCCCCGATCGGCTTCCATCGCGGCGTGGAGTCGGCGGCGGGTCCGACGAGCTGAGCGTCGTTGCAGAGCACGCCCGCCTCGACCAGCGCTCGGACGTCCTCCGGAATCGAGCTGATCACGCACCCGTCGTCGAGAAACTCACCCTCGGGTTCATAGCCGGCGCCTCTCACCGTCAGCTCGCGGCCATCGGGCAACGCGATCGCGGTCACTGTCATCTCGTTGCGCGTCAGCGTGCCCGTCTTGTCGCTGCAGATGACGGTCGTGGAGCCTAGCGTCTCGACGGCGGCGAGCCTGCGCACGACCGCCTGACGGCGCGCCATCCGCTGGACGCCCACCGCGAGGGCGATCGTCATCGCGACCGGGAGCCCCTCGGGGATCATGCCGACGAGTTGGCTGATCCCGATCATCACGATCTGCGCGGCGGGTAGTCCGCGCACGAGCCCGATCGCCAAGACCGAGAAGAACATCGCCACCGCGGCGATGATGATGTAGCGGCCAAACTGCGCGATCCGTCGCTCGAGTGGTGTCTGCGAGTCTTTCGCCGTCCCCGCGAGGGTCGCGATGTGGCCGATCTCGGTCGCGAGGCCAGTGGCCACCACGACGGCACGGGCGCGCCCTGCGGTGACGTGCGTGCCCGAATAGACCATGTTCCGGCGGTCGGCGAGCAACGTAGGCGGTGTGAGCGCCTCGAGGCTCTTGGCCACCGGCACGGACTCTCCGGTAAGGGCGGCCTCTGCGATCTGGAGTGCGACGCCGTGGAGAAGGCGCGCGTCGGCCGGAACTGCATCTCCCGCCTCGAGCATGATCACATCGCCGGGCACAACCGCACCGGCCTCGAGAATGACCTCGTGTCCATCCCGTACCACCCGAGCCTTGTGCGTCGCGAGCTTGCGGAGCGCTTCAAGCGATCGCTCGGCGCGGCCTTCCTGCAGCGTGCCGATCAGCGAGTTCAAGAGGACGACGATGAAGATCACGAGCGCGTCACTACGATGACCGAGCGCCAGAGCGATGCCCGCGGCGAGGAACAGTAGGTAGATCAGCGGACTCTTGAACTGCCCCCCGAACACCGACAGCAACGACCTGCGCTCGTGCTCGGGGAGTTCGTTGGGGCCGAAGCGCGCGAGTCGGGCCCGGGCTTCCGCCTCGGTGAGGCCGTGATCGCTATCCGACTCGACGGCCACCAACGTCTCGGCGACGTGTTGCGCGTGCCAGGGCGGCCCGTTCTCTCGCGGACGAACGCGAGCTCCTGCGTGCTGTGTGGTCATCGATGAACTCCTCTCGGCGAGTTCCGCCTCGCCCCTGCTCACGGCGGCGCGAACGAGAATCGGACCGGCCGCGCCACGAGGACGTCGCATCGCGCGTTCGCGATCACATCCTCGGCGACACTACCGACCAGTGCGCGCGCGAGCCCCGAGCGCCCATGCGTGCCGATCGCGATGACGTCGGCGTGGTTGAAATTCGCTTCGTTGAGCACGATCGACCTCGCGTCGCCGGCGCGGACGATCTTGCGCCAGCGGGCCTGGTCCTCGTATGGCGCTACGAGTGCATCGAGTTGCGCGACCGCCTTCTCTCGATACGGCTTCCGGACCACGCCCAGCGCCCCCCGGGTCGGGGCCATGAAGCTCTCGAACGGGACATGAAAGGCGTGGACGACGCGCACGGTCGTGCGCGAGTCGACGATGCGCAGGCCGAGCTCGAGCGTGTGTCGCGACGTGTCCCCGAGGTCCGTGGCAACAAGCGGCCGACGGTACGGCTTTGCGCCACCAGCATTGACGACGAGGACCGGGGTGTCGCCCAGCCTGACCACGCGAGTGGCTGTCGCGCCGATGAACAGATCGCGCACCGGACGCCGCCCATGTCGGCCGATGACGACTAGCTCGGCATCGATGCTCCGCGCGTGGCGGATGATCTCGACGTGTGCTTCGCCGCGGACGAGCGCTGACGTGACCGCCAGCTCGCTGCCCGCGGACGACATCTGCGCCACGGCGTCCGCGAGCGACTCGCGCGCTCGAGCCTCGACCGCCGCGCGTACCTTGGCCGGAATCGACGCGGGGAGGACGTGGAGGAGCTCGACGCGCGCTCCCTGTGCGAGCGGCAGCGCGAGCGCCCGAGCGATCGCCGAACGGCAGCCCTCCGTGAAGTTCGTCGGCACCAGCAGGGCGGCGAACGGCCGTCGAGCTGTGCGCGCGGACATCAACGCACCTCCGGCCGCCGGGAGGCCAAGGCAGCGATCGAGGCCGCACGCTTCACGAGCGGCTCTGACCGCCCCAGTTGCATGGCCGCGATGGCGGCAACGTTCGGCATCGCGCTGTGGTCGTGCACGATGGATGCCCGTGTTTGCCCTAGAAATCGCCAGCGACGACGCAGTTTCTGCACCTCGCATTGCGAGATGCGCAGAGCATGCGCGCGAGAGCGGTCGGTAACCTCACGTGCAGCCCCAGCGCGTGCCTACTTGGCTGTTCCACAGCGATAGCTCGTCGTGACCTCGGACCGATCAGTCAACTGGAACCACACTTCGCCGTGCTCCGGTTGTGGCTTCGAGCGCGGCTCACACTGCGAGCCGGTGCCCACAACCATGCGGGTCGCCGTGAGGCCACGTGCCTCGAGGGCGGCGGCAACGAACGCGACTCGCCGCGGTCCGAGATCAGAGCGCTCCACATCGCGCTGCCCGCCGGTCGCACAGAGAATCACGTTCGCCTTGATCGAGCCACTGATCGCGACCAGCTCGTCGAGCAGGTCCGTGAACAACTGGGTCTCGGTCGCCTCGGGCGGAAAGCTGACCACCTTCAACTCGAGCTGTCCGGCCGGCGACTTCAGCCGTCTGAAGATCGGGCAGGCGTCCGGTCGCCCTGGCCCAGTGACAACGCGCTCGTTCGCGAGCGGTCGCGGCTCCCCGCTACTCGAGCCCCGCTCGGGGCAGCCGTCCTCATCGTTCAGACCATTGTAAGTCTCGCGCTCATCGGGGCACTGATCCGCGTCGTCAAGCAGATCGTCACCGTCGGCGTTCGCCACTGTTGGCACTTCAGGTTGACCGGTAGAGACGATGGCCGGCCCCATCGACGACTGACTACTCCCACACGATCCCGCCGCACATACGAACCAAACAATAGCGAGGCTCCAGATCCGGACGCCGCCAACGGCCAGAGGCGTGACGCTCTCGTGCGTGTGGAGGTGGTCTCCCGCAGCCAGGAACATTCGTGACCGCAGCGTACCGGTAGTTGTCGCTAGTTGTCGGCGGCCCCCTCGAGGATCCAGGTCCGGATCCGATCACGGTCCACCTCGCCCAGGGGTGGTCGTTCGAGCGGCATCAGCCGACAGTCACCCGTGCACAGCGCTGGATCGAGGTGAATCCACAGCGAGCTCCCCGCTGGATCGCCCGGGACGATCTTCGCGGCTAGCGTGTCGAACGCAGCCTCCTGCGAGCTGAAATCGACGCCGCCCACGTCTCCCGTGTTGTGACACGCCCCACCGGCACACTTGCTGGTCAGGATCTCCGCGTAGATCGACGCGAACGTCGCGACTCCCGTCTGCTCTCCGGCCATCACCGGACACAAGCCTTGCGCTTCGCAGTTGGGGCCCGGCTCGGGGTAGATGAGCTCCACCGCGGGGCTCGGCCTGCAGCTGTCGTAATCGATCGGATCCTTGGCGTTGCTTCCATCAGGTGCGAGCCCATCGATCCAGCACCACAGCGCCCGCACGTTCGCTCGATTCCACGAGCAGCAGTTCGCGCGCGGCATCAGCGTCCCGATCGTCGGGTCGGTGAGCCGACGCATCAGGTAGCTGCGCTCGGGGTCCCCCGGCTTGATGAGCTTCGCGCCAATGTCGTGCCCATAGGTGTGGTTGCGGTTCGGATCACCGACGTTGAAGCGATCAGGGCGCGGCAGGGCCGACTCGGCGAGGAAGCTCGTGATGATCGGAAACGGCGGACCTTCGGGGATCGCCATCAAGACCGTGCGCCCGCTCGGGTCGTCTGCGTCGAGCTGATACGCGAAGTGCGTGAGCCCCATCGGCACGAACGGGACCTCGATCTCTCCGCCTGCCCCGTCGGGAACGCGGCGCAGTGTGGTCATGGGATCCTTGTAGGCGGCGGTCTGCGGCAACAGCTTCGTGGGCGGATCCCGAAGCACCATGCGCCAGATCGTTGGCCCGAAGGTCGGATGGGGCTCGAGGTAGCCAAGCTCGATCCGTTCGAACCCGATCTCGGGGTTGCCGAACTCGACCACGTCACCACGGCGCTCGCACAGGTCGTGGAAGCGATCGCCCGAGTCCTGCTTCTGATTGCAGGGGACGCCGATGTTGTCGATGATCGATCCGAGCGAATCGAGGTTGGGGAACTCGTTCCCGTTGTGGCAGACGCCACCGTTCGGACCGCAGCCGCGGTAGATGCCCTGGTCGCCGTCGTACAGCGCGGCCAGATCAGGGTACTTCGTGCGGGCCTCGAGGTCGGTCTCATCGATCTGCGGCGGGGGCGTGGTCGCGCTGTCGCACGCGATCACGAACCCCACGAGCGCCACGAGCGCCGCCCTCACGACCACAACTCCTGGATCGGCGAGCCCACGCCGGGCAGGCCCCATTGCTCGTCGAGGTGATCGAGCCCGAGCGCATCGAGGATCGTGACGAGGAGCTGCTGCGGCGAGTAGCGCGTGGTGGACTGCGTCGCGTTGTAGCTCTCGGTGTCGACCGGGCCGACCAGGCGATTCGGCCGCACGCCCGCGCCCATCACCGCATGCGCCAGATAGAAGCAGGCGTGATCGGCGCCGTGGTCGGTGCCGAGACCCGGGTTGAAGCCCGTGGCCTCCGAACCGGGGTCCCGACCGAAGTCGCTCATCGTCACGACGAGCGTGCGGTCGAGGAGCGTGCCGCCATTCCCCGCGGGAATGCGCCCGAGCAACCACCACAACGCCGCCCAGGTCCGCGCGAAGTACCGATAGAGCGGAGGTCCGAACTCCGCTTCGCCCGAGTGAAAGTCGAACGTCGGCGTCTCGAGCGTGACCGCCGGGCTACCGATCTGAAGCAGCCGCACCGCGAGAGCGAGGTTGTCGGCGTACGCATCGTACTGAGAGCCAAACGGCTTTCCCTTGTGAAAGATCGCCTTCAGGATGCCGTTGGTCAGAGGCACCGCGCTTCCGAGGGAGACCGTTCCCAGCGCGGCTTCATCGCGGGCCGCATTGCCGAGCGCGAAGTCATCGTTCGCGAGCCGCGCCCCGATGTCGCGCGCCGCGCGCCGGTGAAACGACAACGTCTCCGTCACCTGTTTTCCCACCGAGTGGCGCTCGGCGACCGCGTGCGCGTCGAGGCGATCGCGCATCGACTCGTCGGTGGCAAAGCCATTCCCCGTCGCGACGTTCCATGCCGGCAGCGCGTTCGCCGCGCTCGGGATGGAGCCAATGCCGGCGAGCGACACCGGGACGTGACGCGTGAGCCCGCCGAGGGCCGCGCCGAACTGCGCAGCCGGCGCGAGGTGAAACGCCGGCGCGCCGGTCGCGGTCGAGGTCGCCGCGAAGCCCGCACCGATCCGCGTGAGGATGCCCGGCGCAGCTCCGGTGGCATTGCCGGTCGGCTCTTCGATCCGGGCCCGGAGGTGATCGCCGCGCTCCTGGGCATAGGTACCGAGCACGCTCATCGCGGAGGCCATGGCGCGAAAGCGCGGCAGCGTCACACCGTCGAGGGCGGCGGGATGTGGTCGCGGCCCCTCGGCCACCGGCGCGAACTCGTAGGTTCCGTCCGGTCCCGGATCGTCGAGCAGATTTCCCAGCGCGAACGGCGTGGTCCCGCTCGCCAGGAGCCCCCACGGATTGTGCGACCGCTTCGAGGAGGCGTGGAACGCCGCGCTCGACCGGACTCCGCCCGCGAGGTTGATGATGAGCACGCGATCGGCGCGCGCCGCCGGTCCTGGAGCCGCCTGCGCGAGTCGGCGCAGGGCAGGTAGAAACGCGAGCCCGAGCGCGCCG
Organism: Kofleriaceae bacterium; assembly: GCA_022842285.1. GTDB lineage: Bacteria > Myxococcota_A > Polyangia > Haliangiales > Haliangiaceae > JABFXX01. The sequence goes on from JALHPV010000037.1 coordinate 36,220, forward strand.
GCGCCGCACCAGCCGAGCAGATCACGACGAGATAGTGGGTTCGACATGTGACTCCTAGTAGGTGGAGAACTCGACCGAGTCGATCATCCGGCTGCAGAGCCAGCGCGCGGCGATATCCGGACTCGCACAGCCAGCCGGACCCGCCGTCACGCACGCCTGCATCTCGTCGACGAGCACGTCCACCTCGCCCGGTCGAGGTGAGCGGTTCCAGATGCGGTCGATGAGATGCGTCGCGGCAACCGACAGGTCACCATTCCAGC
>JALHPV010000038.1 GCA_022842285.1 Kofleriaceae bacterium
GGCTTGGCCCGGCGCGTGATCTCGACCACGACGACGTCACCCGGCTTCAGGTCACGCAGCTTCGTGTAAACCTCGAGGGCCTTCTCGGCCTCGGTGATCGGCTCGCCGCCGATCGCGGTGAGCGTGTCGTTATTCATGAGGCCGAGCTTCGCCAAGACGCTGCTCGGGCGGATCGCGTAGAGCTTGAAGCCTTCCGGCTTGCCGTCCCTCATCGCCGGCACGATCCGCGCGCCCTTCGCGACGGCCGTCGGATCCTCGAGCAACTTGTCGACGAGGCCCAGCGAGACGTAGTAGGTCGAGTCATCGACCTTCGTGATGCCCTTGTCGATCGCCTCGTCGAGATCGGTGTACGTCGTGTGCGGCTCGGCGGTCCCCGGCGTGTCGACGACCGGCTGCGAGCCGTCGCAGACCTGCGCGAGCCGGCGCGGCGCGGCGTAGGGACCGGAGATGCGGATGTTGTACATGCCGTCACCGGCGGTCGCGGCGCCCGTCAGGCCCAGGACCGCGCTCGTGCGCGGGTCGCGCTTCCCGAGCTCCGGGGTCGTGGAGAAGCGCAGGCAGGCCTCGACGTGCGACTCGTCGAGCTTCGGCATGAGCGACATGCGGCCGGTGATCTCGACCTTGATGTCCTTCGACTCGAGCTTCCAGGTCGTCAGCTCGGCGGTGCCGGCGGAGAGCTTCACCTCTGCCGTGATGCTGCTGAACGCGAGGTGACCGAAGTCGATCCCCTCGCCGGCGAAGCCACCCCGGCCGCCGACCGGCAGCTTCGCCTCGTCGTCGCCCATCTGGCAGCTCTCGCACGAGACCTTGATCGCGCCCTCGGCCCGCGACCAGTCCTCGGCGCCATTCACGAGCGGGACCCGCACTCGCGCGCTGATCGATCCGCGTCCCGACCACGGGAGGCCAAACCAGGTGGTCATGGGGAGCGACGCGAGCTCGGCGCGCGGACCATTCACGTCATAGGTGACCTCGTTCTCGAAGTACCGCGTCTCGACCGACATCTGGTGAGCGATCGGATCGGGAGGCGTCGGGTGGGTCAAGGTCTCCTGCCCCGACCCGCAGGCCACGAGCAGCGCGATGGCGACGACTCTCATGCGGCTACACTACATCTGGCGTGCCGATCCCTGCACATCGCGCGACACCCGATACATCACGTCGGAACGAAGCGCGTACTTCGTACCGCTCGTGACGACGGCCCCTTCGTGGAGGACGAAGTGCTGGAAGAGCAGGGCGTGTCCGGTGCGCGGACGAACCGAGACGTCGTAGTCGAGGAAGTTCGTGTGGCCGCCGCTGAAGCCTTCGTTCAGGTAGACCATGAAGGTGAGCAGGCTGCGCTCGCGGTCGCTTCGAATGAAGGCGCCGTCGTAGTGCGGCCCGAACTGGTGTGACGGGTCGTAGCGGTAGCAGCGAAAGCGCTCGTTCGCGCCGACCGGGTGCATGCCGCAGAGCGGCGCGGGAATGCGCGGGCGGATCCGCTGGAACAGCAGGTCCGCGAGTGCGGGGTCATCGATCATCACCCGCCGGTTGTTGCGAATCTCGGGGCGCATCACCGGACCGGCCGCGGTGGTGATGGGGGCCTCGGTGGGGCCGAGGTCGTCGATGCGCCGGATCATCCGCGCGCACTCGTCGGCGGTGAGCACGTCCGGGATCGTGAAGACGAGCGGACCGCCGAAGTCGAGGCTGTCGCCGTCTACGTAGGGACGCGAGCCGCCCGGGACGAGGATCTGTTCCATCGTGTCAAAGTAACACTATCGGCGGCGTGGTGCCAGCATCCATCCGAAGACGAGGAGGCCGAGCAGCGCGCCGCCGCCGGCGCCCGTGGAGCTCGAGCAGCAGCCCGTCTCGTTGTCGAGGCCGCCATCGTCGGTGGCGGGGGTGTCGTCGCCGTCGCCGCCATCATCAGGAGCGTCCGGCGGGATGGGATTCGGATCGACGTCGCTGCCGTTGTGGTTGATGGCGATGACCCAGTCGCCGGGGAGGCTCGCCGCGTCGGCGGTCTGCCACGCGCCATCGGCCGCCTTGATGAAGTTGCGATCGGGCGCGCTGATGCCATCGAGATCGAGACCCACGCCCGGCGGCCCCCCATCCGGGCTGGTGATACCGACGCGGATCTTCGGCGTGAGCGAGGACACGAAGATGCTGTACTGCTGGATCGATCCGCCCGGGGTGACGCTCAGCGACTGCTGCGAGAGCATCGTGCCAGGCTCGAGCGTCTCGGCGGTGTCGTCCCAGATCGTGAGCGTGACGTCGCGCTGGGGGCCGGACGGGCCGAACCAGAGATCGATGTAGTAGATCGACGACCCGTTACCGAGGTCGAAGCGCACCGCCGCCGTCGTGTCCTCCGGGCTCGGGCTCGTCGAGTAGGCCTCTGACGTGACCGAGGTGAAGTGCTGCACGTGGGTGATGGGCGCGGACTCGGCGAACGCCTGCCCCGCGGCCAACCCGACTCCCAACCCGACGACCGGAGCGATGCGCATGCGCCGAGCGTAGAGCAATCTGCGGGCGCGCCGGAAGCTGGGAGCCGCGACCTCTGTGCGCCGCGCCACGCTACGAGGTGGCTTCCTCGGCCTCGATGGCGGCCTCGCCCTCGCGAAAGGTCGGATAGCGCAGCGTGTAGTGCAGCTCGGTCTTCAGCTTCGTGTTCTTGATGCGGCGGTTACGGTGCGACGGGCGAGCCCCCGGCGTGATGAGAGGGCGCGACTCCGGCAGCGGGAAGCCCATACGTTCGGTGAGCCACGTCGCGTACTCGAGCTGCGTCGTCGGCTGGTCGTCGGCGACGAGATAGATCGACTTGCGCTGGGCATGCTCCTCGGCGGCGAAGATCGCGCCCACCGCATCGTCGACGTGAATGCGCGAGATGGCGTGCGAGCCATCGTCGATGAGCTTGTACTCGCCCTTGCGAAGCCGCGCACGTACGCCGCGGCCCGGGCCATACATCGGCGCGAGCCGCAGGATCACGGTGCGCAGCCGCTCCATGGTCGCGTTGAGGATCGTCTCCTCGTCGGCCCAGACGTTCTTCATGCCCTGATCGTCGCGAACGATCGGCGTGTCCTCGTCGATGATCACGTCGTCGTCGGGGCGGTCGCCGTAGAGACCGCTCGACGAGATGTAGATGAAGCACTCCGCGCCCGCGCCGTACGCGGCTTGCATCACCTGCGTGACCGCCTTGCCGGGAGGCAGCGGCGCGGACGGCGGCACTGCATAGACGACCGTTCCCCCCGTCGCACCCGACAACGCCTGGGGCAGCTGCTTCTGGATCCACGCATCGCAGTACTTGATCTCCGCGCCGAGCGCCTGGAGTGGCGTGAGCCTGCCCGTCCCGCGCGCCAACGCCCGCACCGGGCGCCCTGCCGCGAGGGCCGCCCGTGCGAGCCGGGAGCCGAGGTATCCGCATCCGAGAATCATCAACGGTCTCACGCCGTCATGGTCCCACGAACCAGCTCGTCTGGCGGGAGTCCCCGTCGAATGTCGGACTGCTCAGCGCTGGATGAGGATGTCGACGCTCTTCGAGAGGTCGCGGCCCCAGGCGATCTCGAGGCGGCCGATGACTTCCCACTCGATGGGGCCCTGGCTCGGCGAGAGCGCCGAGGCGACGGTGCGGACCGCATCGGCGAGCGGATTGACGCCGGAGGAGCCAGACGGCCGCAGGTCGAGGGCTTCGGCGGGGACGGGCAGCTCGAAGGCGTGGGTCCCGGACGTGTAGTCCTGCGCGCCGCCCAGCTCGGCGTCGAACTGGAAGACGTCGGTGTGCGAGGTGCCGACGCTCTTGCCGCTGCTGGTCTTGGAGATGGTCATGATCTTCTGGCGGGCCCGGAGGGTCGCGACGAGGCGCTTGGCCGCAACGGGCTCGGGGAGGTTCAGGACGACGTTGCCCCGGATCGTCGAGCCCGGCGCCCACTTCACTTGATCGAGCTCGACCTTCACGTCGCCGCGCCCCAGGCCGGTGACCTGCTTGGCCTTGTCCTTGACCTCGCCGCCGACGATGACCGCCTTGTCGGCGACCTCGCCTCCCACGTGCTTCAGGGTGCTGCCGAGCTTGCTGAAGAAGCGGCTCGCTCCCTTGATGACGTCGTCCTTGTCGGCCATGGATCGAGAGTAGATCAGTCGTTCGCGACGTGGGCGAACTCGACGCCGTTGCTCGTCTCGATGGGGGTGATGTCGCCGAAGTCGGCGGAGAGGTCGATGCCGGTCAGGATCGGATGATCGTTGAGCAACTGCGCGAGCAGGTCGGCGAACTCGGCGCCGGAGGCGGGGCGCTTCGCGGGATCGAAGTGCGTGGCCCGACCGAGCAGGTCCTGCCAGGCCTTTTGCCAGGCCCGTGTGTACTGCGTGCCGGTGATGTCGAGGAAGACGCCCTCGGACTTGAGCAGCTCGACGCGGCGCGACCGATCTCCGCCGATCGGGACGATGTACGAGGTCTGTTCGCCGAAGCGAACCCCGCCGATGAGGCCGATGGCCATGCGACCGAGCGCGTAGACATCGGTTCGGGGATCAACGGGGTGGCCGACGATCTGCTCGGGCGCGGCCCACTCGAAGGTCGCGGCCGTCGCGGGATTGCCGGCTTCGACATCGAGGCCGTCGAAGGCGAGGGCGCCCTCGGCGCAGATGAGGACATTGCCGGGGGCGAGATCACCGTGGACGCGGCCCTTCTGGTGGAGCTCGTCGACACCCTGCGCCACATCGACGATCTGATCGAGGAGCCGCTGTCGGGCGAAGCGGAACTCGATCTGCCCGCCGCGGTTGCCCTGGGCAAGGCGGGTGAGCGAGTCGAGAAACGAGGCCTTGTCGGCGAGAGCCGTGATCCAGTGGCCGGACTGAAAGGACTGGAACTTCACGTCCACTTCGCCGAGGCCGGAGAACGACTCCCACGCGAGCGGCCGGATGGGATCGGTGGGCACGCGCAGCGCCCGATCCTCGTCGCGCACGCTGCACGAATAGGCCTGCCCCCGGTCGAGATCCATGAGCAGGTGGCGCTTGGCGCGGAGGGCCTGGATGCTGCGCTCGACGGCATCGAGCATCGCGTCGTCCTGCTCGCGGACGGCCATCGCGCCGACGTTCGTGATCGACGCCTTGGCCTCCTTGTCCTGGCGCTCGCGCCGGTTCGTCTCGAGCAGCTGGGCGAGCAGCGTCGGCCCGAGGAGGCGCTTCAGCTTGCGGCGCGCCACGAACGCTCGCGCCGGCTTGCCGTCGATCGTCGTCTCGTGCACGCCCATGAGCCCGGCCGCCACCTCGTGCTCGAGGGCGTCGCGCACGCGCTTGGGCAGGTCCTCCACGCGCGAGAGGCCGAAGACGTTCGGTACCACCGTGAACAGCGAGCCGAGCTCGGCGGAGCGGTCGGCACGCAGGAGCCACGGCAAGCCATCCGGCGCAGGGCCCAGCGGCACGATGGTGCGCGGATGCGTCGCCAGCTCGTCAACCTTGCCGACCTGGATCCGGTCGCGCGTAGGGTGTACCTGCATCGGTGAAGTCTACTTGAGACGGTCCGCGAACTTCTTCGCGAACAGGTACGCATCACCCGGCCAGCGCGCCGAAATGTAGACCCCGTCTTCGACGACGAAGGCCGGGCGGTCGTCCTCCCGTGTCCCGCGCGAGAAGAGGACCTTGGGCCCGCGCTCGAAGAGAGCCCCGGCGGCTCTCACTTCGTCCTCCACGTACGCGGGGTACGTCCGGTAGTAGCGACCGCGCCGCCAGAACGTGGAGAGGTAGGCGCTGCGCTCCATGTACTTCGGCAGGCACGTTGTCCGGAGTCCGGACAAGGCTCCCGAGCGCGCCGCCACCAGCACGCCGTGACAGATCGCGGCGACGGGCTTCTTCGCGGCGAAGAAGGCCCGCGTGATCGCCTGCACGCGATCGCTGCCCAGGTACTGCTTCATCCCCGGCGCGTGGCCGCCGGCGAGCAGCAAGGCGTCGAATGCGGTCACGTCGACAGCGCTCCACGTCATCGGCGAGACAAAGCGTGGGGTCTGCTCCATCTGGCGATAGAACGCGATGGGCTCGGACTTCGCCCCGAGTGCCCCGAACACCACCCCCGTGATCAGCAGGGGATCACATGCCGGGGTGGCTCCGTGCTCCGTCGCGAAGACGAACTCGTGGCCGCCCTCCTCGTCGAGGATCTTCCATGGCACCGCGACCTCGGTGACATCGAAGTCGTGATCAGGGAGGGGCACGAGCACTCTCACGACGCTCAGCATCACACGAACGATTCGCGCTGCGCCGTGCACACCGTGTGCAATCGACAAGCCGCGCCGCGCTCCAGGAACAGAAGCGTTGCGCTGTCGATCGAACATCGATATTGGCAATGACACTTGAGGAATCGTGCGATGCGGACTACCGGTGTGATGATCGGAATCGCCTTCGCGTTCGCCGCCTGCAGCGGTGACAGCGATGACGGCTCCAGCGCCAACCCCGAGCCCGACGCTCGCGTCGATGGCAGTACGCCGACCGATGCCGCGCTGTCGATCGACTCCGCGCCCCCGATCGATGCCCCGGTGCAGTCGTATCGCTTCCAGTGCAGCGCCCCGGCTCCGGCCGGAGCCCCGCTGCCGCCGGCCCCGCCGAGCTACTCCGGTGGTACCTGTCCGACGCTCGTGCCGGGCTTGAACACCATCACGAGCAATGGCGAGACGCGGCAGTTTCTCCTCGTGCTGCCGACGACGACCCTCGCCCCCGGCGAGCAACTGCCGGTGTTGTTCCTCTGGTACTGGATCGCCGGCACCGCGACGAGCTTCTTGCAGAAGGGCGACGTCCAGGCCGCGGCCGACGAGCAGCACTTCATCGGCGTGATTCCGGTCGACAAGGGCGCGACCGTCCTGGGCACGTCGTTCGATACACGCTGGCCCTTCGACATCACGCAGTCGCCGGGACGCATGACCGAGGAGATCGAGTTCTTCGATGACATGCTCTCGTGCGTGTCGGCCCAGCAGCCGGTGAACGCGTCGTGCGTCTCGAGCATCGGCGTCTCGGCGGGCGCGCTCTTCACCGACCAGCTCGTGCAGGCGCGCAGTCAGTACCTCGCGTCGTTCGTGTCGCTCTCCGGCGGAGTGGGGGCGACGATCATCAAGCCGTGGACCGGCGCCCAGCGCAAGCTCCCCGCGCTCGTGCTCTGGGGCGGCGACGGCCCGCCTGCCCAGGATGGCGTGAAGGACATCCTCGGTTGCGCTGGCATCGGCATGGACTTCTCCGTCGCCTCGCGCGAGCTCGAGGCCGGCCTCGTCGAGGACGGTCACTTCCTGGTCGAGTGCCGGCACAACTGCGGCCACGTCGAGCCGCCGCTCGAGGCGCAGCAGGGCAGCACCAAATACGGGAGCATGTGGTCATTCGCGCTCGACCACCCCTACTGGCTGCCGGCCGGGACCTCGCCCTACCAGACCCAGGGCCTCCCCGACGGGATGCCCTCGTGGTGTGCCATCGGGGCCGGGAGCTCGGTGCCGCGGATGGGCGATGGCTGCCCCGAGGCCGAGAATCCCTGTACAAACTGAAACCGGTTTCAGTTTAAGCTCCAGGCATGGAGCACCTCGACGTCGTGATCGTGGGCGCCGGCCTGTCCGGTATCGCAGCCGCGTACCACGTGCAGACGAGCTGTCCGCGGAAGACCTACGCGATCCTCGAGGCGCGCGAGGTCAGTGGCGGCACGTGGGATCTGTTCCGGTATCCGGGCGTGCGGTCCGACTCGGACATGTACACGCTCGGCTATTCGTTCCGGCCGTGGCGCAATCCGAAGGCGATCGCCGACGGCGCTTCGATCCTCGAGTACATCCGCGAGACGGCCTCCGAGCTCGGCATCGACAAGCGCATCCGGTATCGCCATCGCGTCGAGGGGGCCGCGTGGTCCTCGCAGACGGATCGCTGGACGCTCTCACTGAGCGAAGGCCGCACGCTCACGTGCCGCTTCCTCATCATGTGCTCGGGCTACTACAACTATGCGGCGGGCTACACGCCCCAGCTGCCCGGTGCCGGCCAGTTCAAGGGCACCATGATCCATCCGCAGCAATGGCCGGAGGGCCTCGACTACACGGGCAAGCGTGTCGTCGTGATCGGGAGCGGCGCGACGGCGGTGACGCTCGTGCCGGAGATGGCGAAGCGGGCCGCTCACGTGACGATGCTGCAGCGCTCGCCGACGTACATCATGACGTTGCCCGCCGAGGACAAGATCGCGAACTGGCTCCGGCGCAAGCTCCCCGACACGACCGCTCACGTGATCGCGCGGTGGAAGAACGTCCTCATGGGGATGACCACCTTCCAGCTCGCGCGACGCTTCCCCGAGCAGGCGGCGAAGCTCATCGTCGGGCAAGTGAAGAAGCAACTGGCGGGGACGTCCGACGTCGCGCACTTCACCCCCACCTACAACGTCTGGGATCAGCGCCTCTGCCTCGTTCCCGATGGCGATCTGTTCGAGGCGATCAAGAACGGCTCGGCGTCGATCGTCACCGACCACATCGCCACGTTCGATGCGACCGGCATCCAGCTGAAGTCGGGAGCGCGCCTCGATGCGGACATCGTCGTCACCGCGACGGGACTCCAGATCCAGCTCTTCGGCGGCATGACGGTGGAGGTCGACGGGCAGCGCATGAACCCCGGCGAGATGCTCGTCTACAAGGGGATCATGATGAGCGGCGTGCCGAACCTCGCGTTCGCCGTCGGCTACACGAACGCCTCGTGGACCCTGAAGGCCGACCTCACCGCCCAATACGTCGCGCGGCTCCTCGCGCACATGGATGAACACGGCTTCACCGCGTGTCGTCCGGAGCGCGACCCGAACATCGAGGAGGAGCCGATCCTGAACTTCTCGTCGGGCTACGTGCAGCGTGCGCTGCCCGCGATCCCGAAGCAGGGCAACGTGCGGCCGTGGAAGCTGTTCCAGAACTACGTGCTGGACCTGCTGATGATCCGGCACTCCAAGATCGACGACGGGACGATGAAGTTCACCCGTCCGGTGTCTACCGAGCGAATGACACCTGGCACCCAGAGGATGCGCTCCAACGCGCGCAACTAGTGAAAAGTGCTGCCATTCGCGTTGGCCTCGCGACTGCACTAGGGGTTGTCACCAACCAGGAGACATCACCATGGCCAAGACCGCTGATTCCGAGACGCACATCGCTTCCATCGACCCGACCACCCTCGAGACGATCACGGGGGGACGGTTCCTCTGGGCCGGCGTCGGTCGCGGCCAGCACTTCGGCGGCGTGTTCCCGCGCCTCAATGGTTCGTTCGGGCGCGCGCTGGCGGGTGGCGGCGGCGGCGGCGGCGGCGGCGGTTGCGCCGGCGGCAACTGCGGTCAGTAGCTACTCCGAAGGCAGGTGCTCGATCGCCGTGAACGCGGCGTCGACCGCCTCGATCATCTTCGCCGCCGTCTGAAACCGGCCCTCGCGCTCCTTCGCGAGAGAACCGTCGACGAGCGCGAGGATCTCCGGCAGCACCCACGGCTCGCCCGCAAACAGCTCCTCGAGACGAGGTGGTGGTTGCGTGAGCTGCAGGTGCATGACGAGCTGCGGGTCGGAATCCGGAAACGGAGGCCGGCCCGCGAGCATTTCGAAGAAGATCGTGCCGATCGCGTACAGGTCCGTGCGCTGATCCGTCGAGCGCCCGCGCACCTGCTCGGGAGCCATGTAGGTCGCGACGCCCGCTCGCACCGCACCGGGCAGCGCCCCGGCGCCGAACTCGAGCACGGCCTCGTCGCGCATCGGAGCGAGTCCGAAGTCTGCGACCTTCACCAGCTCCCAGCCCTGCATCGGGACGAGGAGGACGCGGCGCGGCTGGAGATCGCGATGGATGACTCCGACCCCGTGGGCCGCGTGGCAGGCCTGCAGGATCTGCCGCAGGATCACGAGGGCCCGACGCGGGCCGATCTGGTCGTCATCCATCGCCGACCGCAGCGTGCGGCCGTGAACGCGCTCCATGACGGCGATCACGTAGCCGTTCTCGATCATCAGGTCGAAGACCGGGACGACGTTCAGGTGCGCGAGATTGCAGAGAGAGCGGGCCTCGACGGAGAACCGGTTCACGACGGCGGTGCCGCTGTCGTCGGTGTCGGCCACGAGGGGGCGCAACGCGTAGTGACGGCCCGTGTCATCCGTTGCCGCAAATAACCCATCTGGACGGCCCCGCCCGATGGGACCCTGGACCGTAAAGCGCCCTAGCTTGGAGTTGGGCTCGAACACCGTCCCACTGTACGAAAGTTTGATCCCTACCCACGGTGAGCGTCACAATTTTTCTATGACCGGCACGAGGTTCGCGAAATCGGAGACCCGCGAGTTCGCGGAGCGCGATCGCATGGACATGCCGTCGTTTCGCGCGCCGTCCTCGACCGATGCTCCGGACCCGTGGCACACGACCAACGGGGCCTTCATCGTGGCGCTGGTGGCGGCGGGGGTGCTGCTCGCCCTGCTCGCCCTCGCGTTGCGTTAGTCCTCCGTGGGCCGACCGAGCGCGAACGAGACGACACCATTGCGCACCGTCACCGTGCTGGTTGTCGTCGAGATCTGACCATCGCAATCGAGGTCGGCGAAGGCCTCGATGACGCCGCTCGTGTCCGACTGCTTGGTCCACCGATACGAGTAGCGCGAGTCGCCGAAGGCCTGGAAGTCGATCGCGCGCCAGCCCGGATCTTCGTCCCACACCGCGTAGGGGACCTCGGGGAACTTGCGGTTCGCTTCCTCGCACGCCAGGCCCGGTTCGCCCGGCAGCGTGTTCGTCGACGGCGGCAGCGCCTCGGTCACACTCCAGTAGACGCGGATGTTCTTCTGGATCCGGGTGAGGTGGACGTCTGCCTCGGCGCGCCGACGCTTGTCGCGGTACTCGTCGAACGAGCTCAGGAGCACGTACGTGACGAGGCCGCCGACGACGATGCCGCTCGCCCCACATGCGACGCCCGCGATCGCCATCCCCTTGCCGTGGCCGCCAACCTTGTTCGCGTGCTTGATGCCGAAGATCCCGAACACGAAACCGAGGAGGCCGAGGCCCAATCCCACGACCGGGATGAAGAACATGACGAGCCCGAGGATGCCGAGGACCATGCCGGCGATCGCGAGCCCATTGCCTCTCGGCGGCGTCGGCGTCGGCGTCGGCGGCGGCACGGCGACCGACGGCTGCTTCCGAAAGGGGTTGTACGGTTCGCTCGTCGCCACGGCTCGACGGTATCAGCGATGAGCGGCACCGAGGGGATGAACGAGTACGGGCGGGGTCTCCCCCGGCGGGACGTGCGACCTCACCGATCGGCAGTGTGCCCGAACACCCAACCCGGCGCGCCGACCATCGGGACCGCGAAGTCGAGGCGCAACGGACCGATCGGTGAGTGCCACAAGATCCCGAGGCCCATCGACGCGCCCGTCTCGAGGTACCCGTCACTCGCCATGAAGCCAGCGTCGACCCAGCCGACGAGCGAGAGCCCCCACCGCTTCACGATCGGGAGCTCCAGCTCGCCCCGCGCGGTCCACAGCAAGTTGCCGCCGCGCGCGCCGCCGAGCGCCCCCGGTGCGTAGCCGCGGAGGTCGCTCGAGCCGTCGAAGTAGATGAGCTCCGCGCCGACGGGCTTGCCGTCGATCCTCGGATCCTCGAGGAACACGCTGCCGCGCGCCCCCACGTGCAGGATGAAGGGCCCGGCCGCCTCGCGATGCGCGGCCCAGGTGTCGACGCGCGACTGATCGACCTGGGAGCCGAGCCGCCGGTTCGAGGTCGAGAGCGCGAAGCCGACGCGCGTATCGGGCGTGGCGTACTCGACGCCCGTCGACAGCGTGGCGACGCGATAGCGGTGCTCGCCCGGAGCGTACGTGGCGGTGACGTTCTCCAGGCGATACCCGACGAAGGCGGAGACGTCCGTCATGATCTCGCGCCGCAGCTCGAGGGCCGCGCCGGTCGCCTTGCGGGTGAGCCCAGGGAGCTGGCGCTCGTCGTGGTAGCCCTCGAGGCGCAGCGCGATGCCCGAGCCGAGCAGGCTGCCGTCGTCGACGGCGACGCCCAGCTTCTGCCGGCGTGCGTTCATCATGGCCTCGATCGCGAAGCGGGAATCGGGTCCGAACAGGCCCTCCTTCGCGACGACCGCGCTCGCGGTGAAGGAGTCATCGGTGCGGTACCCCGCTCCGATCTGAAACGTTCCGGTCCGATCCTCCGCGCGCACCAGGGCCACGGACGAAAGCAGGACCTGCGCGACCACGAGGGCCTGCTTCGCGAGCATCGTGTCGCTACTGACTGCCGAGGCAATCCGGCGGTTGTCTTACGAGCGCGGGACGACGAGATCGCGCAGGCAGACAACCGTTCCATCGGCGCCCCAGTCCGGACGGCCCGTCGCGAACGCGGCCAGCAGTACGGGGCGCGCCGCATCGAGGACGTCGACGGTCGGAGCGATGGCGAGCGCGGCCCCGGCGTACTCGAGGAATCGGTAGCAGGCGGCGAGCCGCGCCTGGACAACGCGCTCGTCGACGACCACCACGCCCACCACGACGTCGTATGGCCAGCCCGTCGTGGTGGTGCGCGCCTCGAAGCCGTGGACATCGACGCGGGCGCCCGCAGGCAGCTCCGCGGCGAGGACCTCGGTCGCCCAGCGGGCCGTGTCGTCGGGACCTGGGCGGAGGGGCCCCCACACGAGAGCCACGTCGGCGATCGCGGGCGCGGTCAGCGCGAGTCGCATCAGTCACTCCAGTTGGCGAACGCGTCGTTCGTCGGTGCGGAGCGCTCCGGTGGTTGCGGGATGGGGAGCGGGATGATCGATGCGATCAGATCGCGCAGCACGGCGACATGCGTGATGCCATCGGCGGGGGCATCGAGTCGGCTCATGTAGGAGAAGCGACCGTCCTCGAGGATGGCGAGGTGGACGTGGCGCGGGCGGCCGTCGCGCAGGCCGCGGTAGCTGCGCACGTGCCCCGTGAGGTGCGGCGTCGTCACCGGCTGGGTCGCGGCGTCGACGGGCGCAAACCCCGTCCACCCGAGCTCGTGCAGCATCACATCGAGGGTGTCGGCGCCCGTCTCGATCATGGGCCGCGCCGGGAACACGGTGAGCGTGCTGTCGTCGGCGGGATAGCCCGGCGCGAGCCACTCCGTGGTCAGCGCCCGCGGATAGCCACTCCAGCCGCGCGGCGGCTCGTAGAGATAGCGCCGCCGCCGCAGCAGGCCGAGGCCCAGCGAGTAGAGATGCGCGAGCTCGCGTACGAGCGCGCGCATCTGACCGAAGCGCTCGGGCACGAGCGTGACTCCATCGATCCGCGTGTAGTGGTCGTCGCCGAGAACGAACGCGAGGGTGCGCTCGGTGCGGTGGCCTTCGAGCGTGCCCGTCAAGGTCGAGCACGCGGCGTATTCGCCCTCGACCGTGAGCAAGGGCTCGAGGGGCGTGGCGTCGAGCCCGTCGAGAGCGAGCGCACTCGCGGCGTCGCGGAAGAGGTACGTGATCGACTTGAGCGGCCGCTGCCGATCGCGAATGCGAATTCCACCCTGGGTGCGTCCGCCGGGGGGCACGAGGCCCACACCGTCGACGAATCGCTCGAGGCGCCAGCTCGGCAGGACGGCAGGAAGCACCCGATCGGTTGTAACTCAGGTCCCGTTGCCGACGCCCCACCGAAAGCCGCGGGCGGTGATGCGATCGATGATCGCGGGAACCCTCGAATCACTCGTCACATCGGCGAGCGCTGCGACTCCCGCCTGGTACGGGGCGTGGCCCGCATCGTCGGCGACATAGAAGCGCAACCGCGGGACCTGCGCGAGGCGCGCGGCCAGGAGCTGCACGAGCGTCATCAGCGTGCGGTTCCCGCCGAATGCGCCGCAGCCCCAGAAGCCGGTCCGGATCTCGACGGGCGCACTCGGCCGGAGCCGGGCGGTCTCGAAGGCGGCCGCCCGGTACCCGGTGTACGCGGTGACGAGCGCGGTCTCGATCGTCTCCCGCGTGTACTCGCCGCGCCCGCCGTTCGGGGCCGCGATCGCGAGGATGTTGCTGATGGTCGGCGGCGCGATGACATGCACCGCGGCCCGTACGGTCTCCGGGGACGCGGCGGCGAAGGCATTGCCGTACAGGCCGCGGATCTCGCAGCGGCGCTCGACGCCAGCGACGGTGACGGGGGTAGGCCGGCCCTCATCCTCGGTGAACGCGTGCTCGCCCATCGCCTCGCGAATCGATCCGAGCGACGGGTGCTCCGCGCATTGCAGCTCGTCCTGCGCGAGCAGCGCGGAGCCGTACGCGAAGAACAGATCCGGATCGGCGAAGTTCACGTGCCACACGCCGGCATCGCTGCCGTAGGCGAAGTAGCCCGCCACGGGCTTTGCATCGACGACATGCCCCGGCAGCGACGCGGGCAGGGGCTCCTCGGCGAAGCGCGCGACCTCGAGCTCGCCGCCGGGTGGACCGCAGAGGTCGTTCACGAGCCGCTTGTGCGGATGCGGCAGGTCGAGCGGGAACTCGCGGGTCAGGCGCTGGGCATCGAACCGCTGGCGATAGAGCGCGCGCATGCCCTCATGATGGTGTTAAAACGACACCAAGTCAATGTCGATGTAGAGTGCCCTCCATGCGCGTGCTGGCGTACGTGTATCCGGGCTGGCATCCCATCGCCGAGCGCGACGAGTCGTTCTACCCGGGCTTCACCGAGTGGGACCTCCTCGAGCAGTGTCGGCCGCGCTTCGAGGGACACGCGCAGCCGAAGGTCCCGCTGTGGGGCCGCTACGACGACCGCGATCCGGTCGCGATGGGCCGGCGCCTGGCCGCGGCGCGCGATCACGGCATCGACGGCATCGTCGTCGGGACCTTCTGGTGCCGGGGCAAGCGCGTGTTCGAGGATGCGCTCGACCTCGGCATCCTCGGTTCGCCCGAGGGGCAGACCCTACCGTTCGCCTGCATGTGGGCCAACCGCATGCCGCGCCGCGTGCTGCCGGTGAAGCGTGCGGATCTGCCGGTGATCGATCCGTCGCGGCTCGTCCCGACGGACGTCGATGACTTCGTCGCGTTCGTGCGGCTGCTCGCCGAGCAGTACTTCACACGGCCGAACTACCTGCGCGTCGACGGGCGCGCGTACTTCTCGATCTTCGACTCCACCTTCTTCGCGAGCGAGCTCGGCACGGACGGGGCCCGCGCCGCGATCACCGCCGCCCGGCAGATGCTGCGCTCCGGCGGGTTCCCCGAGCTGCACCTCGCGGCCATCGAGCCCGCGGCCCACGTCATCGGCGAGATGAAGGGCCTGGGCTTCGACAGCGTCACGCACTACGTCTTCATGCCCGACTGGCGCGGCGAGTTTCTCCAGGACTACGCCGAGCGCAGTGCGCTCCGCGCCGCCGAGTGGCCCGAGGTCGCGGCCCGGGCCGGCCTGCCGTATCACCCGTCCGTCACGCCGGGCTGGGACGCATCGCCCCGCGCTGCCGACTTCGCCGAGCTCGGCCCCGAGCGCCCCGACAAGTACCCGTGGTCACCGGTCGTCGTCGGCGAGAGCCCCGCGCAGTTCCGGATCGCCCTCGAGCGTGCCCTCGCGTACGCCCAGGGCAACGGCGACCTCGTCTTCATCGCGTCGTTGAATGAATGGAGCGAGGGCCACTACCTCGAGCCCGACTCCCGCTTCGGGATGGGCTGGCTCGAAGCCGTCCGGGCCGCCCGCTCCCACGTTGCCAGGTAGGTGCTAGGAGATCGCATGGCCGACGTGTACACGCCCGAGACCGTCACCCGCGAAGAGCTCGATGCCCTGCCGGGCGCGACGGTCGTGTCGTTCGGTACGAACTGGTGCTCGATCTGTCAGGGAGCACAGCCCCTCATCGACGAGGCATTCCGAGGCCACGAGACGGTACGTCACCTGAAGATCGAGGACGGCAAAGGTCGTCGCCTCGGCCGAACGTTCGGCGTCAAGCTCTGGCCGACGCTGATCGTGATGCGCGATGGTGTGGAGCTTGCGCGCGTCGTCCGCCCGAACAGTGCGCACGAGGTGCAAGCCGTCCTCGCGCACATCGCAGACTGAGGCCTCGATCCCCGACGCTGTGGGGCAAAGTCGCCGTGCGGCGACGTCCCGATGTGGCGAGTGGGGTAGCCGGGGCTTGGTGTCCTCATGTCCCACATGCGGTCGGAACGCAGAGTTGCACGTGGCAAACCACGGTACGCGGCTTGCGATACAGTCGGGTCGTGCGGTTCCTCCTCCTCGCCTCGCTCGGCCTGCTCGGCTCGGCCGTCAGTGCTTTCGAAGCGCAGGCGTGTCCAGGTCGCACGGCGTGTCTCGCCCGCACCGCGGTGGTGACCCCGGCCGACGTCGAGACCGCGCAGATCGCCCGTCCCGCTCCGGTGATGCACCTGACGCTGCCGACGACGGTTCTGACCGACGGCTCGTCCGAGCTGCTGCAACTGTCCTTTGACCCGATGCCCGAGACCCAGCCGATCAAGCGCGACATGGCCTCGGTGTTCGCGGCCGCGTCGGCGAAGGTCGACCAGACGATGCCCTCGGTGCGGCGCCCCACGTACAACCTGATGGCCTCGCCGGTGATCGTCGCCGGCTCGTTCGACACCGTCCCGGGTGTCGGTGTCTCCGGCGCGTTCTAGCCCTACTATCGACGGGTGAAATCGATTCTCGAGTCCACGCCCGACATCGTGGACGTGCAGTGGGTGCGCGGCGCGAACGCCACCAGCGACGCCCCCGACCTCGTCATCGAGATCCCTCACGGCGCGACGCGCACCGCCGACTACGAGGCCGTCCGCGCGCTCCTCTCGAGCCCGCTCCCCGACGGGCTCGTCGACTTCTTCCACGTGAACACCGACGCCGGCGCCCCCGAGCTCGGCGAGGCCGCCGCGCAGCTCTTCGTCGCCGCGCAGCCCACGCGCAGCGTCGCGATCCTGCGGTGCCGCATCCCGCGCACGTTCATCGATTGCAACCGTCGCATCGATGCGAGCCCCGCCGAGTTCAAGGAGGGCAAGGTCACGCCGGGCCTGATGCCCTGGATCGTGACCGCCGAGGATCGCGACCTCCTGCGCGGCCGCTACGAGCAATACGTGGCCGCCACGCGGAAGGCGTTCGCCGCGCTCACGCCCGCGGGCGCGATCCTCTTGCTGCATACGTACGCGCCGCGCACGGTCAACGTCGAGGTCGACGCCGACATCGTCACGAATATCCGGCGTGCGTATCTCCCCGACGTCGTGCCCACGTGGCCGCTCCGTCCGGCGATCGACATCATCGCGACCGACATGGAGGGTAAGGACCACGCGCCCCCGGCGGTCGTCGGCAAGCTGCGCGCGCTCCTGGCCCCCGCCGGTATCGAGGTCGCGAACGGGACGACCTATCCGCTGCACCCGAGCACCCTCGCGTTCGATCACGTACAGCGCCGGCCGGGCAAGGCGTTGTGCATCGAAGTGCGGCGCGACCTGCTCGCGGATCCGTTCGAGCCGTTCGCCCAGATGACGATCGGCGCCGACAAGGTCGCCCGGATTGCCCGGCCGCTCGCCGACGCGCTCGCCGCGTGGTTCTGATATCGTAGTTGTCTCCGTGAACGTGCTGTTCGTTGCGTCGGAGCTTGCTCCGTTCGCCAAGACCGGAGGGCTCGCCGATGTCATGGGTGCGCTGCCGGCAGCGCTCCATCGTAACGGCGTGAACGTACGGGTCGTGGTCCCGCTGTACGACACGATCGACCAGACGAAGTTCCACTTCGAGCGGGTCGTCCACCGGATGGAGCTGAACCTCGGGCAGCACCGGTACGTTGCCCAGATCGTGAAGTCGACCCTCGAGGGGCCGCCGCTGTACTTCGTCCACTGCCCGGCGCTGTACGCGCGGGGCCGCCTCTACACGAGCGACCAGGACGAGCATCGCCGCTTTCTCGCCCTCAGCTACGCGGCGCTCCAGCTCTGTGGGCACCTCGACTTCGCGCCCGACGTCGTCCACTGCCACGACTGGCAGGCGGCGCTCATCCCGATGCTCCTGAAGACGTTCGGGCAACAGGACCGGCGCCTGCGCCGCGCGAAGTCGCTCCTGACGATCCACAACCTGAACTACCAGGGCTCGTTCCACGCGATGACGGGGCCCGACACGAACCTCGACAACTTCACGCACCTGTTCCACCAGGATCTGCTGAAGCAGGACCGCATCAACTACATGCTGCAGGGCGTCCTCTTCGCCGACGGCATCTCGACGGTCAGCCCCACGTACGCGAAGGAGATCCAGACCGAGGCGCACGGCGCGGGGCTCGACGGGCTCCTGCGCCAGCGCACGTCGACGGTCGTCGGCATCCTGAACGGCGTCGACTACAACGAGTGGTCACCGGAGACGGACAAGCACATCGCCGCGCCCTTCTCGGCGCAGGACCTCGCCGGCAAGGAAGCGTGCAAGCAGGCGCTCCTCCAGCAGCTCGGGCTGCCGTACCGTCAGGGCGTGCCGGTCGTCGGCATCGTGTCCCGCCTCGTCTGGCAGAAGGGCTTCGATCTCGTCGGCGAGGTCATGCCCGGCATCCTCGCGCGGACGGGGTGTCAGCTCGTGGTGCTCGGTAGTGGCGAGCCGCCCATCGAGGAGATGTTCCGCCACCTCCAGCGGACGTTCCCGCGGCAGGTCTGCTTCTTCAACGGCTTCCAGAATCCGCTCGCCCACATGATCGAGGCGGGGGCGGACATGTTCGTGATGCCGTCGCGGTACGAGCCGTGTGGCCTGAACCAGATGTACAGCCTCCGCTACGGGACGGTGCCCATCGTCCACAAGACGGGCGGCCTCGCCGACACGGTCCAGCTCTGGAATCCCCGGTCGGGCCGGGGGACGGGCTTTCCGTTCGAGCACCACGATGCCGCCGGCCTGCGCTGGGGCCTCGAGGCGGCCCTCTCCACCTACAAGGACCGCCGTCAGTGGGACCGTCTGGTCCAAAACGGTATGGCGCAAGACTACGGTTGGGCTCAGCAGAGCAAGCTCTACGAGCTGGTGTACCAACGCCTCCTAACGAACTGAGAGCCCCCCATGCACGTCTGCTTCATCGAGCCGCGGTTTCCCACGAACCAACGTCTGTTCGTCCAGGCGCTCGCCGAGATCGGCGCGACCGTCACGGCGATCGGCGAAGGGAGCAAGGCATCGCTCTCCGACGAGCACAAGCACTGGCTGACCCACTACGAGGAGGTGGGGAACGTCACCGACCAGGCTCAGGTCCTGAACGCGGTGAAGACCATCTCGCGCGCGAAGACGATCGATCGACTGGAAGCCACCGTCGAGGCGCACATCATGACGGCGGCCCACGTGCGCGAAGCCGCGGGGATCCCCGGGACGTCGTCGCGCACCGCGTTCCTCTGCCGCGACAAGCCGGCGATGAAGGAAGTGCTACGGGCGGGCGGGGTGCCGTGTGCGGCGTCGACGGCGGCCTCGTCGGCGGCCGAGGTGCGCGCCTTCGCCGAGCAAGTCGGCTACCCGCTGATCGTGAAGCCGCGCGATGGCGCGGGGGCGAGTGGCGCGTCGCGCGTCGACTCCGACGCCGAGCTCGAGGCGGCGCTGAAGGCCCTCCACGTCGACAAGGGCCGCTCCGTGGCCGTCGAGGAGTTCATCGAGGGCCACGAGGGCTTCTTCGACACGCTCACGCTGAGAGGGCAGGTCGTCCACGAGTTCGCGACGCACTACTACCCGAACGTCCTCGAGGCGATGCGCACGCGGTGGATCTCGCCGCAGTTCATCCAGACGAACCGCATCGACTCCGCCCCCGGCTATGCCGAGGTGAAGCAGATGGGGCAGAAGGTCGTCACCCTCCTCGGCATCGAGACGAGCGCGACGCACATGGAGTGGTTCTCGGGGCCGAAGGGACTGAAGTTCTCCGAGATCGGCTGCCGGCCGCCGGGCGTGCGCGCGTGGGACCTCTACAACGTCGGCAACGACATGGACCTCTACCGCGAGTGGGCGATGCTCATCGCCGCCGGTCGGCCGAGCAGCGCCCGTCGCGCCGTCTGGCCGCGGGCATCATTGCCCTGCGCCCGGATCGCGATGGCCGCATCTCGCACTACGACGGGCTCGACGCGATTCGCAGCGCCTTCGGTCCGCACCTCATCGACTGGCACACGCCGGCGCCGGGCACACCCACGCAGGGCGTGGAGGCGGGCTACATGGCGAACGCGTGGATCCGCATGAAGCACGAGAACTACGATCACCTGCGCCACATGCTCGACGTCGTCGGGCGCACCGTGAAGGTTCGCGCGAACTAGCATGACGAAAGCCTCGTCTCGCACCGTCGTCTTGCTGGGGCCCCAGAAGACGAATCCCGATGTCGGGTCCGCCCTCGCGGAGCTGGGCATCCGCGGGAAGGTCGCGCTCGTGATGGCGGGGTATCAGGAGCGGGAAGCCGAGGACGCGAAGATCGTCGAGGCGCTGGGCGTGCCGGTCGTCAACATGAAGCTCCACGCGCGCGCGTCGGAGCTGTTCGCGGGCGATGCCGAGTTCCGCGAGGCCTATCACGCGCGGCAGAACAAGCTGCGCAACATCCAGAGCTTCTATCGGGTGCGGCTCGAGAAGGCCGACGAGGCCGGCCGCATGATCAGCGTGCGGTACGTGGACCCGGATCTCCTCGAGCAGGAGGACAACATCTCCGTCGAGCAGCTCCGCCAGCTCGATCATGATCACGCCGAGCGCTGTGCGGCGGTGCGGCTCGCGTTCGAGACGCAATGGAAACCGGAGCAGCGGCCCTCGGTGCAGAAGCACCGCCGGGAGCTCGCCGAGCTCGTCGACGGTACGCAGGCGATCGTGATCGCTGGTGGCCACGTCGCCTCGCTCCTGAATCGCCTCGATCTGTTCGACGCCCTCGGTCTCACGGCCCCCAAGCCGGTGATCGCCTGGGGGGCGGGGGCGATGGTGCTCGCCGATCAGGTCGTCCTCTTCCACGACTACCCGCCGTACGGCTCCGATATCGCCCAGGTCCTCGACGCAGGCTTCGGTCTCGCGCCCCGCCTGGTGGTGCTACCGGATATGGCCAAGCGGGTTCGCACCGACGACAAGTTCGCGATCGCCCGCTTCGCGCGTCGCATGGCGCCGGCGGCCTGCATCGGCCTCGATCCGGGGGCCCGGATCATCATCCAGCGTGGTCAGGTCACGTCGGCGCGTGTCAACCGCCTCGCTCCCAGCGGCGCGACCGAGACCGGCTGGAAGGGAACCTGGTCATGAGCCCGTCGAGCAAGACGGGCCCGATCAAGCCGCTCGCGATCACCGCCCTCGAAGGCGGGCCGCGGACCAAGGACGCGATCGACACGTTCTTCAAGAAGCACACGTTCCCGATCGTCGAGGGCTCGTACGTCACCGTCGTGTGGCGCGGGCAGGCCGACGCCGTTCACCTCAAGCACTGGGTGTTCGGGCTGCCGTCGTCGCAGCAGCTGAAGCGCGTCGACACGACCGACGTCTGGTACCTCACGCTTCAGATCCCGGCGAATTCCCGCGTCGAGTACAAGCTCGAGGTCGTCCGCGACGGCAAGGGCCAGTGGATCCAGGATCCACTGAACGGCAGCTACGCGCGCGATCCGTTCGGCGCGAACTCGGTCGCGCACGGCAGTGGCTACCAGGTCCCGAGCTGGATCCACCACGATCCGGAATCGGTGCCCGGACGCGTCGACGAGATCATGTTCGACAGCAAGACGTTCGGCCGCCGTGGCTTCGGCGTCTACCTCCCGGCGCGGTTCCAGCCATCGCGCCGGCATCCGCTGCTGGTGGTCCACGACGGCCACGACTACATGCGCTACGCGTCGCTCGGCACGGTGCTGGACAACCTGATCCACCGGCTCGAGGTGGCCGACGTGGTGGTGGTGCTGACCAGCTCGCCGAATCGTCTCGGCGAGTACGCCGACGACGAACGCCACGCTCGCTTCCTCACCGAGGAGCTCGTTCCCTACGTCGAGCGCGTGTTCCAGCTCGACGCGCAGCCGCAGAGCCGGGCCCTGATGGGCGCGAGCTTCGGTGCGGTCGCGCCGCTGTCGCCGGCGGCGCGGTACCCGGGCTTCTACGGCCGCCTGTTGCTCCAATCAGGATCGTTCGCCTTCACCGACATCGGCGACCGCAATCACCGCGGCCCGCTGTTCGATCCGGTGGTCGCCTTCGTGAACCGCTATCGCTCTGACCCCGAGCCGGTCAGCGAGCGCGTGTTCGTCAGCTGCGGCACCTACGAGTCGCTCATCTACGAGAACCGGTCGTTTGTCCCGGTGCTCGCTTCGACCGGCATGGATGTTCGCTATGTCGAGGCGCGCGACGGACACAACTGGGAGAACTGGCGCGACCGCCTGCGCGAAGGGCTGTCGTGGCTGATGCCTGGCCCCTTCCTCCACGTGTACGAATAGGACTTCCCATGGCCACCGTCACTCGCAAGATCGGACTCTCTCTCGGCGCGGACATCTGCTGGCCCATCTGCTACGAGCAGATCGTCGGCCGACTGAACCTCGCCATCCCCCACGAGGGGAACACCGTCGGGGTCGAGGTCGAGCGCGTCTCGATCGAGCCGTTCGATCTGCGCCAGCCGTGCAAGTACGACATGGTGCTCGATCGACTGACGCACTGGTATCACACGAGTCGCGAGTGGATCAAAAAGGCCATTCTCATGGATGGCCTCTACGTCCTGAACAACCCGTGGGCCGTGCAGTCCATGGAGAAGCACACGTCGTACGCGGCGATGATGCACCTCGGGATGCCCATCCCTGACACGTGGATGGTGCCGCCGAAGTCCTACGAGCCGTCCGCGGACCTCGCGCCGACGCTCAAGGCCTACGCGAAGCTGTTCGACCTCGGCGCCATCGGCAAGAAGATCGGCTACCCGCTCTTCATGAAGCCGTACGACGGCGGTGGCTGGCGAGCCGTCTCGCGTATCGCCGACGAGCGCGCGCTCCGCACCAAGTACGAGGAGAGCGGCAAGACCGTCATGCACCTCCAGGGGGCGGTGAACCCGTTCGACAGCTTCGTGCGCTGCATCGGCCTCGGGCCGCAGACGCACCTCGTGAAGTACAACCCCGACGCGCCGCTGCATGATCGCTACACGCAGGACAAGGACTTCGTCTCCTCTGACGAAGCCAAGCTCCTCGAGGACACCTGCCTCACGATCAACTCGTTCTTCGGCTGGGACTTCAACTCGTGCGAGTCGCTCCGCAAGGAGGGCACCTGGTATCCGATCGACTTCGCGAACCCGTGCCCCGATTCGCAGGTCACGTCGCTGCACCGCCACTTCCCGTGGCTCGTGAAGGCGAACATCCGCTGGTCGATCTTCTGCGCGGTGACGAAGAAGAAGTTCCGCAAGACGCTCGACTGGGAGCCGTTCTACGAGATCGCCGCGACCGACGCGCCGTACCGCGACAAGCTGCGCCAGTACGCCGCCATCGCGCACCAGCGCTTCGAGACGGACCGCTTCGAGGAGTTCTGCGCGACGCACCTCGCGAACCTCGACGAGGTGGCCTGGGAGTTCTTCGGCACGCCGGTGGCCCGCGCCGCCGTACGCGCCAAGGTCGCGGCGCTGTTCCCGGCGCACGAGATCGAACAATTCACCGAGCTATTCTGGAAGCGCATCCAGGCATGGCGTCAGGAGACGGCCCGTGGCTGAACGTGGCGACAAGATCGTTTCGCGCTGGTACAGCCCGCGCCTCCACCGCGAGGTGAACATCGCGCGGTACGGCGTGATCGGGCAGCCGGTCCTGCTGTTCCCCACCGCCGGCGGCGACTTCGAGGAGAGCGAGCGCTTCCTCATGATGGACGCCCTCGCGCCCCTCCTCGATGCCGGCCGGATCAAGATCTATTCGGTCGACTCGGTGGCCGGTAAGGCCCTGGTCTCGCGGGAGGGCTCGCCCCGCCACCAGATGTGGGTCCAGAACGAGTTTCACCACTTCGTCCGGCACGAGCTCGTCCCGGCCATCCGCATGGACTGCAAGAGCGACCTCGAGATCTGGGCCTCCGGGGCCTCCATCGGGGCCTTCCATGCCGCGGCGGTCATGTGCCGCTTCCCGGACGTCTTCGCGCGGTCCCTTTGCATCTCGGGGACCTACGACCTCCGGCGCTTCTACGACTGCGGCCCCCACGACTTCTCCGATGACTTCTGGGTGTCATCGCCGCTTCATTTCGTGCCGCGCCTCGAAGGGCGCCACCTGGACGTCCTTCGGACCCGGTACTGCCATATCGTGTCCGGTGAGGGTCGGGCAGAAGACATTGGCGAATCTTGGAACCTGGCCAGGGTGCTTGGTGGTAAAGGCATCCCCAACAAGGTGGAGTCCTGGGGACCGGACTGGCACCACGATTGGGTGACGTGGCGGAAGATGCTTCCGCAGATTCTGGGTCAGTGGACGCGCCCGCAGGGGGAATAGATGACGAGCACGCGCGAGCACAAGGACGTCGACGGGAAGCTGGATGGCCAGCGGCAGCGCGATTTCACGGGCGCGATCCTCGCTGATATCCGCGCCCTCGAACGCATGCTGGCCGAGGGACGATTCGAGACGGGCGTGACCCGCATCGGGGCCGAGCAGGAGATGTTCCTCCTCGACGAGACGTGGGCTCCGAAGCGCGGCGTGCTCCAGCTCCTCGAGAAGCTGAAGGGCGACCCCCACTTCACCACCGAGCTCGGTCAGTTCCAGCTCGAGGCGAACTGCGATCCGCAGATCCTCAAGGACGACGGCCTCTCGAAGATGCACGCCCAGCTCGACGAGCTCGTCGACAAGGCCCGCAAGGCCGGCGCCCTCGACGGGACGCAGATCGCCCTGATGGGCATCCTGCCGACGATGCGCAAGTCGGACCTGTCCCTCGAGGGCATGGTCCCCTCCGCGCGCTACCTGCAGCTCAACAAGATCGTCACCGCGATGCGCGGCGGCACCTTCGACTTCTCGATCAAGGGCCTCGACGAGCTGATCATCTCGCACGACTCCGTGATGCTCGAGGCGTGTAACTCGAGCTTCCAGTTCCACCTGCAGGTCTCGCCGGCGGAATTCGCGAAGATGTACAACCTCTCGCAGCTCCTGGCGGCGCCCATCATGGCGGTGTCGGCGAACTCGCCGATCGTCTTCGGTCGGCGGCTGTGGGCCGAGACGCGGATCGCGCTGTTCCGCCAGGCCGTCGACACGCGCTCGCACACCCACCACATCCGCGAGACCGAGGCGCGCGTCAGCTTCGGCACGCGCTGGGTGAAGAACTCGATCCTCGAGATCTTCAAGGAAGATGTCTCCCGCTTCCGGGCGCTCGTGGGGACGGACCTCGACGAGGATCCGATCGCCGTCCTCGACCGCGGCGAGATCCCGCAGCTCAAGGCCCTCCGCCTCCACAACGGCACCATCTACCGCTGGAACCGCGCCTGCTTCGGCGTCACCGACGGCAAGCCGCACCTCCGCATCGAGAACCGCGTGATGCCGGCCGGTCCGTCGACGATCGACGAGATGGCCAACGGCGCCTTCTGGGCGGGCCTCATGGTGGAGATGGCCGCGCGCGAAGCCGACATCACCCAGCGCATCGACTTCGATCAGGCCGGCGCCAACTTCTACGTCGCCGCGCGCGAAGGCATCACGTCCACGTTCACGTGGCTCGACGGCGAGGACATCCCCGCCCGCACGCTGATCCTCGATCGCCTGCTGCCGATGGCGATCCAGGGCCTGCGTCGCCAGCACGTCGCGGACGCGGACATCGAGAAGTACATGAGCGTGATCCAGGAGCGCGTGAAGACCGCGCGCACGGGCGCCCGCTGGCAGCTCTCCTCCTGGAACTCACTGCGCGATCGCTCGACCCCCGGTGAGCGCTCGACGGCGCTGGTGGCCGCCACGGTCAGCCGCCAGCAGACCGGC
The DNA here is from genome assembly GCA_022842285.1 of Kofleriaceae bacterium. Taxonomy (GTDB): domain Bacteria; phylum Myxococcota_A; class Polyangia; order Haliangiales; family Haliangiaceae; genus JABFXX01. Next base: position 25,670 of record JALHPV010000038.1, read on the forward strand.
CGCCCGGTGGCCGAATGGGAGCGCGCCCGCTTGGACGAATCGAAGGCCACGGCCACGAACTACCTCCGCGTCGAGCAGTACATGACCACGGACCTCTTCACGGTCCACGCCGACGACGCCGTCGAGATGGTCGCGAACTTGATGACGTGGGAGCGCATCCGCCACGTACCCGTCGAGGACGGCGAGCACCGCCTGGCCGGCGTGATCACGCACCGCGCGGTCCTCCGCTTCCTGATGAGCGGCGGCAATCCGCGTCGCACCCCCGTCTCCGAGCTGATGAAGAAGGAGGTCACGACGGTCGCGCCCGAGACGCCGACGGTCGAGGCCCTCCAGCTCATGCGCAAGCTCAAGGTCGGCTGTCTCCCCGTGATCCTCGACGGCCGCCTCGTCGGCATCGTCACCGAGGAGGACTTCATGGAGATCGCCTCCAAGCTCCTCGAAGAGCGCCTCACGGCTGGCAAGTAGCCATCGGGATCGTCGGCCGCATCGTCACGGCGCTAACGGCGAGGTTCCTGCCGAACCGCGCCTTCGTGCTGCGGCTCTTGGCCACGCCACGGGTGCGGATCGCCGACGTCGTCGAGAGCGTGCCGACCCGCGTCGCGGGATCCGTGCGCGCGAGCGATGCGGGCCTGACGGCACCGCTGTCGGGGCGACGTTGCGTGTACTACGAGGTGGCGGTCATCTCGGTCGGTATCTCGACCCGGAACTTTCAGCGCGTGGAGTCGCCGCTCGGCACCGTCAGCGACGGCGTGAGCTTCGCGCTCGTCGAGCAGGACGCCGTCGCGCTGGTGGATTGCGAGCACGTGCACGTGGCGGTGGCCAACGACCACACGGCGACGTGCAAGGGAACCTTCGATGCGTCACCAGCACAGCTCGAGCTGATCCGCCGCTGCGTGCGGCCGGGGCACCGCTGGTTCGACACGCAGGAGCTCGTGTTCCGCGAAGCGTGCATCTTGCCCGACCAGGTCGTGGGGCTCGTCGGGGCGGCGGTGCGCGAGCCCGACCCCGAACACCCACCCGACGGCCTGTTCCGCGGCGAGGCGGCGACGCGTCTGCGCTTCCGAGGTACCCGCGCCCACCCGCTCCTCATCTGCGATGACATCCGCCTCCGGTAGTTGGGTATCATCGAGCGCGTGAAGTGGGCGCTCGTGACGTTGCTCGGCGCATGTAGCTTCTCCGGCGCAGAAGGCTCGCCGCCACCTGCGCCGGAGGACGGGGTCGATGGCCCGCTCGCGCCGCCCGATGCCCCGCCCGAGGTCGATGCGCCACCGCAGTGGCGCGTGGTGGAGACCTTGATGGTCGACACCGCGAGCGCGAGCCCCGTGGTCTCGCTCCCCCTGGCGGCCGGCGTGACGTACCGGCTGCGCGCGACCGGCACCGCGACGGTGATCGACGGCCTCGAAGGCGACGCGGAGTACTGGGACTTTCCGAACCGGCGCGACAGCGGATGCTGCGAGGACGTCGGTATCGGAATCGACGACCCGATCATCGACCTCGATACGCGCCCCGACTGGGGGCCCTACAACGAGGCCCACATCTACGAGATCGAGTGGATGGGCACCGGCGCCGCGATCAGCGCCCAGTACCAGGACACGTACTACGGCAACAACAGCGGCACGCTCACGCTCGAGATCTACGCGCTCCAGTGAGCCCGCCGGATACTCGGGCCTCTGACCAGCGCATGCCTCGACTGTCGCGGCGCCATCGGACACGGGCCAGTAACAACCCACGGCCGAATCAGTTGCCTAGGCCGGGCCATCCGGCAGTGATGCGAGGAGGGCGTCAAATGACAGCAGGGCAGGGCCGCGCACGACAATGAAGTGTTGCGAGCCGCGCGCCGTCGTCAGCGAGAAGGCGCCGGTGCCCTTGCCGCGATCCTCGACGTGGTTGGCGGTGTCGGCGGCGAGGGCCTCGGCGGCGGCGAGGATCCGCGCTGCGATCTCCGGGGCGAGCGAGCCGGCGCGCGGTGGCCCGCCCGAGTACATGCCCGTCGACGATTGCTCGGGCGTGACGGGCGTATAGGTGAAGCTCGTCGGCGTGATCGCGTACCCGTTGGCGGCACCGTCAGCGTAGGTGAGGGACCAGGTCACGCGTAGCCCTTCTTGCGTTTCGACGCGACGAGGGCATCACGCTCGGCGGTGGCGGCCGCGGGAGACGAGAACTTCTTCGGCTTGGTCTGGCCCTCGGTGCCGATGCGGCCGAACCGCACGTGCAACGTCGACCCTTCCACCCACGCCTCCCAGAACTTGTTCGACGTGCCCTCGGAGAGCTCGAGGTGAACGCGACCCTTGGAGCTCGGGGCCGGCTTCGCGGCCTTGCTCGACGCCGCCGACGTCCCAGTCTTCGCCGCAGGGGCCGCCTTCGCGGGCTTCGCGGTGGAGGAGGACTTCGTATTCGCAGCCGTCTGGTTCGCGCGCAGGAAGCGGACGCGAACGTGCAGGCGACCGACCTCCGTCATCACGCCCTTCTTCGGGTCGCCGAGGAGGTCGCGATGCACCTCGTACACTCCGTTCTCGACGGGAAACGCGGCTCCGACCTCGAAGCCCTGCCCTTGGGTGATCACGACGGGCTTGTCCGCCGCCGGACGCGGCGCCTTCGCTGGATACGCCATCGTGCGCATCACGCAGAGCGCACCACTCGTCACGGTGACCGTACCGAGCAGGGTCGACTTCACCGACAACAGCTGAGCGAAGTACGCGCCCAGCAGCTCGCGACCGGACTTCGAAGCCAGGTCGAGCTGTTTTGGCTCGTGGTCGAGATCCAGGAGCCCGACGCCGGCCGGAAGCTTCCAGTACGAGACGGTGAGGCCGGGGCCGAGCATGCCGGCGATGACCTCGGCGCCGGCCTTCGTCTTCAGCGGTCCGCCACCCTGCTTGTTGAACGCGACATCGTCGCCACGGACGAAGTCGCGGTCCCCGTCGCAGCGGGGCGCGTCGGCCGCATCGAGAGCCAAGAACCTGAGCCGTTCCAGGCCGCGCGTCGAGCCCCACCAATCACCGCGGTGGCCGAGGATGTCGACCTTGCCCGCCTTCGGAGCGGTCGGAGTGGCGGCGGGCTTCGCCTTGGGGGCCGCGCGCTTGATCCGCGTGCGTGTCACGCAGGCGCCGATCTCGTCCTCGTGGCCGTCGGCGGTGCGGCCCAGGTTCTCGGTGAGGATCTCGTACCGGCCGTTCGCGAGCGGGATCAGCACGCCGTGGTCATCGAAGGACGTGAGCTTCTTCGCCCCCGCCTTCAGGGCCTTGCCGACGCCACTCGCGTTTGCGTACTCGAGCATCACCGCGAGGCAGCCGCTCTCGATCTGGACGAAGCCCTGAGACTTCGGCTTGCCACGCGTCGGTAGCTCCTCGACGCGCTTCGCGAGCTGACGGCGTCCTGCCGGCGACTCGTCCTCGAAATCGCCTTCGGGGAAGAAGTCGAGGAAGACGACGTCGTCGCCGACGCTCCAGATGCTGGCGCTACCGGCGCTGCCGACGTCCGCCTCAGTCCCCGTCTCCGTCTCGCTCCACTGCGCCAGCAGCGTGCGGTTACGGCCGTCCTCGTTGCCATCCCAGCCCGGCCACTGAGACGCCTGCGCGCCGTCGACGAACACCGCGAGGAGAGATCCACTCGCACCCTGAAGCTTGCCCAGATGAACGGCCGCCATGCCCCGAAAGTACCGCGCGCCGCGGTCCGGGTGTCAGATCAGCTCGACGCGGTAGAAGCCGTGCAGCACCTCGTACAGGTCCGGTAGCCTCTCCTTCAGCTCGGCCGGCTGCATGAAGTAGACCTCGGTCGAGACGGCGAAGAACTCGGCCTCGTCCGTCGCGCCATACTCGTCGAGGAAGCGCTCCTCGCCCTCGCGCAACCGCAGGAAGTGCTCGGTGCAGACGGCCGCCCAGAGTTGACGGTCGTGTCGCGAGTCGAGGGGCGGCGTGCCGTCGACGGTGCCGTCGGCCATGTCGATCTTGTGGGCGAACTCGTGGAAGACGACGTTGCGCTTGCCGCGGCCCGTCGCGCCGACGAGCACGTCGTCCCAGGCGAGGATCACCGGACCTCCGAGGTGCGCCTCGCCGAGGATCGCCTGGCCCTCGTCGCTCACCACGCGGGCGCTTCCGTCGAAGAAGCCCGCGCTGCGCGTCGGCGACACGCGGGTATCCGGGTACACGAGGATGGACTCGACGTCGTGATACAGGTCGTGGTCGCGCTCGAGGAGCAGCAGACACGCCTGCGCCGCGATCACCACCCGATGCTCGTCGGTGAGCTCGAGGCCACCGCAGCCCTCCCAGTGCTTCTCCTCGACGAAGACGTGCACGAGGTCGCGGAGCCGTTCGCGCTGCTCGCGGTCGAGGCACTGCACGATCGGTACGCCGTCGTCGATCAGCTCCATCCACACGTCCGGAAACGGCTTCTCGAGCAGGCGCGCCCGGCGGCGCTCTGTCAGCCAGTCGAAGAGACCCACGCCGACGATTGAACCACGAGAATCGCACCTGGACGGCCACGCGCGGCGGCCACCGAAAAATCGAACACCCAGCAGGTAGGCGCCCCCCGACACCTGACCCTGCTGGGTGATCTGGTAGCTCGTGGCGTACCGACTACCGGTACGTGTTCCACATCGCGAGCATGCGCTGGTCCTGGCCCGCCGAGAACGTGTTCATGCAGGCGTCGTCGGTGTAGTCCATGAAGTTCGTGATCGGGTCGTTGCCCGGGAACCGGTTACCCGTGCAGGTGTTGCGACCGACGGGGCAGCCGTACGCCGGCGACTTCTCGGCGGGCGTGTCATCGACGCCATCGTTGGTCGTCTTACAGCCGCCCTGGAACGTGTGATAGAGGCCCATCCAGTGGCCGACCTCGTGCGTGCCCGTGTCGCCGAGGTTGTAGGGCGCCGCGGAGCCGCCGGGGACCGTCGAGAAGAGGACGACCACGCCGTCGAGCTGCGGGTTCGCGGCGTAGCTCGACGGGAAGGTCGCCCAGCCGAGGAGGCCCTGGCCCATGTTGTTCGTGTAGAAGTTGAGCGCGTTCGAGCCGCCCTGGCGGAGGGCGTTCTTCATCTGCGACTCGGCCGTGCCGCCGGTAGCCGTGTACCAGGTCGAGTTGTTCGTGTCGGTCACGGCCTGCAGCACGAACGAGAAGCCCGACGACGCATAGGCGTTGTTGAGGATGCTGATCTGGCTGTCGATCTGCGACTGCGAGACCGTGCCGCCGGTTCCGTTGCTGGCGTGGATGCGGTGCCAGTAGACGGGGATCACATGCGAGGCCGTGATGTCGAGCTCGCCATTCTTGTACTGGTCCGCGAGGTCTGCTTCCACGCGGAGCTTCTCGGCGTCGGACAGATCTTCCGTCGCACAGCCGCGACGCTCGGTCGCGCTGCCCGGCTCCTGAACGCCTTCGCTCTCGGGGTTCGTGCTCGTGTCGATCTCGTCGCCCGGCGCACACGCCGCAAAGCCAACACCCACGATCGCAGCGAACAGGAGTTTGTTGTTCATGTGCGCGAGAGCGTAGGGCGGTCGGGTCTTCGTCTCCAGTTTGGAACGCGCGCCGATCACGAAGTCAGGACGTTTGAGAACACACTTCGCGCTGTGTGGGCGGTCGTGTGTCTGCCATCGCGACGAGCACTTACGTCCGAGACTCGGACGGCATCGGGCATAACGAAGGCTTCAGATGGTTTTTCCGATGGTACCGTCGGGCGTGCGATCACTGCTTCTCGCCTTCGCGCTCGCCGCCTGCGGTGGCCGTCAACCCGCCGCGACCGAGGCGGAGCCCATCGAGGAAGCCGCGCCTGCCGAAGATCCCTTCGTGACGATGGAGCGCTTCAAGGACCGCATGTGCGCGTGCACCGAAAAGGCGTGCGCCCAGGCCGTCGTGAAGGAGCTCACGACGTGGGGCAACTCGGAGGCCGCCGACGTGAAGAGCGATGCCGACAAGACGCGCATGTACAACTTGTCGATGGCGACGGGGGAGTGCGCGAAGCGAGCCCTCGGCGACTGACCCGAAGCTCACCGGCGACGTCGATCTCGCCGGTGCTCGCGCTGCGCTTGGTGCGACCGTCTACCGTGGATCACAGCGCTGTGGGGCAAACCCTCCGCCGGCGTCTGCAGTGGCAGTGGCCACGCGCCCGGTCACGAGCCCGTGGAGATTCGCGGATCTAGCCGTGGCATGTCCGGTGCTCTTGGGTCTGGTCAGCCATGAACAACTTCCCGACCATCTCCCTCGATAACGTCACCGGCGGCCTCATCACCCAGTGCGGGGTTCGCCTCGACACGAAGAAGTACGACTGCATCACGTACGGCTACGACAAGTTCGGCCGGTACTACGACAGCTCCGAAGGCGGCTACGCGGCCCGTCCGCCGGCGCCGGGGCAGCCGGCCGGTTCGCGCCGGTAAGGATCAGTCGGCGCACATCTGCGTGACCTTGGCGATGCCGACCGCGGGCGTCGCGAGGGTGGCGGCGAACGTTGTCGCCTCGGCCTCGCTCGCGAAGTGAACACTGAGCGCCAGGTCCTGCGGCGAGCGAGCGAGAGCCGTCGCCGCATCGTTGTTACAGGCGAGCTCGCCCTCGAAGAAGGTCACGCCGAACTCGAGCCCCTGGGCGGTCAGCGCTTGCTTGACGGCATCGAGCTCGGCGCCGGCCGATCCGGCGTACGCGATCACGGCCCAGTTCTCCTGCCCCTGCGCAGGAGTGAGCGGAGTCGCGGCGGCGGGCGCAGTCGCAGTCGGTGGGGTAGTGGGGGCGGGTTCCTGCTTGGAGCAGGCACCAAGGACGAGGCAGAGCGCCACGGCGAGTCGTTGCATCGCCTCATCCTATCGCGGCGGCGGGCGTGCGCTTCGTTGCTGCGGCCCAGACCCGTGATCGTGACGCGTGTTATCCGGGGTGCATGTATCGGTCGATCGCGCTGGTTCTCGTCCTGATCGGAGTCCGCCCCGCCGTCGCCGCCCCGCCGGATCCAAAATACGCCGCCATCGACGCGGCGCGCGCCGCGCTCGTGAGCGCGCTGGATCGAGGGGATGCCGCCGCCCTGACCGAGCTCCTCGACGCGACTCCGGTCGAGGTGAAGGACCTGTGGTTCGACACGAAGGCGTGTCGGAAGAAGTGGAAGCAAGCGTCGCTCACCACGAAGACGGCGCCCGCATTCGTCGCTTGCATGAAGGGGCTCTCGGTCTCGGCCGTCGGGCTGAACGTCTACTACGGACCGGGCGTCGGTCTCACGGTGAAGCTCGAGTATGTCGACGGCAAAGCCGTGCTCCGGCGGCTGAGCGGCGATCCGGTCGCGATCGATCCCGCCTTGCCCACCGTGGCGGCGAAGCGGTTCGTGGCTCAGCGCACGGAAGGGCAGGACATCGCGCTCGACCAGGCGGCGCGCGACGAGCTCGTGGCTGCGGGCGACACCGGCGTCGTCATCAAGGCGTGCGTCGATGCGAAGGGCACGGTGACCTCGCGCGGCCTCCTCCCGAAGGTCGCGGCGAAGGGGCCGACCGCGACGGCGGTCCGCACCGGGCTCGGCGGGTGGAAGCTCACGCCGTTCCAGGTTCGCGGCAAGCCGTTTGGCGCGTGCGCGATGCTGGTCGTCAAGTAGCTCAGCCGACGACGCGGTTGCGCCCGGAGCGCTTCGCTTCGTACAGGTTCTCGTCGGCGCGCTTGATGAGATCGGTGGCAGTGCTGGGATTCGCGAGGTCCACCGTCGCGACGCCGAGGCTGATGGTCGCCGGGATCTTGATCGCGTCGTACTCGAACGGACTGGCCTCGATGATGGTGCGCAGGGACTCGGCGACCTGGAGCGCACCCTCGCGCGGCGTCTGGGGCATCACGCAGGCGAACTCCTCGCCGCCGTAGCGAGCCAGGAGGTCGGTCGTGCGGATGCGGGGCTTCAGGCGCTGGCAGAGCTGCTTGAGCGCCGCATCACCCGCGAGGTGGCCGTGCGTGTCGTTGATCTTCTTGAAGTAGTCGATGTCGATCATCGCGAGCGAGAGGGGAGTCTGCTGCCGGATCGCGCCGGCGAGCTCGCGCTCGAGGAACTCGAGGAAGTAGCGCTTGTTGTGGACGCCGGTGAGGCCGTCCATGATCGACATCCGGTAGATCTCTTCGTGGTAGGCGGCCTCGATGTTGTCGCCCGAGAGGAACTTGCAGATGGCGACGCCGGTGCGCACGAGGTCGCCGTCGGCGAGCGCGTGCCGGGTGATGCGGCGATCGTTCACGTGCGTGCCGTTCGTCGAGCCGAGGTCCTCGACCCACCAGCCGGCCTCGTCGCGGAAGATGCGCGCGTGGCGGCGGGACAGGCCCTCGCCCTCGAGCGGGACGTCCACGTCCTCGACGCGGCCAATCACGTGCTCGGACTTGTTCAGTGCGAAGCGACGCCCCATGCCGTTGCCGGTCGGGTAGATGGCGAGCAGCACCGCGTCCTGGGTGCCGGTGGTCGGCTTCTTGACTGCGAACGGCGACTGCTGCAGGAACGCCGTCTTCTCTTTCCCGTCCGCCATGGTGGAGCCCGCAGAATAACCCAGGGACTACCGCCGGACGAGGCCGTGGGGCGTGCCCTCGCTATATCCGGCGGGGGTCTGGACCCCGATTTCTGCGCGCTCGTGGAATTCCGTGAGGGTGCGCGCGCCGGCGTAGGTCAAGGCCGACTGCACTCCCGTGATCATGTCGACGAGGATGCCCCCGACGCTCTCCGCGCCCTCGCGGATGTAGATGCGGGACGACGAGATGCCCTCCCGGAAGAAGCCCTTCTTGGCCCGCTCGAACGGGTCCGCATCGGCGTTCCGGCCGTCGACGGCCCGCCCGCTCGCCATGCCGTAGTTCTCCTTGTAGAGGAGCCCGTCCTTGTCCTCCTTGACGTCCCCCGGCGACTCGTAAGTGCCGGCCAGGGCCGTTCCGACCATCACGCGCGCGGCCCCGGCCGCCAGGTACAGGGCGACGTCACGCGGATGCCGCACCCCACCGTCCGCCCAGACATGCTTGCCGCGCTTGCGCGCCTCACGCGCACAGACGAGGACGGACGTGAAGGTCGGGCGACCGGCCCCCGTCTGCATGCGGGTGGTGCACATCGCGCCCGGGCCGACGTTCACCTTCACGATATCCGCGCCGGCATCGATCAGCGCCGCCGTGCCCTCCACCGTGCACACGTTGCCGGCGACGATCGGCACCCGACCCGCGACCACCGGCTTCACCGCCGCGATCGTCTCGAGCATGCGCCGCTGATGCCCGTGGGCGGTATCGAGGACGATCGCGCAAACGCCGAGCTCGAGCAGCTTGGCCACGCGAGCCGGCGCCGTCGACGAGATGCCAACGGCCGCCGCCACCATCAGCTCGCCCTTCGCGCCGAGCGACGGCTTCAGGAGCTCGAGCCGGACGCAGTCGTTGCGCGTGAGCACGCCGAGGAGTCGGCCGTTGGCGTCGAGCACGGGGGCGGCCTTCACGCGCGCCTCCTCCATGCGCAGGAACGCCTCGTGGTTCGAGACCGAGAGCGGCACCGTGATCAGGCGCTGCGACATCAGCTGGTTGGCCAGCGTGTACTGGTCGCGGTCGCGCAGATCGGAGTGCGTCACGATGCCGAGCGGACGCTGCTGATCGTCGACGACCACGACCAGGTCGTGCGACCGCTTGCGGATGATGCCCTGCACGTCGCGGAGCGTCGCGTTCGGTGGCACCGACAGCGGCGTGTCGAAGCGCGCGTGGGCCGCGTGGATGTGCTTGACGATCCGGTTGACGGTGTCGAGCTCCATGTCCTGCGGCAGCACGCCGAGGCCACCGAACCGCGCCATCGTCTCGGCCATGCGCTTGCCCGTGACGGCGTTCATGTTCGCCGAGACGATCGGGTGCGAGCCGCCGGGAAAGTCGGGGGGCGTCAGGTCGGTTTCGAGGCGAGAGCCGCCGTCGTAGAACCCCGGGTTCAGAAAGACGTCGTCGGTGGAGAGCTCGAGCTGCTCGTCGTGTTCGGGGTGGAGAAACCGCACCCCGCGACGTTATCTGGTCTTGGGGGTCTTCGCCTTCTTCGTCGCCTTCGGCGGCGGGCTCACCACGATCTCGAACAGGAACGTGGGGCGATTCTCGATGAGATAGGTGCCGGCGCGGCACATCGTGGTGCCCGGCTTGAGCCCCTTGAGCGCGAGGAGGTTGGTGTCCGCGTCCTTGTTCTTCATCTCGGCGGCCACGATCGACTCGTCATCGCACTGATGCCCCATCGCCCAGCCGACCTCGATCTCCGTCGCCTGGCCCACCACCAGCTCCACCCGTGTGCGCTCTTCATCGGCGAGCGCCGGAGTCGCGACGAGCAGGATTCCGATGAGTAGCGCCCTCATGATCGCTTCATAGCAGGGACACCTGGCGTCGGGCATGGAGAATCGCGCCGCGCGAGCGCTGCGAAGAGGTCGCGCTGTCGCGCGTTCAG
>JALHPV010000039.1 GCA_022842285.1 Kofleriaceae bacterium
CCCGCGTCCCTGCGTCCTGGAACGACCAGTCCTGGTTCGGCCCCGGGCGAGAGATGGTGACCTGCGTGCCGTCGGACAGCGTCCACGCGAGGGCGGTGATCGTGTCCGCGTCCACGCCGGACAGCAGCGCACGGTCGACGACGGTCGGAGCCCGCGGAGCATCGGTGACTACGATCGCGGCCAGCGCGATCGCGACGACCGCGAGACCGGCGAGCACGAGGCGCGAGCCGGTCACTCCGACCTCCGCAGCCGCCGGCGGCGCACGAGCAGCACGAGCCCCCCGCCGACGGTCCACGCGAGGGGGATGAGGCCTGCACACAGGATGACGATCGCGCTGCGGTCGCCCGCCGACAGGACGAGGCGAACCTGTTCCGGGGCGTGCCCGCGGCCGGGCGCGGTGTCGAGCGCGCCGCCCGCGAAGCGCACCGCACGCAACAGCCAGAGGTCACCCGCCGACGCACCGCCGCCGAGCACCGCCCCGGATAGCGACTCCGCGGACCCGAGCGCGACGACCCGCCCCGAGCGTCCGAGCGCCGCCAACGCGACTGGACCGGCGAGGTCATCGACGTCCTGCTTCGGTGTCTGGACGAGGTCCAGCTCGCCCCAGCTCGTCCGGCTCGCGGACACGAGGGGCCCCGCCCCACGCTGCACGACGACGGCGCGCGGCTGGTACCAGACGATGGCGCGCGCCCGCGGGAAGCCCATGTTGATCGGGTGCGAGGCGTAGCCGTCGACGACGTACAGCGCTCCCGGGACATCGCGCATCGCGAGCGTACGATCGACCACGATCGCATCGCTGAGGCCGAGTCCATCTGCGGCCAGGACCCCGCCGAGCCCCGTGCCCGCGAGCGCGCCGGTAGTCGGCACCGGTCGACTGGCCGCGGCGACGACGAGCGCTCCGCCAGCCTGCACGTACGACTGGATCGCGAGCGCACGCTCGGGAGCGAGGGGACTCAGCGGCCCCGCGACGAGCACCACGCGACACGTGCGGGGAATGTCGGGCTCCGCCGAGAGGACCCGCACGAGCATGCCGTCTCCGCGCAAGCGCGCCGCGACCGTCGTCCAGTCGGCACCGTTCGGGTCAACCTCCTCGAGCGAGAGCTCACCGTTGTCGATCGTCGCGCAGACCTCGAAGTCCTCGACGCGCGTGAGCGTCACGAGCGCCCCCACGAGCGCTTGCTCGATCGCGAGGCTCTCGACCGTCGGCGCGTCGCCAGGACCTCGCGCGATGCTCGCGATGGCGAGGAGGTCGACAACGCGGCGACGCTCGCCCACCTCCACGATGACCGCCCCTCCGGCGGCCAGATCCGTCGGCGTCAGGCCGGCCGCGCGCGCGATCGCCGCGAGCCCACCCGGCGCCTCCGCCGGATCGACGTGCTTCATCTGGATCGGCGCGATCTCGCGCATGCGCTGTGCGACGCGGTCGACCTCCTCGTACACGACCCCGACGCCGGCGAGCGTGGGGCGCACGATCGTGAATCGCAGGGGGCGTCCCGAGGCCGCCGCGACGGCGAGCGCCTCCGAGGTCGCTGGATCGAGCGTGTTGCGCGCGCGATCGCTCACATCCCAGCGCAGCGGATGCCGCAGCGCGAGGATGCCGAGCAGCACCGCGATCACGGCCAGCACGATCGTGCTCCCGAGCCGCGTGCGGACCTCGGATGCGCGACGGCGGCCAAGGCCGGCGAGCGCGATGGCCAGCGAGAGGCCCGTGACCGCGAGTCCGCCGAGCAGCGCGGCCGCACTCGCCGTGACCTCGCCGCGCGCGAACGCCATGGCCGTCCCCCGCAGGGACAGCGCGCCGAACGCCGACGCGAGCGTGGGATGCTCCGTCGCGAGGCCGGGCCACAGCGCGGGGACCTCACCGACGAGCAGGAAGCCGAGCAGCAGCGCGAACGCGAGGCCACCGGCGACGAGCAACGAGCTGGTCGCCGCACTCGCGGCGATCGCCCACGCGAGCAAGGCGGCCCCGATCGCGATCGCCCCCACGTATCCGCTCACGATGGCCCCGACGTCCCAGCCGGTGGCGTCGGCGCGATAGATCGCGACGACGGCGAGATATGCGAGCGTCGGGATCCAGAGGAGCGCATACACGACGGTCGCCGCGAGCCACTTCCCGATGACGGCGTTCGCCTCGCTCACCTGCGCCGTGAGCAAGAGCTCCCACGTTCCGGCCCGCCGATCTTCGGCGATGGCGCGCATGCCCAGGAGCGCGAGCACGGCGAGCCCGAGGACCCACGTGAGCAGCGAACCGCCGAGCTGGCCCTCGAGCAAGGCACCGACCGGCGCGGGTCGCTGTGGATCCGACAGGGCGCTGACGAGCGCGGCGAACGCGATTCCCTGCACGGCGAGGAAGCCCCCGCCGAGCACGTAGAGGAGCGGCGCCCGCACGAGCGCATGCAGCTCGCGGCGCGTCACCCAGTATGTCGCCCCGAGGGCGCGACGACGTCGCACCGTCACGGTCGGGGGCTCGCGGCGAGCGGGCTCCGCCGGGGACGGGGCCTCCCCCTTCCCGCCTCCGCGCACCGTCTTCTGCTCGGAGCGCTCCACGACCGTATCGTCCGGCACCTCGCTCATGCGGCCTCGGGGGCACGTGAGGGCTCGTCGAGGAGCGCGACCACGGCCTCGTCGAGGGTCTCGCAGCCGGTGCGCGTGAGCAGGGCGTCGGGCGTATCGCACGCGACGAGGACCCCGTTGCGCAGGACGGCCACCCGGTCAGCGAGCGCGCGCAGATCGGACACGGCGTGACTCGACACGAGGACGGCCCGGTTCGACGCGATGGCGCGCAGGTGCGCACGCAGCTCCTTCACCTGGATCGGATCCATCCCGCTCGTCGGCTCGTCGAGAATGAGGAGCGGCGGATCGCCGAGCAGGGCGTCCGCGAGCCCGACCCGCTGACGAAAGCCCTTCGACAGGTTGCCGATGCGACGCGGCAGGACGTCGGTGATCGCGGCCACCATGGCCGCATGGTCGACATCGGCCCGGGGCTTCGCGCAGCCCTTCTGCTGGGCGCGCAGGACGAGGTGCTCGCGCACCGTCAGCTCGAGCGGCGCGGGCGCGTGCTCCGGCAAGTAGCCGAGGCGAGCTTGAGCCGCCCCGCGCGCATTTGCCATCGCGATCCCATCCACCGTGACGGTGCCGCCATCGGGATCGAGGAACCCGGTCGCGATGCGCAGGAGCGTGGTCTTGCCCGCCCCATTGCGCCCGACGAGCAGCACTGCCTCGCCGGCTGGCACCTCGAAGCCGACGGAGCGCAACACGCGGCGCGTTCCGTAGCTCTTCACGATCCCGCGCAGAGCGAGCATGCCGGTGAGTCAATCGGCTTCGGTGGAGGGACGCTGGCTCGGCATGCGGATGACGAACGTCGTTCCCGTGGGACCGGTGTCGCAGCGGATGGTGCCGCGGTGATCCTCGACGATGCGCTTCACGATCGCGAGCCCAAGGCCCGTGCCGCCCTTGCGTCCGGTGGCGAAGAGCTCGAACAGGCGCGCGTGCACCGCCGCCGGAATGCCAGGGCCGGTGTCCTTCACCGACCACACGAGCTCGTTGCCTTCCTTGTCGACGGTCACGCGCAGCTTGCCGCCGGTCGGCATCGCCTCGACCGCGTTGCTCGTCAGGTTGTGGAAGACGCGCATGAACTTCTGCTCGTCGAAGTACGCGATACCGTCGTAGTGAGCCTCGACCGCGAAGTCGATGCCGCGGCCGGCGACGGCCGCCCCGAGCTGCGTCGTGAGCTCCTCGGTGAACTTGTTCACGTAGACCTTGCGCGTAACGAGGTCGGTGTCGCCGCGCGCGAAGGCGACGACTTCGCGGGTCATGCCGGCGAGGAGATCGAACTGTCGCTGGATCTGGTCGACGTACTTCTCGCGCTGCTCCGCCTCGTCGGACGACGCCATCAGCTGCGCGTAGCCCGAGATGATCGTCATCGGCGTCTTCAGATCGTGGAGCAGACCGGCGAGCATCCGCCCGATCGACGCGAGTCGATCACGGTTACCCGCCTCGCTCCGGCGCTGCGCGAGACCGATCGCATTCGCGGTCTGGGCGGCGATGAGCACGAGCAGCTTGAGATCCTCGTCGTTCCACTTGCCGTCGCCATCGCGGGCCGCGCGACGCTGGTCGATGATCTCGATGCCACCGATGACCTGATCGCCCTCGACGAGCGGCGCGATCAGGAGGTGCTGCGGGCGCACGCCGGCTTCCTTCGCGACCTCCGCCGCGTGGCGCGGATCATTCGTCGGATCGTCGATGACGAGCGGGGTGCGATGCGCGATGGACCAGCCGAGGAGGCCCGTGCCGTGTGGCAGGGTGCGCTCGATCAGCTTCGGCGCGGCCGGGCCCTGCACGGTGCGGAAGCGCAGCGCACCATCGGGTTCGACGAGCGCGATCGACCCGGCGCCCCCGCCGAGTACGGTGATCGCCTGCGCGAGGATGCGCGACAGCAGGTCATCGAGATCGAGGGCCTGGGCCGACTCCTTCTCGACCTCGTAGAGCGCGTTCAGCTCGCGGTTGCGGCGATCGAGGTCACGGCGCGCGCGGGACAGCTCCTGGTTCTGCTCGACGATCGAGTGGTAGAGGCGCGCATTCTCGATCGCGATGGCCGCCTGTGCACCGAGGGCGAGCAAGAGCTCCTCGTCGGCATGCGTGAATACGCCCTCCGACTTGTTCAGCACCTGCACGACGCCGACGAGCGGCCCCTGCGCCCCCAGCATCGGCACGCACAGGATCGAGCGCGTGCGGAAGCCGCTCTTCAGATCCACGGACGGCTGGAAGCGCTGATCGGCGTACGCGTCCGGGATGTTCACGATCTCGCGCGTCTCCGCGACCCACCCCGCGATGCCCTCGCCGACCTCGAGCCGGATCTCGACGCGCTCGCCCCCCTGCACGACCTTGGACCAGAGCGAGCGACCGCTGTCGGTGAGGAGGTACAGCGTCGCGCGCTCGGCCTCCATGAGCTCGCGCACCTTGGCCATGATGAGGGCCAGCAGCGAGTCGAGGTCCGTGGACTCGGTCAGCGCGCGCGAGACCTCCTGGACGAGCGCGACCTTCTTCTGTTCGCGCCGGAGGGACTCCTCGAGGGTGCGCATGGCCTGGGACGGCGCGGCCTCACCCGCCTCGCCCACGGGCTCGGCTTCGCGCCCCCGTTCGGCGACGCTCGTGGCCAGCCCCGTGCCGTCCGACATGTGCGCATCGTACCCCAACGGGGGGGCGCAGCGGATCAGTCCATGCCGCGGCGGCGCAGGTCGTCCTCGTCGAGTCCCTCGAGGTGCCCGATCTCGTGGAGCAGCGTGTCGCGAATCTGTTCGGACAGCTCCGCGCGCGTGCGCACGGCCCGCCCCAGGTTCTTGCGGTACAGGACGATCGAAGGGGCCTCGTCACCGTGTCCCCCCGTGGGGACATGGCCGTGGATCCCCGCGCCGACGGGCCCGCGGTAGAGCCCGAGGATCGTCGGCGGAAACGGCGGCGTGACCGCCGAGAGATCCGCGGGATCGGGCAGGTCGGCGACCTCGATGGCCACCGCCCGCACGCGCGCCGCCCGGTCGGCCGGCAGCGCCGCGATGATGCTCTCGATCTCGGCGCGGAACTCGTCGACCGGGATGAGGACCGGAGCATAGAGCTCGTCGGGGGCGAGCTCGATCGCGGTCGCGAGCTCCTGCTGCGCGCTGACCTCGTCGCCGAGCTGCTCGAGTGTCAGGCCGTAGAGCTGATGCGTGTAGGGGTCCTCCGGCTGCAACGCGAGGGCGCGCACGAAGGTCGACTTCGCATCGGTGAACCGCGAGAGGTCGAACAGCGCCACGCCGCGTTCGTGCAGCGCATCGCCGCGGTTCGGCGCGAGCGTGAGGGCTGCGTCGATCCGCGTGAGCGCTTCGTCGCTACGACCGAGATCGTTCAGCGCCTGCGCCTCGAGGATCGCGAGGTCGGCCGCGAGGGGCGACGCCTTCAGATCGCGTCGCCGCCGCTGCGTGACGCGCCGGGTACCGCGCTGCGCGAGCTCGAGCCCGAGGCGCAACGAGTCGCGCCCCCGGTCCCCCTTGCCGTTGATGTAGAAGTCGGCCACGGCACGCAGCGTCTCCGGATCGTCGGGATCGAGGGCGAGCGCGAGCTGATACGCGACCTGGGCATCCGGGTCGCGACCGAGCCCGGCCAGGGCCGCGCCCCGGAGGTGATGCGCTTCGACGGACGTGGGCGCGAGGTCCGACGCGCGATCCGCACACGTCCATGCGGACGCGTACGCCCCCTTCACGATCTCCTTGTTCGCGGCATCGAGGAGCACGGACAGGAGCTCATCGTCGTCATCCGGCATCGCGGCGACGGGACACTCGACGACCGGCTCCTCGCGGTGCGGGCGAAGCACGGTGGCTTCCTCGTGGGAGGCCACCTTCTGCTTCGACTCGGTCGGCAGGTTCGTCGTGGCCCGCGCCGCTTCTCCCGGTGCCGGCGCCGGCGCGGCGATGGGCTCGCGACGCTCGCTACATCCCGCGAGCACGCTCACGAGCACCAGGCCCCCGACCAGCCGCATCGCCCACAGGATAACAGCGCCGCATGGGCGGTGCGACCTTCGTTCCAGCGGGTGGTACGGAAGGGGTTCTATAGCCAGGACCGGGCCCGGCCCGCGGTCCGACCGCAGAGCGAGGGCGATGATCGTGGGTCGCGTGACGGATTTGGGGGGGAGGCCGCACCAAGCCCGGACGATGCGTACATCGATCTGCCTCCTCCTCGTGGCCACTGCCTGTTCGGAGACCTCGGACCCGCCGATCGGATCGGTCGAGCTCCAGGAGGTCGTCGAGATGACGGCCTTGCCGAATCCCGATCTCGACATCCTGTTCGTCATCGACAACTCGGGCTCGATGCTCGAGGAGCAGGCGCAGCTCGTGGCGAGCTTCCCGCGGATGATGGACGTGCTGGGCGAGCTCGAGGGCGGCGTGCCGAACCTGCACGTCGCCGTCGTCACCTCGGACCTCGGGGCGGCCACGCTGGCCGATCCAGCGGGGGGCATGCCCGGCATCCACGGTTGCGCCCACGCGGGCGACGCCGGTCGCTTTCACACCGGCGCGCTCTCGTTGTCCGAGCCCTACCTGATCGATGTCGATGACGGCCAGGGCGGCCGAACGCGCAACTACGAGGGCACGCTCCGCGATGCCTTCTCCGAGCTCGCGAACGTCGGGGGATCGGGGTGCGGCTTCGAGCAGCACCTCGGGGCGATGCAGCGCGCGCTCACCGAGCCCGGCAACGGCGCCTTCCTCCGCCAGGACGCGAATCTCGCCGTGATCTTCCTCGCCGACGAGGACGACTGCACGCTCGCGACGGACGACGTGTTCGCCGAGACCAACGCGACGCTGGGGGTGCGCGAGAGCTTCCGCTGCACGCGCTTCGGCCTCACGTGCGATCAAGACGTGAACGAGCCCGGCGCGAAGACGAACTGCGTGCCGAAGGCTGATTCGCCGTTCGTCGCCGACACCCAGCCGTTCATCGACAGCCTGCTCGCCCTCAAGGAGGATCCGCGGCAGGTGATGGTCGCGGCCATCATCGGTCCGTCCGATCCGGTCGTGGTCGAGATGCGTCCGCCTCCCTCGAGCACGGACCCCATCCCGACCCTCGCGGCGAGCTGTACCGTCAGCATCGCGCCGACCGACGACACCGCCGCGGGACTCTCGACGGCGCAACCCGCAGTCCGGATCGCGGCCTTCGCGAACGCCTTCGAGGACCGCAGCTTCGTCTCGACGATCTGCGCCGCGGACCTCTCGCAGGGGCTCATCGGCGTCGGGGCCACGGCCAAGAAGCTGGTCGGCGATCCGTGCATCGACACGTCTGCCCTCGCCGACGCGTCGCCCGCGCCGGGCACCCAGCCGACCTGCGAGGTGGTGGACATCGCCGGGAACATCGAGACCACCCTGCCCGCCTGCGCCGACGGGGGCGGTGACTGCTACGAGCTCGTGCGCGACGCGACGGCATGTCCGCGCCAGGCGGAGAACCTCCGGGTGGTGCTCCGCCGTCGCACGGCAGCGACCGCGGAGACGTGGACCCACGTGCGCTGCTTGCCGCGTCAGTAGTGGTCGTAGACGGCCGGCGGGCTCGCCGGCACGATCGGTTGGATGCCGACCGGGGTGCGGACGATGATCCAGCCAACGGCGCCGCCGCCCCCGCCGCCGTTCGTCACGTCCTGGCCGTCGCCCGGCGCCGTCGTGTTGGCGCCGCCCGCGCCGCCGCGCCCCCCGATACTGCCGCCGCCCATGCCTCCGAGCGCGACGGTGGTGTCGTCACGACCATCCTCGCCGGGGACGCCGGCCGCGGCTGACATCGCGCCCGCACTACCGCCCCCACCATTCGCCGTCAGGATCGCCCCCGTACTGAACGTCAGCCCCGCGGCCATGACCACCAGCGTACCGCCCGCGCCGCCGCCCGCCCCCGACAACGAGCTCACGGGACATGGGGGAGCAGCCGGGCCCCCGCCGCCGTTCACCTCGATCCGCCCCGTGAGCGAGACGGCTCCACGCGCGACCAGCACGAGCGCGCCGCCGCCCCCGCCGCCAAACGTGGGAGCCGGGCAGCCGTTGCGCATCGTATGCGTGCCGCCCGCGCCGCCGCCGCGGAGCACCATCGTGGCGAGGGCCACGCCGCCCAGGCCCCCCGGGGCCGGGCCCGACGTGCCGCCCGCCGCGCCCATCGTGCCGTTGCCGCCGCCGCCGCCGCCGCTATCGTCCGGACCATCCGTGATGCCGGCGAGGCCCGCACCCGCACCGAGCATGGCGTTGCCGCCCGGTCCTGATGCTCCCAACCGGGCGCTCGCATTGATGACCCCAGCCACGCTGATGTCGCCCGCCGCCACGATGACGAGCGGCCGCGTGCCCGTGACCCGGATCTCGGCTCCGGGCATGATCTGAAGCGAACCGACCTGGATGACGGCGAGCTCCGGCCCGTCGCTGTCCAGCTGAGGCGTCGCGACGACCTCGATCTCCGACGAGGACGAGGAGAGCATCGTGGTGTCGACCGTGACGTCGGTCGCGACCACCCAGGCGACGGTGCCGCCCTCCTGAAACGCGGGCGGCAGATAGGGCGCGAGCGGCAACCCGGTGCCATCCGGCGCCGCGTCGGGCATCTCGGCGTCGAGCAGCTCGTCGCCGCTGTCAGCCATGGCGGCGTCGATCACGTCATCGCCGTCACTCTCGTCGACGCAGATCTCGTTCACGCAGGTGAAGGGCGCAGGGCAATCACCGTCGGGGTTGCAGGGCGCACCCGGGGCTGGACGGGGTGAGTAACACCCCGCGACCATCACTGCGATCACGCCCAGGCCCCGCATCGGCGGCTCGAGTGTACCGCGTCAGGCTGCGGAACCAGGAGACGAACGCCCGCCCTACGCGCTACGCGTCGGCCCAGTTGGCCGCGATCCCGATGTCGACCTCGAGCGGCACGGCGAGCTGATAGACGCGCTCCATCTCGTCCTTCAGCGCGGCGCCGACGGTCTCCGCGATCGCGGGTGGCGACTCGAACACGAGCTCGTCGTGCACGGTGAGCAGCATCTTGACCGGCCACTTCTCGGCGGCGATGCGCTTGCTCGTCGCGAGCATGGCGAGCTTGATGATGTCGGCGCCGGCGCCCTGCATGGGGGTGTTTTGCGCGACGCGTTCGGCGGCATGCCGTGCCTGCGGCGACTTCGACATGAGGTTCGCGATCGGACGCCACCGGCCGAGCAACGTGCGCGCCCCGCCCTGCGCTCGCGCCAGCGCGACGATGTCGTCCATGAACTTGTGGATGGTCGGGAAGCGCTGGAAGTACGCGCGCGAGTACTGCGCGGCCTGCTGCCGGGTGATCTCGAGCGTGCGCGCGAGGCCGAAATCGCTCTGACCGTACGAGAGGCCGTAGTTGACGGCCTTGGCGATGCGGCGCTGCTCGGGCGTGACCGCGTCGCGCGCGACATCGAAGACCTGCGACGCGGTCTCGGTGTGCACGTCCACTCGATCGCGGAACGCGGCCCCGAGCTTCGGATCGCCCGAGAGGTGCGCGAGGATGCGGAGCTCGATCTGCGAATAGTCGGCCGCGATCAGCACGTGGCCCGGCGCGGCGATGAAGCCCTTGCGGATCCGCATCCCGAGCTCGCTGCGGATGGGGATGTTCTGGAGGTTCGGATCCTGCGACGAGATGCGGCCCGTCTCGGCGACGACCTGGTTGAACGTCGTGTGAACGCGGCCCGTCTTGGGATCGACGAGCGGCGGGAGCGCGTCGAGGTAGGTGCCCTTGAGCTTGCTGATCTCGCGGTGCTCGAGGATGGGCTTGATGATCGGATGCGCGTCGATCAGCGCCTCGAGGGTCTCGGCCTCCGTCGACCACCCCGTCTTCGTACGACGCACGCCCTTCGTGTCCAGGCCGAGCTTGTCGAACAAGAGCTCGCCTAGCTGCTTGGGTGACCCGATGTTGAAGTCCTGGCCGGCGGCCTCGTAGACGACCCGCTCTAGCTCGGCGAGCTTCGCGCCCACCTCGGCCGAGAGCTTCTGGAAGTGCGGAACATCGATATGGATCCCGATCCGCTCGATGTCGGCGAGGAGCAGCGCGACGGGGAGCTCGACCTGGCGGTACAGCGCATCGAGTCCGCTCGCGGCCAGGCGCTTCGGCAGCTCGTCGGCGACGGAGAGCACCGCATGCACGATCGCCCCGGCCCACGGCGCCGCGCGCTCCACGGCCACACTCTCGAGGGACGCCTGCGTGTACGACTTGGCCTTGCCCGCGATCGTCGCGCGCTTCGGCAGCACCACGCCCGCGAGGCGCTCGGCCACCGCCTCCCCCGGCTCGGCTTCCGCCGTCGGATCGAGCAAGAACGCAGCGAGCATCGTGTCGTCGACGATGCCGTTCACCCGCACGTGGATGCCCGCGAGCGTCCGCACGAGGGTCTTCGCGTCGTGGACGATCTTCGAGATGGCGGGATCGGCCAGCACATCGAAGAGCGGAATGAGGTCACTCGGCGGCGGTGGAGCCGGAGCGCCGATGTAGCGATGCCCGATGGGGACGTACGCAGGCGGCTGCCCCGGCACGGCGATCGCGAGGGCGACGAGCCCTGCCCGCTCGGGCCGCTCCGGGTCGACCTCGGCGAGGATGGCCACCTTGCCTGCGGCCCGCGCGCTCTCGGCCAGCTCGCGGATGGCGGCGCCACCAATGATGCGGGTGTCCTCGGTCGGGGCCGTCGTGGCAACGACCGCCTTCGTCTCCGGCGCCGGCACGATCTCGACGCCTTCCTCGGGCGGCATGCGCATCTTCACCTTGTCGACGAGGAGCTGGAACTCGAGCTCCGTGAACAGGTCGAAGAGCCCCTTCAGATTCCAGTCACGCACGACGAGATCCTCGAGGGCGATCGGCAGCGGCACGTCGCGGCGTAGCTCCACCAGCTGGCGCGAGACCTTGATGCGCGCGAGCTGCTCGGGGTCGCCGAACGGCTGCTTGATCTGGATGCGCGGCACCACGGGGTTCTGCTCGATGAGCGCATCAAGCGAGCCGTACTTCTCCAGGAGGCCGGCCGCCGTCTTGTCACCGACACCGCGGATGCCGGGGATGTTGTCGCTGGTGTCCCCGACGAGGGCGAGGAAGTCCGGGATCTTCTCGGGCGGCACGCCCATCTTCTTGATGACTTCTTCGCGCGTGTACGTCTTCTGGTGGAGGGCGTCGATCATCGTCACGCCCTCGCCCACCATCTGCATGATGTCCTTGTCGGCGCTGTAGATGACGACCTCCCAGCCCTTGGCACGCGCCTGCTCGACGAGCGTCGCGATGACGTCGTCCGCCTCGACGCGGGGCACGGTGATCACCGGCCAGCCGAGCCCGTCGACGATCTTCGGGAAGTACTCCATCTGGACCTGGAGCTCGTCGGGGGGGGCCTTCCGGGTCGCCTTGTACTCGGGGTACAGCTCCGCCCGGTAGGACTTCTCCTCCCCGCCCTTGTGGTCGAACACCACGGCCATGCGGGCCGGCTGGTTGTCCTCCTCGAGGCGCATCAGCATCCGCGCGAACACGTAGAGGGCGCCCGTGGGCATGCCCTCGCTCGTGGACAGGCGGACCTCACGGCGTTCGCCGCGAGACACGTTCATCAGGCCGTAGTGCGCCCGGAAGATGTAACCGTGGCCATCAACGATGTAGAGCCGCTCCGGCACGCGGCGCACCCTATCGCATCCATGGCAAGATGCGAGCGCATGCACCGCATCGTCGTCGACGCCATGGGAGGCGACCACGCTCCGGACGAGATTGTCCGAGGCGCGGCCGAGGCGTCGCTATCGCTCCCCGGGGCCGAAATCATTCTGGTGGGCGATGCCAAGGCGCTCGGGCGACTGTTGCCCAGCATGCGCCACGACGGCGCGCGCGTCCGCGTGGAGAACGCGGCGAGCTACGTCGACATGGACGAGAAGCCCGGCGAGGCCCTCGCCGCCAAGCCCGATGCGTCGATCCTCGTGGCCGCCAAGCTGGTCGCGGCCGGCGAAGGCGACGCCCTGGTCTCGGCGGGCAACACCGGGGCGAGCGTCCTGGCCTGTGCGAAGCAATGGAAGCTCCTGCCCGGGGTGAAGAAGGCGGCGCTGGCCGCGGTCTATCCGACGGAGCTGCGGCGCGGCGAGAAGGACGATCCATTCTCGCTGATCCTCGATGTCGGAGCGACGGTCGAGGCGACTGCCGAGGACCTCGTCGGCTTCGCGGTGATGGGCTCGGCCTACGCCAAGCTGGTCTCGAGCAACAAGCGCCCGCGCGTGGCCCTCCTGTCCAACGGCACCGAGCCCAACAAGGGCCCGGCGTCGATCGTCGGGGCGCACCAGTCCCTCCTGGCGGCGGCCGACATCAACTTCATCGGCAACATCGAGGGCCTCGACATCCCGCGCGGCGTCGCCGACGTCGTGGTGACCGCCGGCTTCACGGGCAACGTGGTGCTGAAGATGCTCGAGGGCGTCTCGGAGACCGTCGTGCGGCTCGCCCGATATGCGCACAAGGAGCGCCTCGCGTGGCGCCTGGGCCTCATCGCGCTCTCCTCGGCGATCGACCAGCTGAAGTCGATCACGGACTGGCAGCAGTACGGCGGGGCTCCCCTGCTCGGCTTCGCGCACCCGTTCATCAAGGCGCACGGTCGCAGCAATGCCCGCGCGGTGACGAACGCGATCAAGGTCGCCCACAAGGCGCTGTCAGGCGACCTGTGTGGTGCGATCGCGAAGACGATGAACGAGCTAGGAGCCACCTAGGTGGCCAGGCGGTCGCTGTTCGAGCGCGTCGCGCGGCTATCGACGCTCCCGGTGCGCGTCGGCGAGCGCATCGGCCTCTTCGATCACGTCCCGCCCGGGCTCCCCGACGGGGCCCCGCCGCCCAAGCACACCTTCCGCTGGGACCTCGACAAGACGTACCTGCGGACGGAGTTCGACTCGTTCGCCGACCTCGCGAAGAGCGCCTTCGAGACCGCCGCGGACAAGTCGGCGTTTCCGGGCTCGCCAGCGCTCCTGCGCTCGCTCCGGCAGGACGGCCATCGCATCTGTATCGTCTCGGGATCTCCCACGCAGATGCGCCAGGTGCTCACGGCGAAGCTCGCCCTCGACGGCGTCGAGTTCGACGAGTTCGTCCTGAAGAACAACCTGAAGAACATCCTGCGCGGCCGGTTCCGTTCGATGCGCGCGCAGATTCCCTACAAGCTGCCGGCGATGCTGCGCTCGCGGATCGGCGCGACGGCCCCCGCGGAGACCCTGTTCGGCGACGACGCCGAGGCCGACGCGATCATCTATTGCCTCTACGCCGACATCTGCGCCGGGCGCGTCTCGTTGCAAGACCTCGAGCGCGTGCTCGAGGCCTCGCGGGCCTACGACGACGACGCGGCGATCGTGCTCGACTTCGCGCGGCGCGTCCCCAAGGGCGATGCGGTGCGCCGGATGTTCATCCACCTCGATCGCAAGAGCCCGTCGCTGCCGTTCCGCCGCTTCGGGCGCCGCCTCGTGCCGGTGTTCAACTATTTCCAGGCGGCGCTGGTGCTCTACGCCGACGGCGTGCTCACCGCGCGGCAGGTGATCTTCGTCGCCCTCGAGATGCTGGACTCCAAGCAGTACGAGCTGGGGCACCTCGCGACGAGCCTGCAGGACATGATGCGCCGCGGCCGCATGACCCGCGAAGACGCCCTCCGCCTGGTGGCCGACGCGACCGAAGCGGCCGCCTCGGGGGCCCTCGCCGAGCGCTCCGACCTGCCGCCCTTCGAGACGATGGCCGAGGCCTTCCGCGCCCGCGTGCGCTCGCTGGGTAACGCCGAGCCGCCGGCCTGGGACCCGGAGGAGCCGCTCGATTACGTCCGGCTCGTCGACGAGGAGCACGAGCACCGGCGTACCCGCCGCAAGGCCGGGCTCTCCGGCGCCGGCTAGTCCCCGGTCGGAGGACTAGCAGTGCTAGTGTCCCTGCGTCATGGGCGAGCGCACCGGGACGATCCTCGTCGTCGAAGATGACGAGCCGATGCGCGACCTCCTCGCGGAGGAGCTCGAGGACGCCGGCTTCGACGTCGATGCCGCCGGTGGCGCCGCCGCCGGCCTCGAGCTGGCCCGCGCCCGCAAGTTCGACCTTGTCGTGACCGACCTCCGCATGCCGGAGATGGATGGCTTCGATCTCATCCGCGGCATCATGGCGATCCCGGATCCGCCGCACGTCGTGATGATCACGGCGTTCGGTTCCATCGAGACCGCGATCCGCGCGGTGAAGCTCGGCGCGCACGACTACATCACCAAGCCCTTCGAGATCGAGGAGCTCCTGCTCGTCGTCGACAAGGCGCTCGCCGAGCGCGCGCTGCAGCGCAAGGTCGCGCGCCTCCAGCGCGAGGTCGAGGAGCGCTACGGCCTCGGGAACGTCATCGCGAAGAGCCAGGCCATGCGCGAGGTCGTGGCGCTCGTGCAGCGCATCGCCGCATCGACGGCCTCGGTGCTCATCACCGGCGAGAGTGGGACCGGCAAGGAGCTCATCGCCCGCGGCATCCACTACAACTCGCCGCGAGCCGGCGCGGCCTTCGTCGGCGTGAACCTCGCCGCGGTGCCAGAGGGCCTGATCGAGAGCGAGCTGTTCGGCCACAAGAAGGGCGCCTTCACCGACGCGCGCGCCGACAAGAACGGCCTCTTCGTCGAAGCTGACGGCGGGACGATCTTCCTCGACGAGATCGGCGAGCTCGCCCTGCCCCTCCAGGCCAAGCTCCTGCGCGTGCTCCAGGAGCACGAGGTCCGTCCGCTCGGGGCGACGAAGAACCAGCGGGTCGATGCCCGCGTGGTCGCGGCGACGAACAAGAACCTCGACGTGATGATCAAGGACGGGTCGTTCCGCGAGGACCTCTACTACCGCCTCAACGTCATCCAGCTCGACCTCCCGCCCCTGCGCTCGCGGCCCGAGGACATCGTGCCGCTCGCCGAGCACATCCTCGGGCAGCTCGGCGCGCGCCAGCAGCCACCGCGCCGGATGCGCCTCGCCCCCGAAGCCCAGCACTTGCTCCTCGCCTACAACTGGCCCGGCAATGTCCGCGAGCTGATGAACGTCCTCGAGCGCGGCGTCGCGCTCTGCCAGGGCGAGCTGATCTCCGATGAGGACCTCCCGACACACGTCCGCGAGAAGCGGCCCGCCGACTTCCTCGGGGCCGCGGTGGCTCGCCGCATGACGCTCGCCGAGCTCGAGCGCGAGTTCATCGAGCGGGTGCTCGAGGACGAGGCCGGCAACAAGACGCGCGCCGCCCAGCGCCTCGGCCTCGACCGCAAGACGCTGTACCGCAAGCTCGACGAGTACGCGAAGTCCGCGGGCGACATGGCCGCGCGGACCCCGTCCCAGGACGGCGAATAGCGCGTCGCACCCCGGCCAGCGCCCGTCAGGCGGTTTGGACTTGGGCGGGAGCGCGGTTTGCGTATTCTCGCCCGGCAATGCGAACCCCGTGGCTCGTGGTGATGGCGCTCCTCGGCGCGTGCGGCAGTGACTCATCCAGCGATTCGACCGACGCCGACGCCGACGCCGACGCCGACGCCGATGCGGACGCCGACGCCGATGCCGACGCGATGCCCGTCGATGCGCCGCCGATCACCCCGATGGTGACGGTCACGGCGCCGCGCCTGGGTCGCTCGTTCTACCCGACGGACACGATCGATATCGTGTGGCGCGTCTCCGACACGGACTCGACGTCGGTGGTCTGCGACGTCGAGGCGGTCTCGGCAACCGCGACCCTCTCCGTGGTGACGGCCGTCTCGGTCACGCCGGGGGTCATGGGCCGGGCGACCTGGACTCCCGGAACGGCGGCCGTCGGCGAGTACTCGATCCACGTGACGTGTACCGATCCCACCGCGCTCGCGGGCACCGGCATGTCGGCCGCGTTCCCGATGGCCCCGGCCGAGGCGGTCACGTTCGCTCAGGTGCTGGCGGTGTTCGAGCGGTGCGACGGCGGGCAGTGCCACGATGCGTCGGGCCCGGCCGGTGGCCTCAACCTCACCCCGACCGCCATGCACGGCACCCTCGTGAACGTCGCCTCGGGTGACTGCCCCGACGTGCTCCGCGTCGAGCCGTTGAATCCGAACGAGAGCTACCTCATGTACAAGCTCTACGGGGAGGGCCCGTGCTTCGACGGCACGCGGATGCCGCGCGGTTACACGCTCACGACCGCGCAGATCAAACAGGTGCGCGACTGGATTGCCACCGGCGCTCCGAACAACTGACGCTCCCGCGCGATGCGCCGCCTGTTCGCCCTGTTCCTGCTGATCGGTTGCGGTAAGAGCGAATCGTCCAGGCCGCCACCGACGCCGGTCGCGCCCCCGCCGAGCCCGCCCTCGAAGGCCAACGCGCACGCGGATGCGGGCGACGCCAAGGCCCTGCCCGCGTCCGGCATGGTGTGCCGCGGAACCAAGGTCCACGTGTGGACCGAGGACGACACGGTGGGACCGCTGCGCGCGATTCGCCCCACCCCCGGTCGAGACGGTCAGGTCTACGAGACGTACGAGAGCGTGCACTCGCTGACGCCCGGCGGGAAGCCGGTGAAGTACCAGGCCGGGGGCAAGTCTCCTCGCGTGTTCATCACCGATGGAACGTCGCTGCTCGTCCAAGCCTCCGAGACGCGCGTCGACGTGTTCCGCGACGGTGCGTGGAAGGAGGTCACGCTGCCGAGCCCGATCCTCGAGGTGCAGGCCGCCGAGGCGGGAGCCGACTGGTGGATCGCCGGTGGCGACGTGCTGCTCCGGGTGACCGCTGCCGGTGCGGTGGAGCCCGTCGCGACGCCGAAGGGTACGGTGCGAGGGATCCTGCCCGTCGGGGATGTGCTGTGGGCGGTCACGACGCGCGACACGGGTGGCACGTCCACGGTCGGCTTCTCCCGGCGCGACGCCACAGGCTCGTTCACGCACGTGGTCGAGCTGCCGGACTCCACGACCGATCATGCGCAGCACGCGATCGGCCCGAACCGCGCGGCCATTCTCCTGACCGTCACCAAGCGCCCCGGGGGGCTGTATCTGATCGACGCGACCAACCCGCCGGCGAAGATCGCCGACGGAGTCGAGGCGCTCGGCACGTTCGACGCCGCGGGCCGCCTCTGGTACCGCACGCCGACCGCCATCGTCGCCCGCGCCGCGGACGGGACGGTCACGGAGTACGCGATCGCGAGCAAACCCATGTTCGAGGGCCCGCTCGGGTCGATCTGTTACCCGTTCGGCGGCGGCTTCGCCAGGCTGCCGCGGGCGGGCTCGCGGTAGTCGCTACTCGATGACGATCGGCTTCCACCGCTCGGGCGTCGTCACCACGGTGGACGGTGCGCACGCATGGATCTCCGCCTCGAAGGCCGCCAGATCCGCCCGCGTCTCGGCGTCGAGGGGCGGCGTCGGCTCCAAGGGCTCGCGCCAGGCGTCGAAGTGCGTCGTCAGCACGTGCGCCGGAGAGCCAGTCGCGCGCATGAGCCGACACGAGTAGTCGTACAGCTCCTGCCGCAGCCCCGTCGCGACGATGGCGATGTCGGGCGTGAGCCCCACCAGCTCGCGCTCGATGTAGTTCGCCGTGGAGAGCACCAGCACCTCGTGGCCGCCGATGCGAATCAGGTAGCCGAAGGTGCCGCCGGCGGCAAAGCCGTCGAACGTCAGCGGCAGCTTCGGGTCCGCGGCGATCTCCGTGCGCTGACCATCCCAGTGCTTCTCGTCGAGCGCACTGTGCAGGCTCGGGAGCACGCGCACCGAAACCGCCCCGAAGTCGTAGTCCTCGCCGCCCTGCACCGGAATCACGCGGTCCTCCGGCATGCCGACCGCGCGCGCGTACCGGGTCGTGCTGATCGATCCCATGATCTGCGCGCCCGACTTGAGGGCCACGGCCGGGGCGTCGAGCAGGTGGTCGACGTGCGAATGCCCGACGACCACGAGGTCCGCCTTCGCGGGGGCATGCTTGGCCACCGCGGCCGGATCGCTCGCCATCGCGGCATCGAGCGTGGGCCGCGAGAAGTACGGATCGACGAGCACCGTGGTCGTGCCGTCGGTGATCTGCCAGCCCGCGACGCCGAGGTACGTCAGCGTCAGCGGCTTCCGCGGAGTGCGCGGGGTGCCTCGGGACGGTGCCGTCCCTGCGTCCTGCGCCGCGACGGCGCTGCCCGCGCCGGTGGCCACGGAGTCGAGCTTCGAGGCGGACGTCGAGCACGCACTCGCCGCTGCGATCAGGCCTAGCCATAGCCGCTTCATGGCAGCGAGTATGGTCCAACACGCGATGCCCCGCGCGGTGGGGTGCACCGGCGCACCGGGCACGTCCACGTTCGAGGACAACGCGCTCGTTCTGATCGATGGGATGGGCTTCCCGGGCACCGAGCGGATGGGGCACACTTTCCGCATGACGACCACCATCGACTGCCTGGTCGTTCCGTGACGGGCACGGCCTCCAGGCTTGCGGCAGCCCTGTTCGTCGTCGGATGTGGCGGCCCGACGACGGATCCGGTCGCGCCGAGGACCGGCCCGGGTGCGGCAGTGCAGGACGAGGTGGCGCAGGAGAGCTCGATGACGGCAGAGCAGCGGAATGCGATGCAGCCTCTGCTGCTGAACTACGGATCGGGGTGGGGCCTCGAGGTGCTCGAGCGGCACTACACGATCGCGGTCGAGGAGACGCCCGCCGAGTACATGATGACGCTGACCGCGCGCGGCGCCTCGGGTGTCACCGGGGTCCGTCGCCTGGGCAAGCAGGGCGCATTCACCGGCGAGCAGCCGCAGGTGCCAGGCGGGGCCACGCTGACGCCCGCGCAGCAGACCGAGGCCGAGGACATCATCCGCGGCACCAAGACCATCTGGATGGTGACGCGTGAGGGTCGCGCCGAGCCGGTCGATGTCACACAGGGGGTCCCCGCACTCAACGCCACCCGCGCCCGCGAGTCACGACTGCGCGGGGGGCGGGCCGTGCTGTACGGGCGCGAGGACGAGTCCACGATCGTCGCGGTCGTCGTCGATCTCGCTACGCGCGCGATCACGGAGGTCACGTGGCACGAGATCCCGCCGAACGACGCCGGGCTCGTGCCGGCCGCGGACATCACCGCGATCGACGAGGCGATGCGCATGCATGGTGACTTCGGCGTCTACGGCAACGTGACCCCGGGCCTCGACGCGCTCGCGAAGGACTTCGGCATCACGCTGCGGAAGGATGGGGGCACCTACCAGGTCGGCGTGTTCCCTCGCGACGGCATGGGGCACGAGCTCTCGTTCACGGTCGATCTCGCGGCGCGGACGATCGGCAACATGGCGGCCGGTCATAGCGTCGAGATGCCGGCGCCTGACGACCAGCACTGACCCGTACCGACGAAGTGCCCGGTCGGGTCAGCGGCACAGGCCGGTGATCTGGCCGTCATTGACGGTGGTCCCGTTGCCGAGCTCGCCGTGCTCGTTCCACCCGAAGCACTCCCAGCCCTCGCTCGTGAGCCCACATGCGTGATGGCCACCGACGGCGAACTCGAGATAGGTCGCCGCGAGCTTCACCGGGGACGGCGCGGCCGGCTGGAGCGGGACGACGAACCCGCCGTACGTATCCGCGCCCCAGCAGTACACGTCACCGGCGGCCGTGCCGGCGCACGACCGCTCCCAGTCCACCTGGAGCCACTCGAACACGACGTTCGGGGCGTCGATGGGCGTCGGCGTCCCCGCCACGTTCACGCCCGCGGTCCCGGTGTAGAGCGGGTTGCCCCAGCACCAGACCTTGCCGCTCGTGTCGAGCGCACACGTGAACGCGCGCTCGGGATTCACGCGGCTCCCGACCCCGACCGAGCGCCACGCACCAGGAATCTCGACGGGGTTCGCGCTCGCGATCGGCCCGAGCGCGCCGTCCCGATCCATGCCCCAGCAGTAGAGCGAGTTGTCGTCCTTCACGCCGCACTGATGAAACGTCCCCGCCGCGAACGCCCGGAACGAGAAGCCCGAGCCCCCGTCGCAGGCCGGGACGGTGCCGTCCTGGTACCAGAGGCACTGGCTGTAGAGGTCACCGACCACCTCCTTGAGGGTCGATCCGTCGCCCACGAGCACGGGGGACAGGAGCGGGGTCGCGCCTGGCCCCCACTCCCACAGCTCGCCGTCGCGCAGCCCGTAGGAGCGCCCGTAGTACTGGAGGAAGATCTTGTCCCACTCGCCGCCGTCGTCGACGCGGGTGGGAACGAGGACGGTGTTGTCGTGGCCGACGCCGAGCACGCCATCGACGTTCTCCCCCCAGCACCAGCGATCACCGACGCTGTCGATGTAGCAATTCCCGCGATGGCCGAGCCACAAGCTCGCGATCGTGCTGCCGCCGCACCCCACCGCCGACGCATCGGGCGTGGTCGACGCATCGGGCATGGTCGACGCATCGGCACCACTGCCTGCGCCGTCGGCTCCACCGTCCTGCGCCGACGCGTCGCCCCCGGGCTCGAGCGCGGTCGCGTCGAATCCCAGGCGCCCGCATGCGCAGGCGAGACCGGCGAGGCCGGCGAGGAACCTCATCCACGAAGGATACCTCTCGCCGCGGACGTCGGGAGAACTTCCGGAGGCCGGCTAGAGCAGGGAAGAACGGGCATGCCCGCGCCGCGTGAAGCTATCGAGGAGCCGCCACGACGCGCTGACCTACACCGGACAGCATCGACTTCGATGCGCAGGCGGGCACGCTGGGCATCACGCTCGGGCAGAGGGCGTCGTGCGTGAGCTGCGTGAGGCCGCTGGTCACTCGCACGCCGGCGCGCCGACGAGCGAGCCGTAGTCGCACACCGGGATCCCGCATGGCAGCTCGATCCGGTCTTGATCGGGCACGTTGACGGGGCACGCCACGGCGTTGCAGACCGTCTCGCACGCAGGACTATCCTCCGTACAGAAGCACGACGGATGGCACAGGTTCTCGCAGAGCAGCCCCGCCGCCGCATCACAGGTGCACGCGTGGCACTCACTCACGAAGGCCTGCGCACCGATGGGGATCTCGCGGTCTCCAAGCTTGCATCCGTCCGTCGGGCAGGGCGCCTCGGTGCGGCGGCGACAGGCCGGCCCATCGTCCGTGCATGCACAGTCGAAGCAGGTCGCGACGACCGTCTCCGCTCCCGGCGACAATACCTGGCCATCGATGAACACGCATCGTGCATCGGGACAGGTCGCGCGCTTGCGGCACCGGAACCCATAGGTCGTGCACTGGCACTCGACACAGTCATCGACGATCACGCGCTCGCCGTATTCGACCAGGGTTCCCGCCAGCATGCAGGCCCCGAAGCCGGGGATGTGCCCCTTCGCGTTCAGCGCGATGGTGGCCGGTGCCCACGCGCCGGCGGGCACGAACGGTCCCGCATCGGGCGCATCGACGCCCCCATCGAGGGCGACGTCGATCCCCGCATCGAGTGAAGTCGCATCCGCGGCCGGCGAGTCGATGACGATCGCGACGTCCTGCCCGCACCCCACGCCCAAGGCCACGCCCAAGGCCACGACGACGAGCAGCGTTCGCATCACGCCCCGTATCATCTGCTACGGCCGCGGGGCGCGGTAGCGCTTCGACGACGGCAGGATCTTCTCCCAGAGGCCGAACGTCGCGGCGATGACGTAGTCGAGCTCGAGGGTGGCCTTCGTGCGGCGGAGCTCGGGGCGCTGCGGGAGGCAGGCCGCGGCATGGCGCGATGCTTCGAGCTGGTGGAGGACGCCCCGCGACCAGCCATTGCCGGCGTAGACGAGGACGCCGGCCATCCAGAGCGCGGCGAGGTCCTCGAGCGCGTAGTGCATCTTCTCGTCGGCGGTGCCCTGGCTATCCTGGTACTTGCACTCGATGGCGAGGGCCTTCTGCTCGCGGACACACAGGATGTCGATGCGCCGGTCCTTGCCGATGATGGTCTTGCCGAGGCTGACCTCCCGGTACACGACGAGGCCGCTATCGGAGAAGTTGTGGTGGACGTACGCAGCGACGAGGTCGCGGTACTGGTGACCGGTCAGCTCGAGCTTGGCCATGCCCTAGACCTGGAGGCCGAGCTGACCGGGGCTCGCCGAGGTGGAGGCGGTGACGGTGGCGAGCTCCTGGGCCTTGGCGTCGAGCAGGCGAGCGCGGGCGATGTCGACCGCCTCCAGACACAGGTCGTTGCCGAGGAAGCGACGGTGGTTGGTGACGGCGGCGACCCCGACCGAGCCCGAGCCCATGAAGGGGTCGATGACGAGGTCCCCCGGATCGGTGGACTGGGTGATGAGCGTGCCGCTGATCACCGGCGGCTTCTCCGCGGGGTAGCCGCCGGAGATGCGCGGGGCCTGGAGGACATCGGCGATGCCGAGGTCAGCGAGCTTCCGCTTGCCCTTCTCGAAGAAGAGGATGCATTCGTAGCGGGCGCGGTAGTGGTAGCCCATTCCGATCTTGCAGTTGTGGGTAACGACGCCGTTGGCGAGCACGAACAGCTCGGCTGCATCCTCGACGGAGATGTCGACCAGGTCGCGCTCGCCGACATCCTCGATGCCGGTGATGGCGACGGTCGACGAGGCGGTACCGAAGCGACGGATGAGGAGCTCGTCAGCGATGCGGAAGGTGAGCGCCTCGGCCAGAGATCCGTCGCGACGCATGAACCGGTGGTCGCGCGAGGCGATCATCGACGTGCC
Organism: Kofleriaceae bacterium; assembly: GCA_022842285.1. GTDB lineage: Bacteria > Myxococcota_A > Polyangia > Haliangiales > Haliangiaceae > JABFXX01. The sequence goes on from JALHPV010000039.1 coordinate 23,022, forward strand.
ATCGGCGAGCGTGAGGCGCAGGGACGGAGCGCGGGTGCGACGGGTGGCGCGAACGCGGGTGGAGCCACCCTCCGGGATGCGGACCCGATCGCCGACAGCGATGTCCGCGATCCGGACACTACCGAGGTCCGTGGCGACGAGCGTATCGGGGCCGAGGCACTTGTCCCAGATGAGCGGTTTCCAGAACTTGAAGCCGGCGGCCTCGGCGAGCGGCTTCGCGACGAACATCGTCTCGGGGTCGCAGTAGAGATAGAAGTGCGAGTTCTTGCGAAGGACGCGATAGACCTCGGTGAAGAGCTCGGGGAACCGCGAGTTCGGAAAGATCGAGAACCAGTCGTTGCTCGACGCCTTGCTGTGCTTCAGGCGCGTGGTGGTGCCGATCGCACGGTGCTTCTCGAGCGACTCGTACGGTGGATCGGTGACGACGAGATCGATCGACTCGGACGGCAGCGCGCGCAACCAGGCGACGGCGTCGCTCTGGGTGAGGTGGAACGTGGGAGGACCGTCCATGGAGAGCAACCTCGCACGTGGGTCTGACAATCTGTTCAGTGTCCGTGTTCAGTGGTCCTAGAGCCGCTCTCGCTCGAGATCGACCACGCGCTCGCGCTCCGTGGTGAGCGACGCCTCGGCATCGCGCATCGCCCGTTCGTGGCCCCGGAGATCCGACATCAGGGTGGCCAGATCGGCTTTCAGGCGTCGCAGCTCGGAGGTGGCGAGCGCCAGATCGGCGCGTGATGCCGGCGTTCGCTTGAGCGCCAGCTCGAGGCCGCGCACGCGCTCGACCGCGATCCCCGGGATGATCGCGGCCGCACCGAGCGCGGCGCGCCGAACCTCCGACAGCGCATCACTCACGAGCTCGAGATCCGACCACAGCGCCATCGCCGCCCACGACAGGAGCGCCCCGGCACTGTACTCGGCGCCCGCGGTCCGCTTCTCGAGGCGGGTCGATACCGTCTCCACCAGGCGCTTTGCCGCGTAGCCCGTCGCCATCGCCGCCACCAGCGCCCCGCGCGCCGCGGCCAGTCGCCCCGCGCTCGCGGCGAACGCCACCAGCGCCTGCGCGTGTGGGCTATTGCTCGCGACGGCGGCCAGCTCCAGCTCGGCGAGCAGCTCCGCGTAGCGCGCCTCGACGTCGCCCATCGGTTCGAGCGTCGCATCGAGCGTGGTGATGCGCGTGTCGAAGACGCGGAGCTCTGCCATCAAGCCGTCGTGCTCGGTGCGCGCGGCCTCGAGAGCCGTGGCCGCCTCCGTCACGCCGGCCACCCGTCCGAGGCGCTGCCGGAGCCAGCCCCGCATGCCCCGCGTCAGGCGATCGTATGCGCGCTGCGTCTCGCGGAGGTGCTCGGCCGCCGAGTCGACCTCGCCGAGAAGGCGACTCCGGGCCGCGCGGGCATCGAGGCGCTGTTCGAGCAAGCGGGCTCGCTCGCGCACGCTCGCCCGCACGCGCACGAGGTCGGCGCGGCGCGACGCGTCCACTACCGCAGCCAATCTCGCAGGCGGCGCAGACCGAGCTCGGTCTTGAGGTCCGCGATCTCGCCGCGCATGCACGCCGCGAGCGCGTCATCGAGGGGCATCCACCACGTGCTCGCGCCCTCCTCCATCGGCGAGCCATCCCCCGCGAGCGGCTGCTGCGCCTGCGGATCCACCTCCACCGCGACGAAGTAGAACTTCTCGACCATCGCCCCCGGGGACGGCAGCGAGCCCGCACCGAGCACGACGATCGTCGCCGGATCGACGACGAAGCCACCTTCTTCGAGCGTCTCGTGCGCCGCCCGCACGCGCAGGCCCGCCTCGCCGTGATCGCCAGCTTCGAGGATCCCGGCCACGAGCTCGGTCACGAACAGGGTGGGCGGAGGCTCGGGGAGCGGCGCGACCTGGGCATCCCGACCGAATAGCAGCGCGGGGCGCATCCCCGAGCGCAGCAGGACCTCGATGCCGCGAGCGGTCCGCGCGAACACCACGACGATGACGGCGTCCTGCCCGTACGGCCGCGCGATCGAATCCGAGACGAACGGCTCCGACAGCGAGCCATCAGCGCGGCGGTTGCGCAGGCGCAGGCGCCTGATCTCGAGGAACCCGCCACCCCCCACACGCTCGTCGGAATCGACGACGAGCTCGATCACCTGCATGCTCATCCCGGGTTCGCTTCGCTCATGGGGGGAGGGCGCTGCCCTCGGCCGGCGTCATGGGCGGAGGCGGCGGCGGGGCTGGTATAGGGTCCCCCCCCGGCGGCGGCTCGTCCGGATCGACGGGCGGGCGCTCGGCGGGCGGCGGCGCGATGTTGCCGCTCGGCTCGGGGACCTCGTACTCGCGGAGCGCCTCGTAGATTTCGTACTGGAGCTGATCGACCTTGCCCGGGATCCAGCCGGGGAGGATCTCGTTCGGGAAGATGCGGTCCGGCGCTGTCTGGCCCACGCGGAACCGCACCATCTCCGCCCGCACCTGAACGACCCAGTCCTTGTCGACGGGCAGGAGCTCGGCCACGAGCGCCATGCGGATGCTGCGGTCAGGAATGTTGAAGACGTTGATGTCGCCGGCGGCGCTGATGCCCTGCCCCTCCGGGTTGTACCAGCGAGCGATCGTCTGGAGCTTGAGGGCCGGCTGGTCGATGCGCGCGAGCTTGTACTTGGACTCGACCGCCGAGACCATGCGCTGGAAGAGCACCATCTCGTTCCCGCGGTAGCGCGCCGTCTTGGCGAGCGCCGTCTCCCGCAGGGAGGGCCCGCACCCGAAGACCACCGCTACGACCAGCCACAGAAGCCGCATGGATCAGGCCTTACCACTAACCGGCTGAGGCGCATCCGGAACCAGCTTGTTGGCCTTCGCCGCCTCGTAAATCTCGACCGTCAGGGTGTCGACGCGCCCCAGCACGAACCCGGGCATGTACGGGTCATCCGGCTTCAGCTCGCGGGGCTTGGGGCTGTCACCGACGACCTGCGTCACCACCGGCGTGACCACGATCAGGTGCTTGCCACCCTCGGTCGGGACGATCTCGACGAGCATCTGCAGCGAGATGCTGCCGTCGCTCATGTTGATGAAGTCGCCCGCCCCCACCGACTGGCGGCCGCCGTCGCGGTTGTAGAACTGCACCGCGGTGACGAAGCGGCGCCCCGGGGGATCCGTCTCGCCGATCGTGTAGGACTGCTGCGTGACCTGCAGCGCGAGGTCGAACAGCTGGGTTTCCGCGCCGTTGTACTCCGTGGCCTTCGCCATGGCGACCTGGTGGTCGGTGCCGCCGCAGGCGGCGAGCGGTGCAGACAGTGCGACGAGGAGCGCGAGCGCGCGGAGGGCCTTCATTCGCCTCTCATCGCAGAAGGACTCGATACGATCAAGCTGATAGCCTGCTTCCCATGGCGCAGCTCACGGGGATGCGCGCGCTGGTCACCGGCGCGTCGAGCGGAATCGGGGCACGGATCGCGGTCCGGCTGGCGGCCCTCGGGGCTCACGTCATCCTCACCGCGCGGCGCAAGAGCGCTCTCGAGGCCGTGGCCAAGGAATGCGGCGGCTCCACCGAGATCCTCGTGGCGGATCTGGGACAGCCCGGCATCGCCACATCCCTCTTCGAGCAGGCGGGGACCGTCGACATCCTCGTCAACAACGCCGGCTTCGGCTACTTCAAGGCCTTCGCCGACGCGGACTGGGAGCGCGACGCCGAGCTCATCCAGCTGAACGTCACGGCGCTGGTCGAGCTGTCGCGGCGCTTCATCGATGCCCGCGCCGGCAAGACGGGCCACGCCTACCTCCTGAACGTCGCCTCGACGGCGGCGTATCAAGCCGTGCCGAACTTCGCCGTGTACGCGGCGAGCAAGGTCTTCGTCCGCAACTTCACCGAGGCGCTGCACGACGAGCTCGTCCACGCGAAGTCGCCCGTGTCGGCCACGTGCATCTGCCCCGGAGGCACGCATACCGAGTTCCACGAGCTCGCGGGCGCCGGCGACTACTCGTGGATCGCGAACCGCTCGATGCTGCCCGCCGATCATGTCGCCGCGCTCGCCGTGCGCGCGATGCTGAAGCGAAAACGCAACGTCATGCCCGGCTTCCTCAACAACCTGTCGAGCTTCATGACCCGCCTCGCTCCGCGCTGGCTCGCATCGTTCATGGCGACGCGCGTGATGGGCAAACCCAAGCGGCCGCTGCCGGCCCGTACGAGGAGTGCAGCGTGAAGGACAACGTCCAGAAGCAAGGGGCCCGGCCGGGCACGTACGAGGTCTGGTACGTCACCTGGAATCACCCCAACGGCCAGGGCTACTGGCTGCGCTACATCATCAAGGCGCCGCTGCGCACCGACGGGCGCGGCGACCACGAGCCACCGCGCGGCGAGCTCTGGTTCGCGCGGATGGATCCCGAGGATCCCGCGCAGACGTTCGGCATCCACGAGCACTACCCGATCGATCAGGTGAAGACCGACGCGGAGCCCTTCGCCGTGACGATCGCGGGCTGCCTGCTCACGGACCGGCGCGCGTTCGGCGAGCTCGCTGGTGCCGGGCACGCGATCCGGTGGGACCTGCGCTGGGAGCCCTCCCCGGCCACGCTGCTGATGCTGCCGGATGCGATGTACGCGCGCGGCGGCATCGGCGACACCTCGGTGCTCTCGCCCAACCCCCAGATCGCGATCAGCGGCACCGTCACGATCGACGGCGTCGAGCTCAGCTTCGACGGGGTGCCAGGCGAGCAATCGCACGTGTGGGGGAAGAAGCACGCGTACTCGTGGGCCTGGGCCCACTGCGCCGACTTCGACGAGGCGCCCGGCGCGACCTTCGTGATGCTCGGAGCGCGGCTACAGCGGCGCGGTATCACCCTCCCTCCGCTCACGATCATGACGCTCGACCTCGATGGCGAGCGCCATCGCCTGAGCAACTTCCGGAACGTGCTCGGCAACCGGTCTACGTGGGACACGGGCGTGATTCGCTTCTCGTCCTGGTCACCGACGCTCCGGCTCGAGGGCTCGTTCACGTGCAGCCCCGAGCAGATGGTGAGTTGCCCGTACGTCGATCCCGACGGTCAGGAGCTGACCTGCGTGAACAGCGAGATCGGCGACGTCGAGATCATCGTGCAGCGGCGGCGCGGCCTCCGGTGGGCGGAAGAGCGGCAGCTGATCTCGACCGGCCGCGGTCACTTCGAGATCGGGAGTCGTGCGCGCGACCCGGCCGTCACGCGGCGCCACGTACTCGTCAAATAGAGTAAGGTCGCGCGCGCCTATGGACCGCAGGAAGACTCCGCTCTGGGACGCCCACAAGCAGCTTGGAGCCCGCCTGATCGACTTCGGCGGCTGGGACATGCCGGTCTCGTACCCGGCCGGGACCATCAAGGAGCACAAGGCCGTGCGCGAGGCCGTCGGCCTGTTCGACGTATCGCACATGGGCGAGTGCTACCTGCGCGGCCCCCGGGTCCGCGAGGCCGTCGAGAAGCTGACGACGAACGCCGTCGCCGCGGCCCCGATCGGCAAGGCCGTCTACACGCTCCTGTGCACGCCGTCGGGCGGCGTCGTCGACGACTGTATCTTCTACAAGCGGAGCGACGAGGAGTTCTTCGTCATCGTCAACGCGTCGAACACGGCGAAGGACCTCGCGTGGTTCCGCGAGCACACGCACTCGCTATGTGATGTCGTCGACGTCTCGGACGACACGGCGCTCATCGCGGTGCAGGGCCCGAAGGCGCTCGCCATGGTCGACGCGCTCGCGAACGGCGCGCTCGCCGGCATGACCAGCTTCACGTTCCGCGACGCCGTCGTGGCCGGGGTCTCCTGCGTGGCTGCGCGCACCGGCTACACCGGCGAGGATGGCTTCGAGCTCGCGTGCGCGAACCAGGATGCGCCCGCCCTCTGGGCTGCGCTCCTCGAGGCGGCCACGCCGCTGGGAGGGCTCGCCGTGGGCCTGGGCGCGCGCGATTCGCTGCGCCTCGAGGCGAAGCTCCCTCTGTACGGCAATGACCTCGACGACGATCACACGCCCCTCGAGGCCGGCCTCGGCTGGGCCGTGAAGCTCGACAACCGCGAGTTCCTCGGCAGCGACGTGCTGCGCAGGCAGAAGGCCGAGGGCGTGAAGCGCCAGCTCGTTGGCTTCCGGATCGACGACGGCGCCCGCGCCATCGCTCGCCAGGGCTACGGCGTGAAGGCCGCGCCCGGCCCCGGCAAGGAGATCGGCGTCGTCACCAGTGGCGGCCCCGGCATCGTCGTCGGCGGCGCCATCGGCCTCGCGTACGTGCCGTCGACGCACGCGAGCGCCGGCTCGACCCTCACCATCGACTGCCGCGGCAAGGACGTCACGGCCACCGTCGTCTCCGGCAAGTTCTACAAGCGGAGCTAGAGAACCATGAGCAACTTCCCCGGCAATCTGAAGTACACGAACGACCACGAGTGGCTCGAAGCGAAGGGCTCGGCCTGGCGCGTGGGCATCACGCAGTTCGCCGTCGACGCGCTCGGTGACATCACCATCGTGTCGCTGCCGAACGTCGGTGACCTCGTCACCAAGGGCCAGCGCTTCGGCACCATCGAGAGCGTGAAGAGCGTCTCCGACCTCTACGCCCCCGTCTCGGGCAAGGTCACGGCGATCAACGGCGACCTCGACGGCAAGCCGGAGCTCGTCAACAGCGAGCCGTACGCTGGCGGCTGGATGATCGAGCTCGAGCCGACCGAGGCCTCCGAGCTCGATGAGCTCATGTCGCCCGACGACTACGGCAAGCACGTCGCAGCGCAGTAGCGACCGCCGGCCGGCGCTTCACGAGTGCCCTCCTCGATCGGCGCGGAACCAGCGCTCGGTGTCCCTGTCCGCGGGGAAGAATGACTCGATCGTGAGCTCCTGCACCGTGACATCGATCGGCGTCCCGATCGTCGTAAGCAGGGTGACCAACCGCAGCTCGAGGTCGCCGCGGCGCAGGTGCAGCACGGCGACAGGGGCGCTGGTCGTCGGCGAGACAGACGCGAATGGGTGCACCTCCGGGTAGCTGCGGAGCTCGGCGAGGAGCGACCGCTGCGCCTCGTCGCTCGGACGCGCCAGAAGCTCGCGCTCGATGCGCTCGTGCAGCACCGCGACCAGCTCGGCCCAGTTAACGATGTAGGGGCGCAGCCCATCGGGGTGAAGCATCGCGCGGACCAGGTTCGAGGTGATGCCCACCGCGGACTCCCCCCCGGCCAGGAACGTGGCGAACAGGCGGCGCGCACCGGCGTTCGCGCGCAGGAGGTTCCATGACCGGTCGATGAGGACGGCCCCGTACGGTTCTTGCTGCGCGAGCAAGCGATCGACCGCGCGGTCGACCGGCTCGAGCGCCGCGCCCCCGAGGGGGGTGGTCGGATAGACGGCCGCGAATCCAGCGCTCACGAGAAGCGAGTTGCGGTCGCGCAGTGCCAGGTCGAGGACTCGCGCGAGGCGCAGCACCATCTCGCGGCTCGGGCGCGCCTTGCCCGTCTCGAGGTAGCTGACATGGCGCGCCGATACCTCGGCCTCGAGAGCGAGGCTCTCCTGGCTCCAGCGGCGGCGGGTGCGGTGCTCGCGAAGGAGGCGATGAAATTCCTCGGCCACGGCAGCACTGTGCCAGGCGCGCGTGTGACGTGCCCATGACCTGTGAGGTCATGGACGCGATGCCCCGAGCGGCGCACGGTGCCAAGCAGTCCAGAAGGAGGACGCTCATGACTCACGCGACTCACAAGCGGTGGCTCGGCATCTCGGCCATCGTGATCGCTTCGTTCGCCCCGGTATTTTTTCTCGGCACGATGGCCGCCACCTCGGAGCCGGCGCGCCTCACGCTCGACCTCTTGAGCTGGCCGCTCGACGGGGCGACCACGTTCGCTCACCCCGATACGCACTTCCTGTCGGCACTCACGGGCGGCTTCCTGTTCGGGTGGGGGATCACGGTCTGGTGCTTGCGGACGATGGTGTTCGACCTGGCGCCCGACCCGGTGCGACGCGTGGTGCTCATCGGCATCTGCGCCTGGTTCGGCCTCGACACGGCGGGCTCGATCGCCTCGGGCAACGCCTCCAACGCCGTCTTCAACGTGCTCGTGCTCGCGCTCGCCACGGGGCCGCTGTGGATCCGGGCCTCGGACCTCGCTCCTCGCCCTCCCCTCGCAGCCCCCGGCAGCGCCAGGTGAACGCGCCGCCGCCTCGAGGTGGTCGCTACCGGCGCAGCGGCATGCCGATATAGACCCCGAGCGCGCTCGGGATCCGCACCGAGACGCCTGCCGACGCCACGAACGCGGCGCCCTCCGGGGTCCACGCGGGCCCCGCTTCCGCGTAGAGGCCGATGCCCGGCGAGCCGTGGTAGACGCCAGCGGCGATGGCGGTGCGGTCGTGGCCTTCGAACGATCCAGACCCCGGCACCACCACCTCCGCCTCGATCCGGGCCTTCGTGGCCATCACCAGGCCGAGCGCCGTATCCCGCACCTCCACCCGCCCCCCGACGCTCAGGCGCTTGGGCCCGTTGCGAAGCACGAACATGGCGCCCTCCGCGTACCCGCCCTTCACCATCGCGCCTTCGCCGGACGTCTCCACCAACGCACCAGCCCCGACATCGAACGGCAGGTCGGTGTTCGGACTGCCGCTCGCCGCGCTCACCCCGACCGCCACGTGCATCGCCACCCCCGACCGTGCGGGCTCGGTCGGCGCATTCACGTGAGCCACCGGAGTAGCGGCGCCAAGGTCGGCCTTCAGCGGCGGGATCGCGAACGGGACGATGCACCCTGTGGCCCCGGCCACGATCCCGACTAGCACCAGCCGCACCGGCGAGAACTGAGCAACGGGCGGGCCACGCCGACCGGGTGACCACTCCAGCAGTTCCGTCCCTCGTTCCGCCTTCGAGCGTGCCGCCGGCTCACACCCGTGCCGGTCCTGCGTCGGTTCATGCCCGTGCTCGTGCTCGTGCTCGTGCTCGTGCTCGTGCTCGTGCCGCAGAATTTCACCGCCAAGGCTCGGAGGACGCCAAGGGAACGGTTCGGGGAGCGCAGGAGTGGTTCCGTTCGTTGCTCGTGCTCGTGCTCGTGCTCGTGCTCGTGCTCGTGCTCGTGCTCGTGCTCGTGCTCGTGCTCCGTGCTCCGTGCTCGTGAAGTTCGAACGCCAAGACGCCCCAGACGCCAAGGGGAGGTTCGGGGAAAGAAGTGGTTCCGTTCCTGGCTCGTGCTCGTGCCGCCGAATTTCACCGCCAAGGCGCCGGAGACGCCAAGGGGAGTTTTCGGGGAGCGCAGGAGTGGTTCCGTTCGTGGCTCGGTGCTCGTGCCCGGTGCTGTGTTCCAGTGCTCGTGCCCCGGATGGTCACCGCCAAGGCTCGGAGGACGCCAAGGGAACGGTTCGGAGAGCACCGGGTGACTCCACCCGGTCAGTTAGCGTCGACGAGTGCTCGGACCTTCGCCATGAGGCCGGCGATGCCGCCCGACGAGGCGCTCTGCTCGAGGACCTTCTTCTTGCGGGCGTCGTAGACCTTCAGGTGGGGCAGCGCGAAGCCGCCGGGCACGAGGTGCTTCTCGGCGCCGGGGGTGTCCATGTCCTCGATGTCGATGCGCCGGATGGCCACACGATCCGGGTTCGCCTTCGCGAGGGCAGCCAGCTCGCGGTCGACCTCTTTACACGGGGTGCACCACGACGCGTGGAAGTCGAAGACCGTGACCTTGCCCGCCACGGGTACGAGCGTGACGGCCTCGCCGGGCTCACCCACGTCCTTGATGTCGGCCTTCACCGCGACAGCGTCGACCGGTGCGGCGGCATCGGGCCCAGGAGCATCGATCGCGGCGGCATCAGGCACGGCGGCATCAGGCACGGCAGCGTCCACGGCGCGAGGCCGCGGGGGCGCATCGACGGCCAACGCTGCGTCCGGTGTTCCCTTGGCGTCTGGGGCGTCTTGGCGTCCAACTTCCGGGGCACCCGCGTCGCCCGCGAGCGAATCTGCCGAACCAGAACCCTTGGCGTCTGGGGCGTCCTGGCGTCCAGCTTCCGGGGTACCCGCGTCCCCCGCGATCACGCCGGCGTCCTGGCGTTCGAGCTCCGGGCCCCCCGCGTCGCCCGCGAACGAACCGGTCCCCGCCCCCGATCCCTTGGCGTCCTCTGTGCCTTGGCGGTGAGGATCTCCGGTTCCGGCTCCTGCGTTCTCGCGCGAGCTACAGGCCACCACGAGCGCGACAACCAGCACCGCGAACCGCCTCATCAGGGCGTCGATATCATGTAGGTTTGGCGCCGTGCAGCCCGCTGTACGTGAAGAGCCGAGTTTGCCGGTCGTCAGGCGGTCTCTCGCGTTCGAGCTGGTGCTCGTGGTGATCGTGGCGTTCGCGACGTTCGTGCCCGGCGTGACGAAGTACTCGCTGGTCGACCCGTGGGAGACGCACTACGGCGAGGTCGCCCGCACGATGCTGCAGGACAACGACTTCGTGCACACGGAGTGGCGCGGCACCTACGTCGGCGGGATGACCGACAACGAAGGGTTTCGCAGCAAGCCGGTGCTGATGTTCTGGCTGATGGCGGCCGGGCTCGAGCTCACGGGCGTCGCCACCGATGGTGGGTACAGCGGCGAGATGACGGAGACGGGCACGGTGATGCTCGCGATCCGGTTGCCCTTCATCGTGTGTGCGGTCTGCGGGCTCGTGCTCGTGTGGTGGATGCTCGCGCGGCTGGTCAGCCGGCGGCTCGCGTGGCTAACGCTGCTGGTCGTCGGCACGACGCCGATGTTCTGCTTGATCGCGCGCAACGCGATACCCGACATGCCCCTCGTGGCGTGCACGATGGGGGCGATCGCCCTCTTCGTGATGGCCGCCGAGGACGGCGAGCGCCCCTTCTCGCGCATCGCGACCTTCTGGCGCGGGAAGCTCACGATCGACGCGCGGCACGTGACGTTCGCGCTCGTCGGATTCGTGGTGCTGATCCAGGCCGCGTACTACCTCGTGTACTTCGCGACGACGCAGAACCTCGGCGTGCGCGGCATCGGATTCCCGCCGGCCGTCTGGCTGCCCCTCTTGATGGTCGTGGTGCTGGCGGCGCTCTCGCACGACGGCTGGCTCCTCGTGCGCATTCCGTTCGTGCTGATCGGCGGCATCGTCGCCGCGATCAAGAACGATCCGCTGCCGTATCGCCAGCCGGGTCAGTCGATGTGGCGGCACGCCTTCGACGACATCCTCGGCACGTGGGATCGGCGCGCCGCCGACCGCTACGTCGTGCGCGCCCTCGTGTTCCCGTTCGTGTGGGCGAGCGGCCAGTCGTGGGCCGAGACCGACGCCGTCGCCCACCGGATCGTACGCCTCGAGCCCATCACGACGATGCGGCAACTCTACCTGCTCGGCTGCTACACGCTCCTCGGCGTCAGCATCCTCGCGAAGGGGCCGCCCGGCATCACGGTGGTCGGCCTCGTGTGCACGCTCTACGTCGTGCTGTTCGCGCGGTGGCGCGCGCTGTACGACGGGATGTTCGAGCTCAAGCGCGCGATCGTGACGATCATCGTCGTCGCGATCCCGTGGCACATCGCGATGTACCTGAAGGACGGCAAGGGCTTCATCAACGAGTACGTCTATCAGCACATCCTGAATCGCGCCGCGTCAGGCGTGGACAACTCCGAGGGCACGTTCGCGCGCCTCGCCGGTGGCGTCGGCGGCTACACGTCGATCATGGGCCACGGCATGTACCTGTGGGCCGCGCTGTTGCCGGCGGCGCTGGCCGTGGCCTTCGCCCGCTCCGATCGCACCACCCGAGAGGGCCGCGTGCGCTTCGTGATGGTGCTGTGGGCGATCACGGCCGTGGCGCTGTTCTGTCTCGTCGAGACCAAGTTCAACCACTACTTCCTGCCGGCCATCCCCCCGCTCGCCATCGTCGTCGCGTTCTTCCTCGATGACATCGTCGCGGGCCGCGAGCGGCTGCACCCCGTGATGGCCGCTCTCGGTGCGGGCATCGTCCTCCTCGTCACGCGCGATCTCATGTTCGAGCCCGAGCGCTGGATCGAGATGTTCGTGTTCCGCTACGACCGTCCGTGGCCCAGCGCCGAGCCGTACCGGATCGACGTGTCCGATGCGTTCCTCGGCCTTGGCCTCGCCGGTGTCGTCGCGCTCGTCGCCGCCTCCACGCGCTACCGCCGCCTCGGTGTGGCCCTCATCGGCGCCGTGGGCTTCGCCATCTGTGTCTGGGCACTCCAGATCTACATGCCCATCGCCGGCACGCACTGGGGCATGCGCGACGCGTCGCGCATCTACTACCAGCAGCGCACGATCTACGGTGAGAAGCGCGTCTACTTCGGGGCCGGCCAGTGCGTCGACCACCTCGCGCGCAAGAGCAACCAGTGGTCCTTCGAGACCATGATCCCCGACACGCTCTACCTCGGTCAGCCGATGACGGTCACGGTCCAGGTCAACAAGGCGAGTGACTTCCGCTCCCCGGTACGCTCCCTCGCGATGAACGGCACCGCGACCAGCATCGGCGATCACTCCGTGACGATCACGGTCCCGCCCGCCGAGCACGCGAAGCTCGAGGGCTTTGTCGAGGAGTGCCGCAAGGAAGTCGCGGCCTACCCCGCGGCACTCAAGGCGTACAAGGCGACGTCCGCCGAGGACAAGAAGTCGGGCAAGGCGCGGCCACCCGAAGGGCTCCGGGGGCGCCGGCCGGTGGACTTCGTCGATGCCGATGTCCTCATCGCGTACCAGCTGTACTGGCGCGGCGAGAACTTCTGGTCGGGCGGCGAGATCTGGGGCCCGCTCCTCGAGCAGCGGACCGCGTTTCCGAACCCCGACAACAAGGAGTTCAACAAGTACATCAACGATCCGAGCCGGGCGCGCCCGGGCCGGCGGTACTTCATGTTGACCGATACGGGGCGCGCCACCGCGGCGAAGGGCATCCTGCCGTCGCAGCGCGCGAAGGACACGTATCAGGTGCTCGACATGACGTCGAACAAGTTCGCGATCAGCGCCTTCTA
>JALHPV010000040.1 GCA_022842285.1 Kofleriaceae bacterium
GCGCCCCGGAATCGTTGGACGCCAAGACGCCAAGGAACGCCAAGGTCTGAAGAGACGCTATCGGCGCTTCGCGCCCCACGCGTCTGCGTTCTAGTTCATGTAAAGCGGCGCTTCCTTCTCGAAGATCGAGCGACGGAGCGGCGGGCTGGAGCGCCGTCGCGGCGCGACGCGGGACGGCCCGTCGTCGGAGGCCTGGATGGCCTTGTAGTGACCACCGCGCCAGCACGAAGCATGGTGCTCGTCGACCAGGTTTTCGCCATAGGCGATGGGCTGGTTGCCAGTGACGAGCGGCACGCACTGAGCCTCGATCTGTTCGAGCTTCGAGAGCGAGATGCCGATGTTGCCCTCCTCGCCGAGGGCCTTCATCGTCCAGGCGGCCGAGTCGTCCGCTGCTTCCTCGGTGGAGTAGTAACGGAGGCGGCTCCAGGGCTGGCCGGTCCGCGCGGCGAAGCGCGCCTCGATCTCGCGCATCAGGCGACGCGCATTGACCGCCCAGTTGTAGAGGCCGACGACTGGGTTGATGCCCTCGAGCTGCGCAGCGACGTCGGCGGGGAGGGAGGCCTTGACCTGGGCGATGCTCAGGCCCGTGACCTGGGCCACGAAGCCGAAGGCGTCGAGCGTGGTGGCCGAGACGCACTGGTCGCGGACCGCGGTGAAGCGCGCGACGATCTGCTCGGTGTCCGACGGGGTGAGGGTGAGCGAACTGTCGAGCTTGTTGACCGCCCCCAGGATGGCCGTCCTGGCCGCGTTCAGGTTCTGGAGCGCAGTCGCACATGGCGCCGGAAGTGGCGACGGCAGCGTGCCGAGGAAGGCATTGAGCGCCTGCTGGAGCAGGGCAAACGGGAAGCCGCCGAGCTCGGCATCGGAGAAGTGCCCGGTGACGAGGGCGAACTGCCTCCAGTCCTCGTAGTCCTCGCGAATCATCGGATCGTCGTCCGCGTCGTAGCCGAACGGCTCGGAGGTCCCCGGTGCGACGTAGAACTTGATCGTGCTCTCCCTGACCCCGGCGACGATGTGGAGGCCGAGCGTGTGCTCGAGCTCGTGCATCATGATCGCGCGGAGCTCTTCATCGGTGAACGAGCCCTGGAGGGCGACCTTCTCGACCATGACGGCGAGCGCCGCCCGGTCGCGCTCGGCGTCGAAGGGCACGACGAAGGCGGCGAGCTGGATCTGCGGCGGGTTCACGATGACGAGCTGGACCTCGGCAGCCTCGAGATCGCCGAGGTCATGAACGGCGCGGTATGCGTCCCAGCCCTCATCGAGGAGCGGCTTGATGCGGTCATACAGCGGGTCGGTGGCAGGGAGGGCGGGCGCGATACTGGCGTGCGTCTCCTCGTACCAGGCCTGGGCTTCCGCCTGCGTCTCGAACGTCGCCACACAATCGACGTCGACCATGTCGCACGTGGTGTCGAGATCGCACGTGCCGTTCCCGTACTTCGGGTCGGAGCACGCCGGCCCGTCGCCACCATCACCGCCTCCGTCGTCGCCGCCGCACGCCGCCACCAGACACACCAGGACCAACCCGACATTCCTCATCGCCAGCGAGGGTACTTCAGGTCCACGTCGACGTAGAGAGAATCGCCGCACGAGAACTCGGGGTGTATCGTTGGCACGTGAACGCGTTCGTCGTGCGGCTACGCGCCGCGTCACCTGCGATGTGGGTCGCGCTCGTCGCGAGCGTCCTGTCGCTGGTGCTCAGCGTGTACGTGAGCCGCATGTTGCTCGATAGCGGAGATGGGGTCGAGCGGGACTGGGACCGCTACGCGCGGCTCGTGATGGCCGACGCGGGGGTGACGTTCGTGATCCGCGTGATGGTGGTGGCAGGGATCGTCGCGGCGGCGGCGATGGCAACCGGTCGCGCTCGCACCCTGCTGCTCCTGGCGGCGACGGCGCTGGCGCTGCTGGTCCTCGAGCGGGTGGGCGTGTGGCACGTCCTGCCGCTGCTCCTCGACAGCAGTGAGCGCACGTACAAGCTCATGACCCACGTCGACATGGTCGCGGGTACGGTGGCGTTCGTCGGCGTCATTCTCGTCGTGGTGGCGGCAAGGTCGTCGCCGGTGATGCCGGCATTCGCGGTGCCCGCGGTCCTGGGGGCGGCCGTACAGCTCAACCTGCCAATCGCGGGCGAGGCGCTCCGCGGTGTACTGAAGGGCCACGAATGGATCGGCGTGAGCGTGTTCTGGCTCGCGGAGCTCTGCTTGATCGTCGGGCTCGCCGGACTGACCGGCGCGATCATGTACGGTCGACACGCCGTGCCGGAGCCAAACGTCGCGGTGCTCGGTCTGAAGCGGACCGAGCGGGGGCTCCTCATCAAGGCCGTGATGCCGCTCGTGCTGTTCCTGGCCGCCATCGCCGGGATCCGGAGCGCGGACACGCTGAAGCTCGTCATGCTGGGCGGGCTCATGGCGATGGGGTTCGCCTGGCTGATGATCGGTGCCGGGGCCATCACCCTCGTGCGCTCGCGGCTCGAAGGGCTCTCTGCGTCCCGTCTCCTCATCGGGGCGGGGCTCGTGATGTGGTGGGCCATCGTCTATTTCAACCAGACGATGAACCTGTATTCGTCGCTGTTCCGCCGCTCCGGTGGGCCCCACCTCGACGCGCAGGCGCAGGCCTGGACCGTCATGGGCCCGATCGTAGCCACCGCCGGATTCGCCTTGCTGGGCTGGTCGCATCGCGACGTTCGCGAAGGCGCGCGGCGACGAGGAACTGGTGAGGTCGGCGATCGCGCGGACGGTCGCGGTGATCACGATCGATCTGACTGTCGTGCTCGTGACGAGCTACCTCGTGACGAAGCCGGCGGCCCCGAACGTGATCTTCGGCGTGGTCGGCGTGATCGGCTCGATCATCGGCACGCTCTCGTTCGCGAAGCTGTTCGGTCACGTCGCCGTGATGGTCGAGACCGCCCCCGCGTTGCCCAGGGCGGCGCTCGTGTCGAAGGGAGACTGATAATGCGTCGAATCCTGTTCCTCCTCGCCCTCGCCGCGTGCGCCGATCCACCGAAGCCGGCCGTGACGCCGCGACCGCCCGTGGTCGCCCCGGATCCACCCGCCGCCGCATTGCCCGCCGTACCGGCGGTGACGATGGAGCGTCGCATCGCCGTCTTCAGCGAGCGGCCCTCGGGCACCGTCGAGACACAGGTGAGCGGCGACACCGTGAAGATCGCGACGGTGATCGTGCAGAACGGCCGCGGGCCGAAGACGCAGGCCACGCTTCACCTCGCCGAGGACGGCACGATCTCGGCGCTGTCCATCAAGGGCACCCACACCTTCGGCACGAAGGTCGACGAGTCGTTCTCTCGCGAGGGCAAGGCGGCCAGCTGGAAGAGCGAGGAGGAGTCGGGCGAGGTCGAGCTCGACGGCCCCGCCTTCTACACGCCGATCGCCACGGTCTACGGCATCGATGGCTTCCTGGTTGCGGCAGCCCTGAAGCACGGCGGCAAGCTCCGCGTGTTGCCCACCGGCGAGGTCACCGTCGAGAAGGTCGCCGAGGCCTCGCTGACCGCCAACGGCCAGACGCGCCAGGTCCATGCGTACTACCTGCGCGGCCTGGAGCTCGCCCCGAACCTCACGTGGATGAACGCCGACGGCTCGTGGTTCGGCGAGGTCGACGAGTCGACGCGCATCGTGCCCGAGGGCTGGGACGAGGCGGCCAAGGCCCTGCAGCCGAAGGCGCTCGAGATCCGGCAGGCGTGGGAAGCGAAGCTCGCCACCACGTACGCGAAGCAGCCGCCCTCTGCGGGCGTGGCCTTCACGCACGCGCGCGTTCTCGATGTCGCGAAGGGCAGGTGGCTCACCGATCAGACGGTGGTCGTCGTGGGCGAGACGATCACCGCCGTCGGCCCGAAGGTCGCCATCCCCGCCGGCGCCCAGACGATCGATCTCGCTGGCAAGGCGATCATCCCCGGCCTCGTCGACATGCACGTGCACCTGACGTCGCCGGACGGCGTGATGCACATCGCCTCGGGCGTGACGACCGTACGCGACGTCGGCAACGACCCCGATAGCCTCGACGCCGACGTCGCCAAGTTCGACGCGAACGCGACGATCGGTCCGCGGGTCATTCGCTACGGCTTTATCGAGGGCAAGGGCGAGAAGGCCGCCGCCTCGAAGGTCACCGCCACCAATCCCGACGAGGCCGCCGCCGCCGTCGACTACTTCGCGAAGCGTGGCTACCAGGGCATCAAGATCTACAACTCCGTCGATCCGGCGCTCGTGCCGGTGCTCGCCAAGCTCGCTCACGCCAAGGGCCTGAAGGTCATCGGCCACATCCCGAAGGGCATGCGCGCCGAGGAAGCGGTGCGCGCCGGCTACGACGGCATCGAGCACATCAACCAGGTGCTCCTGAACTTCTTCGTCACGCCCGACACCGACACGCGCGACCTCACCCGCTTCACGCTCCCCGGCGCCAAGGTCGCGACACTCGACTTCAAGAGCAAGCCGGTCAAGGACTTCGTCGCGCTCCTCGCGAAGCAGCAGACCCTGATCGATCCGACGTTCGTCGCCTTCGAGGGCATGTACATGCAGAGGTCCGGCACGATCGTCGCCGGCCTCGAGACGATGGCGGGGCGCATGCCGCCGCTCGTGCAGCGCTGGTTCGTTCAGAACGGCTTGCCGGACTCCGACACGATGCTGCCGACCTACCAGCAGTCCTTCGCGCAGATGCTCGCCTTCGCGAAGCTTCTCCACGACGCCAAGATCCCCATCGTCCTCGGGACCGACGGCCTCGCCGGCGTGGCGCTGCACCGCGAGATGGCGCTCTTCGTCAAGGCCGGCCTCTCGCCGGCCGCCGTCCTCCGCCTCGTGACGATCGACTCCGCGAAGGCCCTGGGCCTCGGCAAGCAGATCGGCACGATCGCGAAGGGCAAGCGCGCCGACTTCGTCGTCGTCGATGGCGACCCGCTGGCCGACATCACCGCGATCGGCAAGACGGTGACCACGCTCCGCGGGGGCGTCATGTACGACGCCCGGTCCCTCTACGAAGCGGTCGGCATTCGCCCGCTGTAATCAAGTCGGACATGTTTTCTGCGCAACCTGTGCAGAAACCATGTCGGACTTGAATTTCAGGGCTGCTTGAAGCGGACGTGCAGGTGGTCGTCGTGATTCGGCCAGTGCCGCACGAGGGCATCGCTGCCGCCGGCCACCTGGAGCAGTGACGCGAGCTGGTCAGCGGGGGTGCCGCGGCCCTTGGCCCACTTGTAGAGGCGCTGCTGCACGGCGCGGTCGAGGAAGATGACCGAGACGCCATCGGCGAGGTGCGTGGTGCGCGAGAAGGCCGTGATCAGCGCCCACGTGGCGGAGAGATCGAGGTCGCTGTTCGCGGCGACGAAGTGCTCGGGGTAGCCGTCGGGCACCTTGGTGAAGTAGAAGCCGACGTCCACGTCGAGGCCGGTCTGGTGAGAGAGATGATTGGCGAGCTTGCCGCCGTGTTTCGCCGAGAGGTCGCCGATGGCGAGCGTGTGGACGTCGGGGTAGAGGGCGCGGACCGCGGCGATGGCGCCGGAGAGATGTTCGACGACATGGGCCTCGCCGAACGCGCGGGTGGGCCGGCGCACCTTGATGCCGTCGGTCTCGCGGAGCTCGGTGGCTTGCTGGAGCCGGGTCGGCTCGGCTTCCTCGAGCTCCTGGGTCTCCTCGACGATCGAGGCCCCGTCGATCACCGCGAGCGCTTGCGCCGCCCGCTGCTCCTCGGTCTTGGCCTTCTTGCCGCGAATCACCTCGCGGCTGCGGGCCCGCGTCTTCATGTTGCACGTCGGGATCACGACCAGGGTTCCCGGCGGCACGATCGTCGTATCGAGGCCATTGGCCGCGAGGACGGCTTCCGTGGAGCATCCGTAGCTCTGGGCCACATGTTCGAGCGTCTCGCCGCGCTCCACGCGGTGCTTGCCGGCATAGGCCGTTCCACCCATGACCGCGACCAGACCGATGACCACGCGACGGCGCACGGAGAAATTGTCGCCCCCGTGTCACGTCGTTCGCCAGTTTTCATACTCTCCTCCCCGTCATGGCCAACGTGATCGAGGAAGCCAAGTCAGGCCGCGCGGCCTGTCGGACGTGCAAGCAGCCCATCGCGAAGGGGGCGCTCCGCCTGGGCGTCGAGACTCCCAACAGCTTCGGGGATGCGCCGTCGCTCCAGTGGCATCACCTCACGTGTGCGGCCGGCAAGCTCCCCGTGGAGCTCAAGGCCGCGCTCGCCGAGTACCCGGGCGAGGTGCCCGACCGCGCCGCCCTCGACGCCGCGATGGCCGACGCGATCCAGAAGGGCAACGCGAAGCCCGGCGGCTTCCCGTACGTCGACCGGGCTCCGACAGGGCGGGCGCGCTGTCTCCAGTGTCGCGAGGCGATCGACAAGGGCGTCTTGCGCGTGGCCATCGAGCGGGACATCGAGACGGGCGGGATGGCGCAGAAGAGCGCCGGGTACCTCCACCCTGCCTGCGCGGCGACCCACGCGGCCGAGAAGGAGCTCGACCTCGAGGTGCTGGTCGAGGGCCTGAAAAGCAACTCGCGGGTGCCGGAGCTGGAGCTCGCCGAGGTTGTGGCGACCATTCAGGCCTGAGCGGGGTTAGAGTGCCAGCCGTGCAGCCGTATCCCGTGATCACCTCGCGCGCGGACGTGCGATCGGCCGAGTACCGGGCCAATGTCGAGGCGAATGCGAAGGCGGTCGAGACGCTGCGCACCGCGCTGGCGAGCGCGACCGTTGGCGGCGGCGAGAAGTACACCTCGCGCCACCTGGCGGCGGGCAAGCTGCTTCCGCGCGAGCGCGTCGAGCTGCTCCTGGATCGCGACTCGTACTTCCTCGAGCTCTGCGCGCTGGCGGGCAAGGACGTCCCGGGCCACGTGGCGGGGGCGTCGATGGTGGGCGGCATAGGCCTCGTCTCGGGCGTGGAGTGCTTGATCTCCGCGAGCGAGTCGACGGTGAAGGGCGGGGCGATTAGCGAGATGTCGGCGGCGAAGTCGGGCCGTTTCAACGAGATCGCCGAGGCGAACCGCCTGCCGACGATCTCGATGATCGAATCGGCGGGCGCGGACCTGCCGGCGCAATCGAAGATCTTCGTGCCCGGCGGGCGCGGCTTCCGCGACATCACGCGGCGCTCGCAGATGCGGATCCCGACGATCTGCCTCGTGTTCGGGAGCTCGACGGCCGGCGGCGCCTACATGCCGGGGATGAGCGACTACGTCGTCATGGTGGAGAAGCAGGCGCAGGTGTACCTGGCCGGGCCGCCGCTCGTGAAGATGGCCACTGGCGAGGAGACGAATCACGAGGCCCTCGGCGGGGCCGAGATGCATTCGCGCGTCTCGGGCGTGAGTGACTACCTGGCCCGCGACGAGCGCGACGCGATCCGGATCGGCCGCGAGATCGTGGCGCACCTCGATTGGAAGAAGGGAGCGCAGCCGACGCCGCGTCCCATCGAGGAGCCGAAGTACTCGGCCGAGGAGCTACTCGGGGTCGTGTCGCCCGACGTGCGCGTCCCCTTCGATCAGCGCGAGGTGATCGCGCGCATCGTCGACGGCTCGCGCTTCTCGGAGTTCAAGCCGCTCTACGGGCAGACGCTCATCTGCGGCTGGGCTCACATCCACGGCTTCCCCATCGGCATCCTCGCGAACAACGGGCCACTTTACTCCGAGTCGTCGGAGAAGGGCGCGCAGTTCATCCAGCTGTGTAATCAGTCGGCGATCCCGCTGCTGTTCCTGCAGAACATCACCGGCTTCATGGTCGGCGAGAAAGTCGAGCAGGAAGGCATCATCAAGCACGGCGCCAAGCTCATCAACGCGGTGAGTAACTCGACGGTGCCGGCGATCACCATCATGACAGGCGCGAGCTACGGCGCCGGCAACTACGCCATGAGCGGCCGCGCCTACGCGCCGCGCTTCCTGTTCACGTGGCCGAATCACCGCATCGCGGTGATGGGCGGCAAGCAACTCGCAGGCGTGCTCGAGATCATCCAGCGGGAGGGCGCCGCGAAGCGCGGCGAGACCGTCGACGAACAGAAGCTCGCGGTCGGCAAGATGATGATCGAGGCGCAGATCGACAAGGAGAGCGACCCGTACTTCGCGACGGCGCGGCTCTGGGACGACGGCATCATCGATCCACGCGACACGCGCACGGTGATCGCCATCTCGCTGTCGGCGGCCTACAGCAAACCCTTCGATGGCACGACGAGCTGGGGCGTCTTCAGGCACTAGATGCGGACCATCAATAAAGTCTTGGTTGCGAATCGCGGCGAGATCGCCCTCCGCGTGATGCGGACGTGTCGGGCGATGGGGATCGCGACCGTCGCCGTCTACTCCGATGCGGATGCCGATGCGCCATTTGTCCGGTTCGCGGACGAAGCCGTGCGGCTCGGACCGGCCCCGGCGCGCGAGTCGTACCTCTCGATCAATCTCCTGCTCGACGCGGCCCGCATCACGGGCGCAGATGCGGTGCATCCGGGCTACGGCTTCCTCTCCGAGCGCGCCCCGTTCGCCGAGGCCGTCACCGATGCAGGGCTCATCTTCATCGGCCCGCCTGCGAATGTCATCGAGAAGCTCGGCAGCAAGCAGGGCGCGAAGCGCATCGCCGAAGCAGCGGGCGTACCGATCGTGCCGGGCTATCACGGCGAGGCGCAGGACGTATCAGCGTTGACGGCGGCCGCGACGGGGATCGGCTTTCCGATCCTCGTGAAGGCGTCGGCGGGCGGCGGCGGCAAGGGCATGCGCATCGTCACGCGCGAGGCGGACCTGGCCGATGCCATCGAGCGCGCGCAGGGCGAAGCGGGCTCCGCGTTCGGCGATCCCACGCTGCTCCTCGAGCGCTACGTCGAGCGGCCACGGCACATCGAGATCCAGATCCTCGGCGACCAGCACGGCCACGTCGTCCATCTGTGGGAGCGCGAATGCTCGATCCAGCGCCGCCACCAGAAGGTCATCGAAGAGTCGCCGTCGCCCGTGCTCGATGACGCCGCGCGCGCCGCCATGGGCCAGGCCGCGGTCGACCTCGCGAAGGCCGTCGGGTATGTCGGCGCGGGCACGGTCGAGTTCATTCGGGCGCCCGACGGTGCCTTCTACTTCCTCGAGGTGAACACGCGCCTGCAGGTCGAGCATCCGGTGACGGAGCTCGTGGTCGGCCTCGATCTGGTCCGCGAGCAGATCCGCATCGCGCGCGGCGAGCACCTTGGCTACACGACCGCGCCTCCGCAGCGAGGCTGGGCCATCGAGGCACGCCTCTGCGCCGAGGATGCCGACAAGGACTACCTACCCACGACGGGCACGCTCCTCGCGGTAGATATCCCGGACACGATTCGGGCGGATGTCGGCGTGGTCGGCGGCAGCGAGATCGGGATCCACTACGACTCGATGCTCGGCAAGCTGATCGCGTACGCGACCACCCGCACCGACGCCGCGCAGCTCCTCCGCCGTGCTCTCGACGAGACCTGGCTCCCGGGCCTCGTCACGAACCGCGAGCACCTCGCGAAGATCCTCGCGCACCCGGCGTTCCTCGCGGGCGAGCTCGACACGCACTTCCTCGAGCGTCACGCGGGCGAGCTCGGAGCGCGTACCCCCGGCCTCGACCGGGTCCGCGTGGCCGCCATCGGCGCCGTCCTGCATGGCGTCCGTCCGCCCGCGCTCGCTCCGGCCGGGTGGCGTAACGTCCGCGGCGCCGCGCACCTGAACGACCAGCGTATGCGTCTGACGCTCGCGCCGTCGGGCGCCGCCGAGCCGGTCACGGTCGATATCGCGTACCGACCCGCCGCGGGGGGACGGACGTCCTTCGAGCTCTTCCTCGGCGGCAAGACCACGCACATCTCGCGCTTCGAGGTGACCGGCGATCGCGTCACCTTCGTCGAACACGGCGGTCATCGCCGCAGCGTGCGCGTCGCGGCCGCGGGCGCCCGCATCTGGGTCCTCAGCGAAGGCACGCTGTTCGCGTTTACCGAGGAGCCGCGGTTCCCCGCGCTCGCGTCCCGCGCTGTCGAGGGCGGCCTCGTCGCGCCGATGCCCGGCAAGGTCGTCAAGGTCCTCGCCGCGGTCGGAGATGCCGTCGAGCAAGGCGCGTCGCTCGTGATCCTCGAGGCGATGAAGATGGAGCATACGGTGCGCGCGCCGGCGGCCGGCACCGTCCGCGCGCTTCACATCAGCGTCGGTGATCAGGTCGAGACCGACCAGCTCCTCGCCGTCGTGACCTGAGCGCCAGGAGGCCCAGCACGAGTCCCGCGGGACGGCCCGGTGTGGCGCAGCCGCCCCACGCCGTGGCTTCCTCGTCGATGACGAGGCTGCTGTCGCTCTCCTGCGGTCCCAGCCGCTCCATCAGCAGGGCGTACGAGTTCTGCTTCGCGCGGCACGTTCGCCCGGGGAGTCCGCACGGCCGCGGCGAGCGCTCACCACAGGACACTTCCTCGTCGAGGAACATCGGCTCGGTGTCGAATGTCTGCGTCGACATCGGGTCGCCCTCGGCGAGTGTGTGGTCGAGTCCGAAGCTGTGAGCGATCTCCTGCGCCATGATGTGGCAGGCGAGGTTGGAATCGTCGGCCGGGAACGTCTCGGTGAAGACGAACACCACCGCGTTCTCGATCCTCGAACAGTCGGCCCGGAAGGGAGACATACCGGCGCTGCCGGCCGGGAAGCCGAACGTGTGCGGCGAGCCGCCGAAGATCCCGGTCACGTGAGGGACGTCGCCCGGGTCGGTCTCGGTGAGCTCGATGTCGAACGGTGCGTATACGCGGCGCAGGCACGCCACCGTCTCGTTCCACACGTCATCCGACACCTCCCACGCCGGCGCAAGAGCCGACTGATCGATGATGGACGAGGTCATCGCGCGAGCATCGTCGTGGCCCGGCCGCACGAGTGCGCCCTTCCCCTGCAGGTAGACGAGTGCGGTCGCCGCCGCGAACCAGAGCACCCTTCCCGGTTCGACCGCCGGCGGGATTCGTACAGGGCGTGCGCGCGGTTCGACCGTCGTTAGCCGCGGGAGGTCAGGAGCTCGTCGAGGTTCCGACCGCCCCGCTTGAAGATCGACCGCATCATCAGCCGCGTCGGTCCGGAGAGCAGCTTGCCGACGCCGGTGGGCGTCCCGGCCATCACCCAGTCGAGCCGGGTGCCACTGCCGGCGGGGGAGAGGCGGTAGTCCTCGGCGAGCTGCGTGGCGAGTGGAGAGGTCGAGCCGATCATGGTGAAGGCGAACCGGACGCCCGGCTCCCACGCGATGATGCGCTCGCGGAACTTGCCGAGCGCTGTCAGCGCGACCTCGCGCTCGCTGCCGAGGCCGCCCGTACCGTGCGTCCAGGCGGCGCGCGTCATGAGCGGGAACCAGCGCGGCCAGTCGAGCGGCTCCGCGAACGACGCGAAGACCCGCTCGGGCGGCGCGGCCAGGACATCACTCGCGACGATGCGAAGGGGGGCGCGCTCGAAGAAGTCCAGGTCCGTCGGCTCGAGGGTCTTCACCACCCGACTATAGGCCTGCAACTGCACGGCGATGGCCGGTGTCCACTCGGACAATGGCGCAGATCGACACCGGAGGCGGACCGACTCGCGACGTGCAGCTCACCATCATCCCGTTCATCGACCTGATGAGCTGCTTGACGGCGTTCCTGCTGTTCGCCGCGGTGTGGACGAACACGGCGCAGCTCCAGGTCGAGCCGGCGGGGCGGGCCGCCGAGGGGGAGCTGTGCAAGCCAGGAGACGTGTGCGACGAGCCGAAGCTGTCCGTGCTCATCGAGGGCGATCAGGTATCGATCGCGGTGTCACGCCTGAACGAAGTCGTGCGGATCCCGAAGACCGCGCAGGGCTACGACTGGGACGAGGTCGAACGTCGTCTCGCCCGCCACAAGGCGTCGGCGTACTTCGCGGATACGACGGAGATCGAGATCGCGGCGCAGTCGCGCGAGGGCGCCCCCGTCGAGTACCAGGCCCTCGTGGCCGCGAGTGACACGGCCATCAAGGCCGGCTTCGCGCACGTCGGGTACACGGATCCGCACGGGCTCTCCGCGGCCAGCGCGCTCGTCTACTGAGGTTCCTGGCTAGAACGTGATCGCCATGCCACTGACGTGGCTATTCGGAGCGCTCTGCTGGAACGGGCTATCGTCCACTTCCGAGGGCGCGCCGGTGGCGTCGAGCTGGAAGAGATCCACGAGCTCGTTGGTCTCGCCGGTGACCACCAGGAGCGTCCCGTCGCGGGAGACGGCGCCGCAGGAGTTGTCGGCCATCCCGGGGCCGAAGCTGTACGGCGATGCGCCGAGCTCCATCGGAGCGCCGAGAGCCCCGAGGTCGAACGCGAAGACCTCGCCGGAGTCATCGCGCGGCACGTAGAGGCGATCGTGCGTCGGGTCGAAGACCGGAACCCCGCTCAGGAGCTTCGCGTCGAAGGGACTGCCGGTGAGGGGCTGCGGCGTGCCGGAGGGCGTCGTGAAGACGGAGATCAACCCCTCGCCGACGAGGAAGAGCTGTCCCGTGTCGGGCCGGCGCCGGAGGTTGATCGTGTTGGTGGTGCCAAGATTGTTCACGCGGCTAAGTGAGCCATTCGCGGCCACGGCGAACGTGACCAGGCCTCCACCCTGGGCGCTCGCATACAGAAACGTCTCGTCGGTCGAGAAGACCAGCGCGTTGACGGTCGCGTTCGCGTTGTACGGCGATCCGGGCAGGCTCGTCAGAGCGCCGGCTGCAGAGACCTCGAACCCGGAGATCCCCTGCTGGTTCGGGCTCGCCACGTAGACGCGCGTGCCGGCCGCATTGCTTTGCACTCCGAAGCTGCGACCGCTCGGGATGCCGGTGGTCACGACCCGCGTCAGGCCACCTGTGCGGGGGTCGATATCGAAGACCACGATGGAATCGTCGGCCGTCGAGAACACGCGCCGCGTGCGCTCGTTGACGGTCAGGGTTTGCAGGCATCCGCCCGCCTGCACTCCCGTCGCGTTCTTGCTGACGGGCGGACCAAGCGGCGTGAGCCTGGTCGTGGCGGGGTCGAACGTCATCACACTGACCGTGTCGGGGCTACCGATGTCGTTCGACAGATACACGGCCGGCGGCAGGATGACGGTGAACGGGGCGACTCCCATTGTCGATGCGTCGCGCACAACCGTGAGCTGCGCGTCGCGGGGATAGACGTCGGGCACCGTCGCCACGATCATCGAATCGGTCCACGAGTTGACGGCCATCGGCGTGCCGTCGAGTTCGATGCCGCCCTCCGTGTCGCCGAAGTTCGCGCCCGCGATCGTGACGACCGTCCCGACGATGCCTTGGGCGGGGGAGATGGCGGTGATCACGAGGGTGTTCGGCAGCACGTCCACATCGACCGCATCGATCGGAACCTCGGGCGCGTCGATGAGAGAGAGCTCGCACGTGCCCTGGGAACACACGAGCCCCGACGGGCAGATGCCATCGGGGCCACACGGCGCCCCAGGCGCGGGTCGCGGCGAATAGCAGCCCGCGAGGGCGATGCTGACGGCCACGATGCAACGCACGAGTCCGAGTCTATCGCGCCTGCGCCGAGCCGTATCGCTGTTCGTGCCAGGCGGGGAGCTCCGTCATCGAGAGGAGGACCACATCGGCGTCTCGGAGCGCCTCGGCGGAGTCGCTGCCCGTCGCCACCGCCACGACGGTCGCCCCGCAGGCACGTGCGGCTGCGATGTCGTGAATCGTATCGCCGACGACGACAACCTCGGTTGCGGGCAGGAGCTCGCGGCCCCGCTCGATCGCCCGCGCCACCAGCTCGGCCCGCACCGTCGAGTCGCAGCCGTACCCGCCGAAGGCGAACCAGGGCTCGAGCTGCGCGCTCGCGAGCTTGGCCTGCGCCCCGAGCCGGATGTTCCCGGTGGCCACGCCGAGCACGACGTCCTGCTGACGGCGGAGAAACTCCAGGGTCTCGACGACGCCCTCCAGGACCTCGACCCCGTGTTCCGCGAGCAGCGCCTCGAGCCGCGGGATGTAGGCCGCGAGAAAGGTCTCCACCTCGGCCGGTGTCGGCGAGCGACCCAGGCGCGCGCGGAAGATCTCGTCGAGGATCGCCCCGTCGGTCTTGCCGCCATACGACACGCCGGCACTCGCGTTCGCCATCGCGTGGTGCTCGGCCAGGATCGCGTCGAAGGCCGTGCGCCCTGACGCCTTGGCGTGCAGCAGCGTGCCGTCGATATCGAACAGGTAGAGGATCACTTGGAGGGGAGCGCGCCGTTCGCGGCGACCCACTTCTCGATCACGATGAGCGTGCCGTCGAACGTGTCGCGCAGCGCCCACGCCTTCTCCTTGAAGGTGCCCATCGTCGACGCGCGCATCAGCCCGTCGCCCATCGCGGTCTGTAGGCCCTTGCAGGCCGCGCCCGCCTCGAGCTTCGTGACGGTGTTCTCGTAGATCCGGAAGCACGCCTCGTGGTTGCCCTCGTTGTAGAGCGGAGCCCCGAGCCGGATCGCTTCGTCGATCGCGGCCGTGATCTCCGCCAGGTGTGTCCCTTTGCAGCCGGCCAGGACCGAGACGGGGTGGTTCGGGATGACCCGATTGATGGTGACTCCGTCGGCGTCGGCAGTCGGCTCGCCGATGCTCTTCGTCTTGGCCGCGAACACCTCGACCGAGACGGGAGCGGGCTTCGCGATGAGCGGCTTGAGATAGTTCGCGGGCATCGCGAAGTTGATGAGCTGGCCTTCCTTGTTGATGGCCGTGGTCACCCCGATCACCTCGCCGACGTCGTTGAACAACGGGCCGCCACTCGAGCCCTGCGAGATGGGCGCGCTGATCTGCAGGAGCGTGAGCTCGGCGGGGCACTGCGCGTTCTGATTGGCGACATCCTGCGCGGAGCAGAGTGTGCGGATCGAGGAGACCAGGCCGGCGGAGACCGTGTTCTCGAACACCCCGAGTGGATTGCCGATCGCGATGATCTGATCGCCGGTGACGACCTTGCTCGAGTCACCGAGGCGGAGCGGCTGGATGCTGGCCGCTCCGGCGAAGCGCAGCAGGGCGAGGTCGCGCATGGGATCGATATTCACGACCTCGGTGGCGGTGTGGATGGCACCGTCCGCCGTCTTGATCTTGATGTCGTGCGTCCCGATGATCACGTGCAGGTTCGTCGCGACGAGCCCGTCGGTGTCGAGGACGAAGCCGGTACCGACCTGCTCGCCGCGCGGCCCCGTGGCCTCGATGCGAACGATCGCGGAGTTCGCTTGCTGCACGATCTGCTTGGCGGTGAGCGGCTCCGTGTTGGACGTCGGCTCCTTCGGATCCGTCCCGCCACTGCCACCGCCACAACCAAGCAGGAGGGCGAGCGGGATGAGCAGGCGCATGCCCTTAGCTTACCCCGGGGCTAGGGAGCGGGCACGGGCGACGGTGCAGGGGCGGGAGCCGGCGGCGGGCTTCCGGACGGGGCGCCCGGCGTCCGCTCCGTGGTCACGGACTTGGTGCGGATGACGCGGATCGCGTTCTCTCCAGCCCCACGAAACCCATCGGGATCCCGGTGCGGGTCGATGCCACTCGCGACCCCCGCCTCGAGGTGCTGGAGATAGAGGTCGAGGGGCACGGCCTGCCACTCGGGGCACGCCACCGGGCCCGCCCCCTCGCAGGCGGACACGGCTCGGTTCGCGTAGTCGACGGCTTCCTTGATGTCGACGCGGTCCGTGTACGCCGCGGACGCTGCGAACAGGGCCTGCCAGCGCGACGGGGAGCCCTTCATCTTGTCCGCGCCGTCCACCGCGACCTCGATCGCCCAGTCCTTGAAGCCCGCGGCCGAGAGGCGGCGCGTCAGGTCAGCGGTGAGCGCGCCATCCTGCGGGCTGGCCTCCGCCCGCGCCTCGGCCACGGCCAGGGCGAACTGGGCCTGCTTGTCCCCCTTCACGGCACTCGCGGCGTACATCGTGCGCGCGGGGAGGAAGATGGCGACCAGCACCAGCGCCGCGATCCCGACATCCACCAGGCTGAACGCGCGCGGCAGCTTCATGGCCCTACGACAGTACCGTGGGCGACTCGGTTCCTGGAGTGACCACGAAAAGTATCGCCCCTTTTTGCCACGAGCCGTCCCGAGATGCCCCGCTGAGATCCCCGTTCACAGATCGCGCAACCCGAAACATCACAGGTCGTTAGCGCATGGATCTGTGCTTGCAAACGCCCGCCGACCAGCAGACCTGATCGTTCCAACCGTCCTTCGGAGGGCCGTACGCAAATGTTGACCGCTATTTCGACCGCGTTTCACAAGGGTGGCTGGGGCATGTGGCCCATCCTGTTCGTCTCGGTGCTGATCGTTGCCGTGATCGTCGAGCGAGCCGTGTACCTGTTCCGTGCGTCGGTCGATAAGGACAAGCTGCTCGCGCTCCTCAAGAGCCAGGTGATGAGCGGCAACGTCCAGGGCGCGATCAAGGTCTGCTCGGGTAACCCGACGCCGATGACCCGCATCGTCCAGGCCGGCCTCATGAAGTTCAACAAGAGCGACGATGAAGTCCAGGCTGCCATGGACGAGGCCGCGCTCCGCGAGCTCCCCAAGATCAACGCGCGCACGCCCTACCTGGCGATGCTCTCGAACTTCGCCGTTATGGCCGGCCTCCTCGGCACCATCGCCGGTATGATCAAGAGCTTCGGCTCGGTCGGCTCGGGCGACGCCTCGAACAAGTCGACGGTCCTCGCGGAAGGTATCGCCGAGGCCCTCAACTGCACCGCGTTCGGCATCGGTACGTCGCTCCTCGGTCTCCTCGGCTTCTCGCTCCTCCAGGGCAAGACGACGAGCGTGATCGATGACATCAACGAGGTGACCGTGCAGGTCGTCAACCTCGTGACGTCGCACCGCGCCCAGATGCAGCCGACTGGCTAATCACCCTCGCTCTTCAACCTTTTCTCCTAGCGAGGGGGTCCCGCCATGGGTGCAGCAGTAGGTGCAGACGAAAAAGGCAGCGTCAACGTCGAGCTGAACATCATTCCGTTCATCGACCTGATGTCGTGTCTCACGGCGTTCCTCTTGGTCGCCGCGGTCTGGGTCAACATTGCCCAGATCAATATTGCCCCCAAGGGCAAGACGCGCGACACGCAGAACGTTCAGGTCGAGGACGAGAACGTCACGCTCTCCATTCTCGTGAAATCCGATTCCCTGTGGATCGGTCTGTCGCGCGTGAACGAGTTCCAGGAAATCACCAAGTCCCCGGACGGCTCGCACGACTGGGAAAAGTTCGAGACCTCGCTCAAGGCGCAGAAGGCGTCGGCGTTCTTCGCCGATCGCTCTGACCTCGAGATCGCGGCCTCGAGCACTGCGGCGTCTCCCGTGAAGTACGAGGACGTCATCCGCGCCATGGACATCGCCGTTCGCGTCGGGTTCAAGGACGTCGGACTCTCTGACGAGGCGGGCCTCGCGGCCCGGCCGCAGTACTAGGAGCTGTCATGCCGGTCCACAAAGCAGGCCCACGGATCTACAGCTCCATCAAGTTCCACCACCTCGTCCGGAAGTCGGGCAGCGGGTCGACGCAGCGCGCGTCGAACATCTCGCTGAACCTCGTCCCGTTCGTGGACATGATGACGATGCTCGTGTGCTTCCTCCTGATGGTGTTCAGCACCTCGGGCGAGCTGTTGTCCGCCCAGAAGGGCCTCGAGCTCCCGGGCGCCGACTCGAAGTCGACGCTCCAGAAGGCGCCGATCATCATCGTGACGCGCACCGAGATCACCTATCAGGGTGGCCTCATCGCGAACGTCGACGCCGTCCTCCGTGACGAGTCGCCGACGTACCGCATCGAGGCTCTCTACGAGCGTCTCGAGGCGGCGGCGCGCAAGATCAAGGAAGACGTCCTCGCGGGTCGCGTCGACGACAAGAAGCTCCTCGAGTCCTGCGAGAAGCAGCGCAAGCGTGAGCGCGTCGACCCGTCGATGCTGTGCCCGGATGGTCTCGCGATCCTCCAGGCCGACAAGGAAACGGACGCGCGACTGATCAACAAGATCGTCGTGACGGCCAAGGCTGCAGGCTTCGATAACCTCTTGTTCGCAGTCAAGAACAAGTAACTTCAGGCAGGGACATATGCGCCAGCGTTTTGCACGCCTCGGCTCGGTAGTGCTGGCGGGCCTCATTGGCCTCGCTGGCTGCTCCAAGAGCGAGTTCGACTACCGGACCTGGACCGAGAAGCTCGGCGACGGCAAGGAGGGCGAAGTCGCCGTCGACAAGCTCCAGCAGCTTGGCAATCCCGAGGCCATCCCGGCGCTCGGCAAGGCGTGGCAGGACGCGGGGAAGCCCGTCCGCATGCTCGAGGTGATCATCTCCCTCGCGCGCCCGCTCACCCCTGAAGAAGCGAAGGCGGCCTTCGTTACCGACTACGAGAAGAGCGGCCGCAAGGCCAGCTGGGATGCGGCGCTGCCCTTCCTCAAGCAGGCGATTCTCGAAGTCGACAAGGACAACCCGCGCTCGGTCGACTCCGCCACGAAGGCCGCGGAGGCCATTGGCGAGTCGCAGCTCGAAGGTGGCATGGAGGCGCTCGTCGAGATCGCCAACAAGCCCGTCGAGAAGAAGCTCTACGCGGCCCAGATCGCGGCCGTCCGCGCGATCGGCAAGTTCGAGGGGCAGAAGCAGGCGGCCTCGTCGGCGCTCGTGAAGATCGTCGACAAGGAAGGCCCGCCGCACCCGTCGACGGTGAAGGGCAAGGAGCAGCAGCGCTCTGCCGAGGAGAAGTACGGCTTCTACCTCGGCCTCACCGGCGCCGCGATCAACGCGCTCGGTGACCTTCGCGTTCCGTCCGCCACGCCCGCGCTCATCCTCGCGATGTACCGCGTGCCCGCGCTCTTCGGTCAGACCCGTCGCGCGCTCGTCGCCGCCGGCCCGACCGCCAAGGAGGAGATGCGCAAGATTCTCCGCCACGAGCACGCGGCGGTGAACCAGCTCTTCAAGGACAAGAAGCTCGGCGAGGACTGCGACAAGACGGATCCGTCCGCGCCGTGCCTCCCGAACTCGGCGATGGACTACTACCCCGCCGTCGTCCTCGGTGACTTCTACGATCCGGCCACCGTGCCCGATCTGCTCAAGGTCCTCGAGCGGCCCGAGCTGCCGGTCTTCTATCACACCGACTCGACGCCGGATTACACGCAGTACTCCGCGATCTTCGACTCGCTCCGCAAGATCGGCTCCGCCGATGCGGCGAAGAAGGTCCGCGAGATGTGGGACAACAAGAACGCGACCCCGTCCGCGTACCTCACTCGCTCGATGGCCGCCTCGGCGTACGCCTTCCTCGTTCGTGATGGCTCCGGTGCCACCGAGCTCGCCGCGATCGCCGCCGACAACACGATCAAGGACGCCGAAGGCGAGCGCCTTCGTCAGGAAGCGGCCACCGCCTTCGCGCGCATCGCGAAGACGGACAAGGAGATCAAGACGCTGAAGGATCAGGCCGCGAAGTACATCGCGGCCGCCGACGTCGCTCGCAAGACGTCCGCCGAGAAGAAGCCGGCCGCCGATGCCGCCGACGCCAAGCTGAAGGCGCTGAAGCAGCAGTGGGACGACAAGAAGGTCGCCTCCATCAAGATGTCGAAGGAGCTGTCGGCGAAGAAGCCGGCGTCGGACGCCGAGGCGACGGCGCAGACGAAGCAGCTCCAGGCGATCGCCGCCGAGGTCGACAAGCTCGAGGCCGACTACAAGGCGCTGAAGAAGGCCAACAAGGCCATCACCGATCCGTACCGCCAGGCCGAGAACGAGGTGAAGGGCTACACGTCCTTCGCCCGCATGTTCCTCTCGCACATCGCGCGCATCGAGGTTGGCATCCGCTGCGGTGACAAGCTGCAGTGCTACGCCGACACCTTGAAGCTCACCGTCGAGCAGTCCGAGAAGAACCTCGCGCCGTACCTCGCTGGCTTCCCCGGCGACAAGCTCTCCGACTGGACCAAGGACCAGAAGCAGGCCGTCCTCGAGGCCAACATCGAGCGCGGCATGCTCGAGCTCGGCAAGCGCGGGCAGGAAGCCTCGCAGTTCACCGACCTCCTCCTCGACAACGCGAAGCGCAAGGAGCGCCTGATCCGTCAGTCGATCCTCCTGGCCCTCCCCAAGATCGCCAAGACCCCCTGCGCCACCTGCGAGGCAAAGCTCGACGAGGTCATCAAGTCGGGCACCGGTGACCCGGCGCTCAACGAGCTCAACACCGAGACCACGATGATGCGCAACTACTTCGGCTGGGCGGGTGGCAAGACCCCCACGCCGTCGACGAACGCGCCGGCCGAGAAGGCCGCCGAAGCCCCCGCGAAGTAAGCGAGCGCTTCACGCGCCCCACACCCGCTGCTCGATCGCAGCGGGTGTTGTCGTTTCGGTTGCCGGACATCGGACCGGACAGCACCATCGTGGGGTGCCTGCGAAGGATCCCGACCAGCGGCGTGCGACCGTGCGAGCGTGGTACGCGCGTACGAAGTCTCGTGGTGGTCCGGAGATCGCCGAGCGAAGGCGGATCGTACGTCTGGCTCGTCGGCGTGCCATTGCTGATTGGTTCGTCGAGCTGAAGAGCGCTCTGGTTTGCCGGCGCTGCGGCGAGCCCCACCCGGGCTGCCTCCAGTTCCACCACACGGACCGCATGCAGAAAGAGGTCTCGGTCTCCGATGCAGTGCGGCGTGGCTGGAGTCGCCGTCGCATCGAGGCCGAGATCGCCAAGTGCGAGGTGCTGTGTGCCAATTGCCACCTGAAGCACCACGCGAAGGAGATGGCAGATGCCAATCGCTGATCGCGCTGCGTTCAACGCCGCGTGGCGTCGGTGGTACCGCGCGAACGCGCAACGCAAGATCGCGTGGCAACAGCGCCGTCGCGAGGAGCTCCGGTCCTGGGTCGCCGAACTCAAGGGGCCGTTGTCCTGCGAACGCTGCGGTGAGTCAGCCTCCGAGTGTCTACAATTCCATCATCGCGACCGAGCGAGCAAAGAGCTCGACATCGGTCGGGCCCTCGCCAACGGTTGGTCGAGAGAGCGGCTGCTACGTGAGATGGCGAAGTGCGACGTGCTGTGTGCCAACTGCCATCTCAAGCATCACTGGGAAGACCGATTTTCGTCGGGGTGACAGGATTCGAACCTGCGACTCCGTGCACCCAAAACACGTGCGCTACCAGACTGCGCTACACCCCGTGCAGACGAGATAGCACAAATCCTCCTCGCTGCGCTGCTCAGTACGGGAGACCGCCGCTGTTGCCACCCGGGCCGTAGTTGCAGACGATGCTCGAGCCGTAGGTCAGGCCAGGGCAGTTCGAGAGGGCGCAGCCGAGCTCGACCGAGGTCCGCCACACGATCTGCGTGTAGTGGCCGCAGACCCCCGAGCAGGAGCCGTTCGCCGGGTTGAAGTCGGCTTCTTCGGACGCCCACGACTCCACGGCATCGAGCCCGGTGGCACCGCCCGAGGAGCCGTAGATGTTCTCGCCGACGTAATACGGGTGGCCGGCGGAGCGGCCGTCGTTGTGGTCGATGAGGCCGGCCGGCGCTTCGTTGTCGGTACACGACTCCGCCCAGGCCCGGGCCGTGGCCTCGAGGTCCTCGTTCCACACGAGCGGAGGAAGCGGCGTGGCGGTATCGACCGCGGCGCGCACGTCGTTGTGGGCCCGGGTGATGCCGGCGAGCTCGGGCGGTTCGCCGGCGCTGTTGTCATCGCCGTCGGCCGCGTCGGCATCGGCCGAGTCAGCGTCGGCCGAGTCGGTGCCGGTCAGATCCGTGTCGTCGTCTTGGGCGTCGTTGGTGTCCGTGGTGGCGTCGTCGCTGCCGCAGGCGGCGACGACGAGGAGGATGAAGGTGATGGTCTTCATGCGAGGTCCTAGTAGGGGCGGTTGCCGTTGTTGCCGCCGGGGCCGTAGTTGCAGACGATGGATGAGCGGTACGTGAGGGCGGGGCAGGTGGAGATCGCGCAGCCGAGCTCGAGGGACGTGCGCCAGACGATCTGCGTGTAGTGGCCACAGACCCCCGAGCACGTGTTGCTGGCGTAGTTGTAGTTGGCCGCTTCGGCAGCCCAGAGGCTGACGGCGCCCATGGCGTTGGCGGTCCCCGACGAGCCGTAGACGTTCTCGCCCACGTAGTACGGGTGACCTTGCGAGCGGTTGGGGTTGTGGTCGATGAGGCCCGCGGGCGCGGCCGTGTCGGTGCACCGGCTGGCCCACGCCCGCGCGGTGGCGGCGAGGGTCTCGCTCCAGACGAGCTGCGGCAGCGGCGTGGGCGTGTCGACGGCGAGGCGGACCTGGTTGTGGAAGAGCGTGATGCCGGTGAGCTCGGGCGGTTCGCCGACGCCGGGGGCGGCATCCGGGAGGGCCGCGTCGATCGTGTTGCCATCGGGGGCCGCATCGGGAGCCGGCAGCGCGTCGTCGCCGGGGCCATCATCGGCGGGGGTGTCGTCAGCGGGCGTGTCGTCGGACGCCGTGTCCGTGGTGTCGTCCGCGGCGTTGTCATTCGGCCCGTCGGCGGGCGACGAATCGTCACCGCACGCCGCGACCATTGCGATCACGAGGAGCGCCCTCACCATGCCCCGAGTATCGGCGAGCTTGTGCCGGGCGGCTACGGCGACGATGTAGGCCGAGATGTCAGGTGCTCCAGGGCGGGGACCAGGTCGGGCTCGTCGCTGCGCGCGTGGGCGAGGAGGTGGCGATCATCGAGGGCCTCGCGGCGGATGATGGCGGCGAGGCGGGTCGCGGCGCTCTGCACGTCCCCGACGGGGGTGGTGAGGGTCGCGAGGAGTGCGCGAACCTCGGCGAAGACGGCGGGATCGACCTCGCGCGCCGTCAGGTTCGGTCGGCACCCGTGCGACCGACGGATGGCCAGGCTGCACGTCGCCGCTCCCACGAGGACACACAGCGGGTGGCATGCAGGTGCCGTGGTCGTCGGCCGCGTGATGATGAACGCTAGCACGCACGCCGGATACCCGGAGTAGGATTCACCGTGGCTCGGCTCGCTGCCATCGCGGTGTTGTTGGCGACGGGCTGCGGCCGTGTCGGGTTCGACGATCTGCCGCTCGTCACGATGGACGGGCCGGTGCAGCCGTGTGCGGCGGCGCAGGTACCTGGTGTGGACCTCGGTCCGCAGGCGCCGGTGGTCGGGATGGCGGGCACGGGCACGCCGCTCGGATACGCGCTCGCGGTTCAGCGTGGCGACGCGACGGCGGTCGATGGCCTGATAGTCGCCGCGGACCTGTCGGACGCGACCCCGAGCTCTCCCGGGCGCTCGACACCGGTGGAGGGATTCAGCACCACCTACGAGCGGGTCGTGTTGCAGTGGGACGGCACACGCATCCTCGGCGGCCTCGTGACGGACCAAGGCGTCTTCTACTGGAAGACCTTCCCCGACAACATGGGGCAGTACACCTCGGCGGTCGAGGAGACGCCGACGCAGCAACCGGCGGTGCCCTTCTTCGCGACGGCGGATGGACAGCGCTTCGCGGTGTCGTTCGCCGGACAGCAGCTCACGAGGTGGGAGCTCGACGCCGACGGCATCCCGACGGGCGTATCCACGGCCATCGACGTCGGCCGCCAGATCACCGCGGCCGGCGTCATCCCGCGCGACGAGGTCGGTTCGATCGCCGTCATCGAGGCCGAGGGCCTCGGCCTCTTCGCCATCGTGCTCGGGAGCCCCCGCCCCCGGGCGGCCTTCCTGCCGATCGACATCGATCCCATCGGGACGCGCCCGGTCGTGACCGGCACGGCGACCCAGGTCCACGTCACCTACGTGCGCGGCAGCGAGCTCGTTGTCCGCACGATCGACTCGTCGAGCCTGCAGGTCTCCCCCGTCCGGGTCGTTGCGCCCGTGAGCCCCGGGTTCTTCGGCAGCACCATGCGTGGCGACCAGCTGCGCGTCGTCTGGAGCGATGCCGCCGGCATTCACATCGGCATCGACGGCGCCGCCTTCGAGACGATCGACGTGGGCGGGCTACCCACCGACGCTCCCGACTCCTGGACGGTCGTCGCGCGTGACAGCGCCGCCACCGTGTTCGCCGCCTATGACGACGCGCTCTGGTCGATCCCGATCTGCGACTAAGTCGGAGGACTAGCGTCGCAGGCGTGTCGTCGACGGGCGGGAGGCGGCCCAGGCACCATTGGCGATCAGCGCATCGCCCTGGGCGCGCAGGGCGGGCGCCAGGCGATCCGACAACGCCTCCGAGAGCGCGGTCGCGAACTGGCCCGCGGATTTGAAGCGGTCGGCCGGATCCTTCGCGAGACCGATCGCCAGGACGCGATCCAGGTCGGCGGGCAGGTGCGGCGCGATGACGACGGGCGCGCGCGGGCGCGTGTTCACCACACGGTACAACGTCTCGGCGATCTCGCCGCCCGCGTAGGGCGGATAGCCCGTGAGCGCGCGGTATGCGATGGCGGCGACCGCGTAGAGATCCGTGCAGTGATCGACCGTGCCGCCGGACGCTTGTTCGGGAGCCATGTAGGACGGCGTCCCGACGACGTGCCCGGCGGTCAGCGTGTCACTGGCATCGATCGCGCGGGCGACGCCGAAGTCGAGGATTTTCCAGACACCGTGGTGTCGGAACACGTTCTGCGGCTTCAGATCGCGATGCACCACGCCGACGGCCGCCGCGGCGGTGATGCCCACGCCGATCTGCTGCACGATGTCGACGACCTCGGCGGGCGCGAGCATCTTCCGCTCGCGCAGGATCTCGCCGAGCGTTTGCCCGTCGAGCAGCTCCATCACGAGGTAGGGCACCGGCTTCTCTCCGACCTCGAGCACGGTCACGACGTGGGGCGACTTGACCTCGACGGCGGTCCGCAGCTCGCGCATGAAGCGGAGCACGTGATTCGTGTTGCCGAGCGACGCCTGCGCCAGCAGCTTGATGGCCACCTTCGCGCCGCTGCTCGTGTCGATGGCGGAGTAGACCTCGCCCATCGCGCCATGGCCGATGACCTGACCGAGCTGGTAGTGCCCGAGCACCTGGTCGGTGAACCGACCGCGCCCCGAGCGCAACGCTCGCTCGAGCTCCTCCCGCGCCTCGAGCAACAGCGCTTCGCGATGAGCCGCGAGGCGCACCGCGCGCTCCAGCTCGCCGATCGCGTCGAGCGCCGTGCGCCGTGACATACGTGCGGTGATGAGCGTCGCGAGCAGGACGAACTGCACGAGCCCCTGGACCACGATCTGATCGCGCATCGTCAGCGGCACGATCCGTACGAGGCCCGTGTCCCGCGCTGCGCCCGTGATCACGAGGAGCGCGAACAGCGCCTGCATGCCGGCACACACGGTGTAGACGGCGTACGCGAGCCGCGTGCTCTTGCCGAGCCCGGTGAAGTAGATGCCGAGGACGAGGATCACGGGGGCCGGCGAGAACACGCCGAAGTAGGGAATCGCCGTCGTCACGCACGCGGCGGGGATGAACCAGCCGAGGGACGTCGAGGGCTTGCGGAACGACAGCGGGTCACTCGTACGGCGCAGCAGAAACATGATGGCCGCGATGGCGCAGCCCAGCGCCGAGAGCAGCGCGAAGCCCGCCGTCGGATCGCCGGGGAGCAGGACCACCGCGAGCCCACCGGCGCCGCAGATCGCGAACGCGATCATGCAGAAGCGTCGCGTGCGCACCATCTCGTCGCGTTCGAGCGCTTCGAGGGGCGATCCGACCGTCGTCGCGCTGGTACCGGCGCGGCTCTCTCCGACGGGAGGTGGCGTCAGACCCCGTTCGCGCCGGGGGGCCAGCGCTTGTGTCTCGAATGCCTCCGGCCCCGCCAACGGATGACTATCGTATCCGAGCGAGACCGGCGCGGGCGGCCGCGATGGCGGCTGGCATGGCAAGCGTTTCGGACACCGCCAGCGCCCGGGCCCACTCCTTCCGTGCGCGCCGCGCCTCCCCGAGGAGCGAGGCATGACGCGCCCGGGCGAGGGCCCCACCGGGGCCGGCGATCGGGAAGACGCGGGCGAGGCGCTCGATGTTGGCGATCGCGGTCCTGATCGCGGGATCGAGCGAGGCATCGTGCGTGCGGGCGCGAACTTCGAGGTAGGCATCGGCCGCGCCGATGAAGCCCTCGGCGATCGTGAACACCGGCGGGGTTCGCGTACCGATGCGCTGCGTCGTGGCGTCGGCGAGGTCGCGAGCGCGGGCCAGGTCGCCGGTGAGGGCGTGGGCATGGGCGCTCATCCCGTCGACGAGGACATGCGAGGCGTCATCGCCGGTCGCGATGAGGGGCTTGGCACGCGTGAAGGCCTCGGCGGCGGCGGCGGGCTTGCCGGCGTAGAGGTCGGCTCGCCCCTCCGTGTAGATGCCCCACGACTCGTGTTGCTGATGGCCCCGAGCCCGCGCCATCACCAGCAGCTCGGTCGCGAGCTGGCGCGCCCGGGAGTAGTCGCCGACGAGGAAGGCGACGTGCCCGAGGATGGTCAAGCCGACCTCGGCTTCCTGCGGATTGCGCAGACGCTGCGATCGCACCAGCACGTCGTGAGCGAGCGCGCGCGACAGGTCGAAGTCGGCATTGCCGACGGCGAGCGCGGCCTCGGTCGACAGCACCTTGATGAGCGCGATCTCGTCCGACGTGGCCGCGGCCACGCGCTTGCCCTGCGCGAAGTACATGCGCGCGAGGGGCGCCAAGCGCGCGAGGCCGGCAACGTAGCCGAGCTGGCCGTAGATCTCGCCGACCGGGACCCCGGTGCCCGCGCGCTCCGCGAGGTTCACGGCCGAGAGGGCGGCGCCGACCACACCGAGCGAGTCATCGCGGAAGAAGTAGCAGCTCGTCATCCGGGCCGCGGCCAGGGCGGCCGTGACCTCGGGCTCGCGCTCGACGGAGAACGGGACGCGGCCCTGCGTCGGGCGCAGACGCGACCAGACTTGCTGCGCGAGGCCGCGGGCGATGGCCCGGCCCCACCCGAGCCCTGTCGTCGGCAGCGGCCGGCCCAGCTCGGCGAGCGACGCTTCGGTGTGCGTGGCACACGCGACGAGGTCACCGAGGGCGTAACAGGCCTCGCCGAGCCAGCGCTGCCAGCGGGCGCGCTGTGCCGAGGACGACTCGAGAGGAAGGGCGAGGAGCTTCGTCAGGAGTGCGCGGGCCTCGCGGAAGGCCGCCGAGCCGAGGTCGCGCTGCGCACCGCGCTCGAGATACTCGGCAGCGCGCCGGAGGTCGCCCGCTTGCTCCCAGTGATGGGCGAGCGCTCCGAGTTGCTGCTCGAGCTCGGCCGAGCCCTGGAACGATGCCTCGAGCGCGAGCGCGGCGCGGTGATGGAGGTCGGTGCGATGGTTCGCGCCCATCTGTCCGTAGGCCTGCTCGCGCAGCTTGTCGTGGATGAAGCGCAGCTCGCCTTGCTTCGACGAGCCGACCGGGTTCGGGATCACCGGGCGCGTCGCGGCTTCTTCGTCCGCGATCGGGCGCAGCTTCGTGGTGCGCTGGGCCGGAGCCTTGGTGTCGGCGCGCTTGCGCGGCATCGGCGGCGCCTGCATCTCCTCGATCACCTGCTTGTGCAGGAGCTCGACCACCGCATCCCGCGTTCGCTCCTCACCGATCGCGGCCGTCGCGGCGAGCACACCCGGGTCCGCGGTCCGTCCCAGGACGGACATCGCCAGCGTGACCTCGCGCGCGTCGTCGGAGAGCCAGCGCAGGCGGCGTCGCATCAGCGCCTGCACGGAATCGGGTGTGGGCAGGGTGTCGTAGCTCTCGTTGTCATCGCGGCGGGCGACCTTCCAGCGACCTGCGCCGTCGCGCTGGAGCACCCCTTCATCGACGGCGACGCGTACGTACTCGGCGGCGAAGAGCGGATTGCCCTCGGCGCGCGAGGCCACGAAGTCGGTCAGGGTCGGCGCATCACCGTCGAGGGCGAGCATGTCGCGCACGATGTCGCCGATGGCCGCGCGATCGAGCCGCGCGAGGTGATGGGCGGTTGCCCCGAGCGACGACAGGGCCTGCTCGACATCGAGCGTACGCTCCTCGGCCCGCACGGTCGCGAGGAAGTAGATGCGTAGCTGCGCGAGCTCGCCGACGTCTCCGGACTCGACGAGCGCGAGCGTGAGCTCGTCCGCCCACTGCAGATCGTCGAGGACGATCAGGAGCGGCTCGTCGGAGGCGAGCGCGGTGGCCGTCTCGCGCACGCACTGGAGCACGCGCGCCCGCGCCGCATCGCTGTGCAGCGTGACCGGACCCGCGGTAGCTTCGCCAGGCGCGACGTACCGCGCGAGCCCTGGCTCGAACTGCGCGAGCACGGCGGCGCGATCGCCGAGCAGCCGCCGCGCCTCCTCCGCGCCACTCTCGCGGCAGCGGTCGAGCAGGAGCTGCAGCATCGGCCGGAATGGATGCAGCGGCGCGCCGTGGAGATCGCACTCGCCCGTCACCACCCGCACTCCCATCTCGCGGGCGCGAGCGGCCACCTCCGAGACGAGGCGCGTCTTGCCGACGCCGCTCTCGCCGACGAAGTACGCCGCGCCGCCGCTGCCGGCGGCGAGCCGCTTCATCGCGCGCTCCATCTGCTCGATCACCTCGGCGCGGCCGGCGAAGCTCGCCCGGTAGGTGTACGCCTTCGCCTTTACGCGCGGCGTGATCGGTGAGGCGGCGATGGCATCCAGGGCGGAGGCCACGTCGTCCACGTAGCCGATGCGATCGCGGGGCCGCTTCGCCAGCATGCGGAGCACGAGCACGTCCAGCTCCGTCGGAATCTCCGCGAACTGCGAGGGGGCCGGCGGGGGCTCCTCGATGTGCTGGAGCAACACGGCCATCGAGCTCTCGGCGAGGAACGGTGGTCGGCCGGCGAGCGCCTCGAACAGGAGACAG
The DNA here is from genome assembly GCA_022842285.1 of Kofleriaceae bacterium. Taxonomy (GTDB): domain Bacteria; phylum Myxococcota_A; class Polyangia; order Haliangiales; family Haliangiaceae; genus JABFXX01. Next base: position 28,582 of record JALHPV010000040.1, read on the forward strand.
CCAAGCGCGTAGACGTCGGCGCGCGCGTCCACGATCTCGCCGCGGGCCTGCTCCGGGGCCATGTAATGCGGCGTGCCACGGGTGAGCCCACCGACCTCCAGCACCTCGCGGCTCGAGTCGGTACGGAACTGCGCGGCGAGCCCGAAGTCGAACAGGACAGGCTGGTTGTCGTCGGTGAGAAACACGTTGGCGGGCGACAGGTCGCGATGGATCACGCCCTGGCCGTGCACGTACGCGAGCGGATCGCAGAGCCGACGAAACAGCTCGACGATGTAGCCGAGGGAGTAGGGCGGGGACGGAAGCCGCACCGCCGGCACGATCTCGGCCGTGATCTCACCCGAGCCACTGCCACTGGGCCGCGAGCCCTTGCGACCGGGGCCGAGGAGGTCGCGCGTGGCCGCCTCGGCGGGGGCGGGCTCCGGGAACCAGCTCCGGAAGTCATCGCGCAGCGTGCGCCCCCGCAAGAGATCCATCGCGTACCAGGGCATCCCGTCGGAGACGCCGTGATCGCGGATGGCGACGACGTTCGGGTGCTGCAGCTCGCGTAGCATCAGGATCTCGCGGCGGATCGACTCGAGCGTTGACTCGCTCGGCGTGCGCACCGTCTTCACCGCCGCCGGCGCCCCGGTGGGCATGTGCACCGCGCGATACACGACGCCCATGCCGCCGCGCCCGAGCACGTCGACGATGCGGTAGTCGTTGATCGCGGTGCGTTCCATCAGGTGTGCTCGGCGATGACCTTGCCGGGCTGCATCACGAACTGCATCTGGCACCAGAACCCGAGCTCGGAGCGGATGGCCGGCCCGGCGAGCCCGCACTCCTTCACGATGGGATGCGAATCGGCGGGCGTGATCGTCACGTCGTGCGGATGCGTGAACCACCCCCGCTCGAACTTCTGCAGGTGTGCGGGTGCCTCGATCACGGCCTGGTAGCAGGCCTTGGTCGGATCGGTCGCATCGCGGAACTGCTTGAGGAAGACCATCGGCACGTCGCCGGTCACGAGCTCCTCGAGCATGTTCTTGATGAGGTCCCAGACCGACACGGGCAGCACCTTCACATCGGCGACGGTGTCGTAGAACAGTCGCTTCACGTCCTTCCAGACGCCGAGAGCAAGCTCGCGCACCGACGTGAGCTCGCCGTCCGGCGCGGTCAGGCTCTCCGTCGACGTGAGGGTCATGAGGCGGATCGTCTGGGCCGTGCTCTCGGGCGAGTACTTCTCGATCACGAGCGCGTCGACCGAGAAATCGCCCGCCGCGCCCGGCGAGTCCGGCATCGCGAGGGTCGCGGTCTGCTTGAAGAAGCCGTAGACCTCGCGCCCCGTCACCATCGCGGCGACGTTGTCGACGAACACGTAGGGCAGATACCAGCCGATCTTGCCGCTGTTCGAGACGACCGGGATCCAGATGCCGAAGTCGCGCTCCGCCATCCACCCCTTCAGCGAATCGGGCGGCGTCGTGGAGTACGACTTCGCGATGTCCGCGCAGACGATCGCCACGAAGGGCAGGAGCGGCTGGTAGCGGACCCCCACGCTCGCGGTGACCGCGTTCAGCTGCTTGTCGCAAACGTCGACGAGGGCCTGGTAGTCAGCCCCGACGAGGAACGAGTACATCGTCGCCTTCGTCAGCTCGAGCGGCGGCGCCATCACGAGGTCGCCGCCACGGGCGATGTAGTCAGGTCTGGTCATCACCGATGATCTCCGAGGGGCGTCCGCAGATGGCCCGCGACGCCTGCATGCCACCCATGGTCGCCGCTTCGACGCACCCGACGTTCATGCCCGTGCGCAGGTAGTCACCCGCGAGCAGGAGGTTGTTGAAGCCGGCGTCGTGCGCCCGCAGGCGGAACTGCACGCTGTTCGGTAGCGCGAGCACGTAGCGGTCTGACGGGTTCAGCGTCGCGAGCCAGTACTGCGAATCGAACCGCGCCGGGCCCGTGGCCGGATCGCCGGGTGCGACGAGGAGGTTCCAGTCGAAGCCCGCCGCCGTGGTCGTCGCGGGCCAGATGCCCGCTGCCGAGTTGGTGATCCACGAGAGCGCGTTCGCCTTCACCCGCGCCGCCTGCTTCTGCGCGTAGCCGTGCTCGCTGCGCGGTGGCAACGGACCATCATCGGGCAGCGGCGAGCACAGGTACGCGAGGTTCTTCGGCTCGAGCGCGGGCGGCCACGACTCGCGCGGCAGGAGATGCGTCATGTCAGCCCACGTGTCCATCGGCTCCGCGTAGCCGTCGAGCACCGGCGACGGCAGCGTCCAGCCGAGGCCGGCGAGATCACACGAGAACCAGAGCTGCGTGGCCTGCGTCTGCGTCGTCCCGAGCGCCTTCACCATCGCCGCGAACCGCGGGCTCGCCGCCGAGAGCTCCGACGCGATGTACGGGAATGCGGCGATGGAGATGCCGAGGACCACCTGGTCGAAGTCGACGCCGAGCTGCAGCGTCGTGCGCCCGCCCGTGTCCTGCCAGGTCGTCCACCAGTCCTCGAGGTCGGCGCCCGAGGCCTTCAGCTCGTCGCCACCCACGAGCTGCTCGTAGCGAGGCTCGCTCGGCCAGCACGGCAGGTCCTTCACCGGGACCAGCGGATCGTACTCGCCCTTCACCGCGATCTGGCGGCCGATGTCGATCCGCTCGACGAGCCGGCCATCGGGCGACGTGTGCAGCGCGTCCACGCGGGAGAAGAACTCGAACTTCACGCCCCGCTGCTTCAGCACGAGGTAGAGCGGGCCGAAGATGGTGTCGCCCATCCCCGCCTGCATCTTCCACATCACCGCGCCCTTGTAGGTCCAGCACATGCGGAGGATGCCGTTGATGGCCGTGCCCGCGCCGACCTGTCCGGGCAACGAGAACCCGAGGTCGTACATGCCGCTGATGTACGCGCTGTTCACCGAGACCTCGTGCGCGCCATGTGCCGACAGCCACGTCCGGAAGTCGTCCTTGTCGAGCGCGAAGTAGTCATGCGTCCAGATGACCTTGCTCTCGATGAGGCCCTTGATCGCGGCCACTCCCAGGTCGACGGTGCAGAAGTCGCGGCGCCAGTCGGCATTGCTCTCGACACCATCCACGCGCGCGTGCAACCACGCTGCGAGCTTCGCGAGCTCCTCGAGCACGCCGAGGTGGTTCAGCTCCGTCGCGTGGCCATGCGCTGACTCGAGGTTCTGGTGAGCATCGGGGAGCGACTTGCTCGCGCCGAAGAGCTGCTTCAGCCAGCCGAGTGTCATCTGGATCATGGCCCACGGTGTCGGCAACACGCCGCCGGTGCCGGGCACATCGCTGTTCGGCGGGAAGTCCATCACCCATGGGACGTACGAGCCGTCGGGCATCTGCTCCGTCAGCACCACGTAGTTGTGCGGCTTGAACGCGTCCTGCCACGTCGCGAGCGGCGTTCCCGGCGGTCGGCCGAGCTCGTCGTAGCACTGCTTCAGCACGCGGAAGGCGTTCTCGTAGAACCCGAGGAGGATGTGGAGGCCGTGCTCCTCGATGCGATCGAAGTGCTCGCCGTTGCGACCGCTCGCGCCTTTACCGCCGAGCCGCCAGCCGAGCTGGTAGACCGTGATGTCGTACTGCTCCTGCCAGCCGGGAGCGTTCGAGATCTCGAACGCCGCCGTCAGGGAGCCCATTCCTCCACCGAGGATCGCGATCCGTTGCTTGGCCATGATTCACTTTCTTCCGCGCCCGCGGCCGAGCGCATGCTCGACATGCGGGCGAAGCTCGTCGACGAGCTCGGGGGCACACACCAATCTGATCGCCGCCATCGGTTGGCCGAGCGGCATGTCCTCGAGGAGACGGGACAGCGTGACCGCCCCGTAGCGCGGGTGATCGATCACGTGGAGCTCCTCGTCGCCGGCGGCGAGGTAGCCGACCTGGCGCGCCGTATCGAGATGGAGGTAGCTCGACGCGGCGGGACCGAAGCGCGCCTCGGCGATCTGGAGCGCGTGGGGCCACAGGAAGTCGGCGGCGGCCTTGTCGTCGCCGAGGTCGAACGTCTTGAACAGGCGGCGATGGACGAGGCGGCCCGCGAGGTCACGGAGGACCGGATCGGCCGCGCTCTCGGACCACGCGTCGAGGGCGGTGGTGAGGGAGACGTCCTGCAGCCGGAGGTAATCACCGACGGAGACCTCCGCACCGCGAGCCATCGCGCCGGCGATGGGCAAGCCCCCGGGCTCGGCATCCTGGCGGGTCAGTTGCGCGAAGCGCTCGAGCGTCTTGATGAACATCCACTCGGCGGCTCGCACCGTCTTGTGGTGATAGACCTGCGCGTACATGTACGAGCGCGCGAACAGGTACTGCTCGACGGCGTACATCCCGCGGCGGTAGTCGATGACGAGATCCTTCGGATTCTCCCCGCCGGTGTGGACGTCGGCGATCTGGATCGCGTGGATGATCCAGTCGAGGTCGTACGTGGCGTAGCCGGCGCCGGAGTAGTGGCCATCGCGCAGGAGGTAGTCGAGCCGATCGACGTCGAGCTGCGACGAGACGAGCTTGCGAGCGAAGTGCGGCTTGTAGCCCTTGCCCCAGAACGCGCGCAGGGTTGCGGGCAGTCCGGGCTCGAGCGCTTCGAGGGCCGCGGCGAGCTCGGCGTTCTCGCCGACGATGCGGGCTCCCCAGCGCTCGTGATCGTGGCCGGGGAAGACGTGCTCCCACGCGTGAGAGAACGGTCCGTGACCGATGTCGTGGAGCAGGGCCGCGACCTTCACGTGGAGCGCGAGCTGCGGATCCAGATCGAGGCGCCGCGTCACCCGCTGCGCGATATGGAACGCACCGAGGGCGTGACCGAAGCGCGAGTGCTCGGCGCCGGGATAGACCAGCCACGCGAACCCCATCTGCTTGATGCGGCGCAGGCGCTGCATCGGATGTGTCTCGAGGAGGTCGGCGATGGGGCGGTCGGCGCCCTTGAACTCGATGAGGCCGTGGACCGGATCTCGAAAGACACGGTCCTTGATCACGAGCCGTCCTCGACAGGGATGCAGCGCAAGCGGTAGCCGAGACCACGGCGCGATTCGAGGAGTCCGGAGAGGCAGATGCCCTCGAGCATGCGGCGCACGCGACGCACCAGCTGCTTGAGATTGTTCTCGTCGGGCTCGAGCGAATCCCACGGCAGGTCTGCGATGAGCTGCCCCGTGGGGACAAAGCCTCGCACGAGCGGCGATGTGTCGCCCTCGGCGAGCATGCGGTCGGCGAGGACACGCAGGAGGGCGAGCTGGGTATCGGTGAGCTGGAGCTCCTGACCGACTGCGAGCAGATACCCGCCACCGCCCGCCGTGGGCTCGACGAGCTTGAAGCCGAGGTGCGGCAGGCCGGCGTGGGTGGAGTCGCTCGGCGCGGCGAGGCGCTCGGCGCGGGGGGCATCCTCGGGGCGCAGCGTGCGCGAGCCGAGGTGCGTCGCGGCGTTGGCGTGAATGCGATTGCCGGTCGCGTAGTAGAAGCCAACGGCACCGAAGCTCAGGCGATCTCCGGAGACCAGCTCGCGCGGGCCATCGAGCGGCTCGTCGTTGACGCGGGTGCCGTTGGAGCTGCCGAGGTCGTGCAGGACGTTGCCGCGCAGCTCCGCGTGGCGGCGCGAGACGGAGGCGTGGATCAACGTCAGGCCCCGTGCCTGGGGCGTGCGACCGATCGGCGTGACCGCCTCCAGCAGATGGGCGCGCCCCCAGACGTCCAGGAGGGCGGGGCCGACGGGCTTGGCGGCCGCGAACAGCACCTGCTCCGCGATGAAGGGCACAGGGGAATCGAGCTCTGCCGCACAGCTCGCGCAGAGGTTGCTGGGGTCCTTGGCCCCGCAGATGGCACAACCGACCATGCGGGCCCGACCTTACCCCGGGACTGAGCGAAATTACGATCGCCCGGCGAGTGCGACTGCGCGAGCCGCTCACTAGACCGAAGGATTCCCCCGCGGGGGAGTACGATCCAGGGGTGCTCCTCGCCGACAGATACGAGCTGGGTGACGTGCTCGGAACGGGGGCGGCGGCCACCGTCTACCGGGCCCGGGACGGGGTGCTTGGCCGCGACGTCGCGATCAAAGTGATGAAGAGCACGACCGCGGACAAGCGGTTCGACCGCGAGGCCCGCGTGCTGGCCCAGCTGCGCCATCCCGGCGCCGTGGACATCTACGCGACCGGCGAGCACGACGGGCGGCGCTACCTCGTGATGGAGCTCGTTCGCGCTCCGACGCTCGAGGCCGTGCTCGAGGCCGGCGGCCCGATGCGCGCCGAGCCGGCCAGCGAGATCGGCGCCGGACTCGCCGACGTGCTCGCGGCCGCGCACGCCCTCGGGATCGTCCACCGCGACGTGAAGCCGGCCAACGTCTTCGTGGATGGTTCGCGCGTCCGGCTTGCCGATTTCGGGCTCGCGTTCGTCGATGGGCGCCAGGACCTCGGCCGCCTCACCAGCGGCGACATCGTCCTCGGCACGCCCTACTACATGGCCCCCGAGCAGATCGAGGGCAAGGATCTGGGGCCCGCCGCGGATGTGTACGCGCTCTGCGCGACGCTCTACGAAGTGCTCGCGGGGCGGCCACCGTTTCAGGGGGCCACCGTACCGACGATCCTCGCCGGTCACCTGTACCTCCCGCCCATCCCACTCGCCGAGCTCCCGCTCGCCGCCCCCGTGCCCACCGAGATGGCCGCCACGATCCTCGATGGCCTGGCCAAGGACCCGGCGAAGCGTCCCGACGCGGCGACGGTGGCCCTGCGGCTGCGGATGGCACCGGTGCTCCGGGGCGGTCGCCGGCGAGACACCGGGACGCCCTCGGCGCTG
>JALHPV010000041.1 GCA_022842285.1 Kofleriaceae bacterium
GCGTCCCCTTCGTGGGGGCGATCGGAGCCGCCGCAGCAGCGACGACGGTCGGTGGGGCAACCACCGGTGGGGCGACCGCAGGCGCGGCGACCGCAGGCGCGGGCACAGGGTCGATGCCAGCCGGCGGCGAGGACCGCTCCGGAGGCGCCGCCCCGGCAGAGACGGCGCGCAGGCGATCGATCAGGTCGCCGCCGGCGGGGTCGCCCTCGCCCGCCCCGCTCTCGATCGAGCGCAGCGCACAGCGCGTGCGGTCGACCAGCTCGAGCAGGATGGTGATGTGCCCCGATGTGAACTCGAGGGTTCCGTCGCGCAGCTTCGCCAGCAGCGTCTCGCCGGCGTGGGTCAGCTTCTCCAGCTGACCGAATCCCAGGAATCCGGCCGTCCCCTTGATGGTGTGGATCGTTCGAAACACGGACGCGATGCAGTCGCGCGCTGCTGGGTCCTTCTCGAGCGCGACCAGATCGCGGTCCAGCAGATCGAGGTTCTCGTACGACTCGATCAAGAACTCGCGGGTCGTTTCATCAAGCACGGCCATCACCGCCGCAGGTGCAGCCCGCATGCCTCCATAAACCTCTGAGTTCGCTGCGATGCCCGGACGGGGGCGTCAACCTTGACGCGGCCCCAGGGCGGACGAGCAACTACATGCAGCGCCGCCGAGCTCGATCGTCAGGCGCTCCGTGCGAGAGGGGGGTACCCAGTGACATAGTGGAGCCATGCGATGGCTCCTTGCGATGAGCGTGATGTTCGGTGCGGGCGGGGCAGAGGCGAAGCAGGCGCCGACGCCCACGGTGGCGGTCAAGGCCGCGCTCTCGGCTCCGATCGGCGAACAGGCTCCCGTGCTGAAGGTGGTCGTCACCAACACGATGACAAGTCCGGTGCGGCTCGCGGCGGTCAAGAACCCGGTGTGCTGGATCGGCCTCTACTTCATGGGCAACTTGTTGAAGTCGGATCTCAGCGAGGTGGCCACGGTGAAGCCGTGCAAGGCCCCGGGCACGGAGACGTTCGAGCTCGCGCCGAAGGATTCATTCACGGTCGAGGTCGCGGTCGACAAGCTGTTCCAGAAGGTCCCGAAGAACACCTACGAGCTCGCGCTGCAGTTCGACAGCACCGAGGCGTCGGCTCTCGATCGCCAGCTGACGGTGACAACCGACACCCCGCAGATCTTGGTGCTGCGCTTCACCATCGCCAAGCTCGTGAAGCGGATCACCGTCACCGCCGACACGCCCGCGAGCCTCGCCAAGGGCGTGACGCTGACGTTCACGGGCCACTCGCACAAGCACATGATGGAGGGGAGCGGCCCGTCGCCACTCATGATCTCCGGCAAGCTCACCGTGGGCAGCAAGACCAAGGAGGTCTACGCCTCCGTGTATGGCAAGGGTCCCTTCGCCCTCGGCTCCCACATCTTCTCGATCATCTCCTACTCGTACGACGAGTCGATGGAGCTCGATTACTGGGGCACGATCACGGTGCCGAACTAGATGCGCTGGCTGCTCGTCATGGCGATGCTCGTGGGAACCCGGGTCGCCGAGGCCAAGCCGGTGGCGCCGGCGGTCGACGTCGCCGCGAGGCTGTCGGCGCAGATCGGCGCGAAGCCGCCGACGCTGACGATCACGCTCACGAGCAACTGGACCGGCCCCATACCGCTCGCGAAGCCGGTGGATGCGGCCTGCTGGCTGCCGCTCTACTTCAGGGGCGCCGTCGAACGGCTGGACGGCTCCGCCGTCGCGAAGCTCGAGGCCTGCAAGAAGTCACGCGTCGAGATCATCGAGCTCCAGAAGGGCGAGTCGGTCAGCGTCGAGGTTCCTCTCGCCAAGGTCTTCAAGAAGATCCCGCGCGGCACCTTCCAGCTCGACCTGGCGTGGACGAGCGAGGGCGCGGTGGCCCGCGATCACAAGCTCGCCCTGCGGTCGGCGACGCCCCAGCAGGTGCTCCGCTTCACCGTCGCGAAGCTCGTGAAGACGGTCACCATCAAGCGCGACGCCACCGCTGCCCTCGCGAAGGGGGTCACGCTAGGTCTCACGGGCCACGGCCACGAGACGCCCGAGGGTCCCGGCGAGTCGGCGCTCATCGCCGCGTTCACGATCACGCAGGGCGGCACGACCCAGGAGCACACCGTCACCGTGAATGGCGAGCACGTCCCGTTCGCCCTCGGCGAGCACGTGATCTCGATGGTGAGCTACCAGTACGATCGCGAGATGACGCTGCGATACTGGGGAACGATCGCGCTCAGCCCTTGAGTCGTGCCTTCAGGAGCTCGGCGGTCACGACCGGATTCGCGCGGCCCTGCGTCGCCTTCATCACCTGGCCGACGAAGAACGAGAACAGGCTCTCCTTGCCACCGCGGTAGCCTTCGACCTGCTTCGGGTTCGCGATGATGACCTGCTCGATGAGCGGCACCAGCGTCGCCTCGTCGGAGATCTGGGTCACGCCGCGGCGCTCCACGATCGTCTTCGGGGCCTCCCCGGTGCGGTAGCTCTCCTCGAAGATCTCCTTGCCGATCTTGCCGCTGATCGCGCCCGTCTCGACGAGGACCACCAGCGCCGAGACCGTCTCCGGCGTCATCGGCGACGCCGCGATCTCGACGCCGGCCGCGTTCAGCGCGCCGAGGAGCTCCGTCAGGATCCAGTTCGCGAGGGTGCGGGCGCTCGTCTTCACCGGGTGCGCCGCCAGCGCCGCATCGAAGTAGTCGGCGAGGGCGCGCTCACCGACGAGCGTCTTCGCGTCATCGGCGGCGAGGCCGAGCTCCTGCGTGTAGCGCTGGAACCGCGGCACCGGCAGCTCCGGCAGCATGCGCAGCACCTCGGCCATCACCCGACCCTCGACGACGAGCGGCGGCAGATCGGGATCCGGGAAGTAGCGATAGTCGTTCGCCTCCTCCTTGGACCGGAGCGGCGCCGACTGCCCCGCGTTCGCATCCCACAATCGCGTCTCGCGCTCGATCCGCCCGCCGCCGTCGACGATCCGCACCTGGCGCGTGATCTCGTGCTCGATCGCGGCCTGCACGAACTTGAACGAGTTGATGTTCTTCAGCTCCGTGCGCGTGCCGAGGCGGTCCTCGCCCTTGCGGCGTACAGAGACGTTCGCGTCGCAGCGCAGGTGCCCGCGCTCCATGTCCGCCTCGGAGATGCCGAGCCAGCGCACGAGGCGGTGCAGCGACCGCATGAACTCGGCGGCCTCGTCGGCGCTCGTGATCACGGGCGCAGTGACGACCTCGACGAGAGGAATGCCCGCGCGGTTGAGGTCCACGTGGGACACGCTGCCGACGTGCATGTTCTTGCCCGCATCCTCCTCGAGGTGGATGCGCTGGAGCTCGACGCGCTTCACCGTGTTGCCGAGGAGGACGTCCAGGTGACCGTGCTCGCAGAGCGGCTCGTCGAACTGCGAGATCTGATAGCCCTTCGGCTGATCCGGATAGAAGTAGTGCTTGCGAGAGAACCGCGAGCGAGCCCGGATCTGCGAGCCGGTCGCCACACCGAGGGCGAGCGCGCATTGCAGCGCGGCCGCGTTGAACACGGGGAGCGCTCCGGGCAGGCCGAGCACCGTTGGATCGGTCAACGAGTTGGGCGGGGCGCCGAACTCGATCCCGGAGGGCGAGAAGGCCTTCGCGTGCGTCGCGAGCTGCACGTGAATCTCGAGGCCAATGACCGGTTCGAAGTCATCGAGGCTCATGACGGCTGCGTCCCCTGATCGGGCTTGGGCTCGAGCGTCGCGACCCCCGGCGGCGTCTCGGTGATATCCGCCCACCGTTCGATGGCGGCACCGGTGCGCAGGAGCGTCGCCTCGTCGAGGGGCTTACCCAGGAGCTGCGCCCCGACGGGCAAGCCTGCCTTCGTGAAGCCGCATGGCACCGACAGGCCCGGCAGGCCCGCGAGGTTGCACGACAGCGTGAACACGTCCGCGAGGTACATGTCGACAGGGTTCGCCTTGGCGCCGAAGGCGAACGCGGGTGTCGGCGCGACGGGCGTGAAGATCACGTCGCATCGGGTGAAGGCCTCGTCGAAGTCGCGCTTGATGAGCGCGCGGACCTGCTGCGCTCGCTTGTAGTAGGCGTCGTAGTAGCCGGCGCGGAGGGCATACGTGCCGAGCATGATGCGGCGCTTCACCTCGGGGCCGAAGCCGGCGCCGCGCGACCGCTTGTACATGTCGAGGAGGTCGACACCCTCGACGCGCTTGCCGAAGCGCACGCCGTCATAACGCGCGAGGTTCGACGACGCCTCGGCCGGGGCGACGAGGTAGTAGGCCGGCAACGCGAGGTGCGTGTGCGGCAGCGAGATGTCGACGATGGTCGCGCCGTTGGCCCGGAGCGCCTCGATGGTCTCGTCGAGCGCGGCCCGCACGCCCGGGTCGATGCCCTCGCCGAAATACTCGCGCGGCAGGCCGATGCGCAGGCCGTCGACGCCCGCTTCCAGCGCCGCGGCGAAGTTCGGGACGGCCGTCGGTAGCGACGTCGCGTCGCGGGGATCGTGACCGGCGATGACTTGCAGGAGATGCGCCGCGTCGGCGACGGTCTTCGTGATCGGGCCGACCTGATCGAGCGACGACGCGTAGGCGATCACGCCCCAGCGCGAGACGCGGCCGTAGGTCGGCTTCAGTCCGACGACGCCGCAGAACGATGCAGGCTGCCGGATCGAGCCACCGGTATCGGTGCCGAGCGAGGCCACGCACAGGTTCGCCGCGACGGCCGCCGCGCTTCCGCCCGAGCTGCCGCCCGGTACGAGCGAGAGGTCCCACGGATTCTTGGTCGGCTTGAAGGCGCTGCGCTCCGTCGAGGAACCCATGCCGAACTCGTCGAGGTTCGTCTTGCCGATGATGATCGCACCCGCCGCTCGCAGCTTCTCGACGACGTGCGCGTCGTACGGCGGCAGCCAGCCCTCGAGGATCCGCGATCCGGCGGTGGTCGCGAGATCCTTCGTGACGAGGTTGTCCTTGAGCGCGATCGGCACCCCGGCGAGCGGGCCCAGCGGTTCGTTCGCGGAGCGAGCCTTGTCGATCGCACGGGCCGTCTGCCGGGCCCCCCGCTCGTCGAGCGCGAGGAACGCCCCGAGGTGCGGATCGATCGTCCCGATGCGTGCGAACGCGTCGTCGACGAGCCCTTCGGCCGTCACCTCGCCCGCGGCGATTCGCCGCGTCACATCTGCGATCGTCGCGCTCACTCGGACTTACCGGTCACGATGGCGGGCACGAGGAACACGTCCCCCGCGCGCTTGGGCGCCCCGCGGAGCGCGTCGTCGACGGACAGCGAGGGCTCGACCTGATCACCGCGCAGCGCGAGATCGACAGGTACGGCGTGCGTCATCGGCGCGATGCCTTCGACGTTCGCCGCCGCGAGCGCGCCGAAGCTCTCGAGGATCGCGGCGAGCTCGGTCTCGAGTCGCGTGGTCTCGTCGGGCTCGAGATGCAGGCGCGCGAGTAACGCGATCTCCTCGACCTCCGTGCGCGAGAGCTGGGCCATGGCTCAGGCGAGCTGCGTGGTCGGCTGCGGACGTGGCGCCAGGTCCGGCGCGGCGCCCATGCGGGCCGCCATCTCGACGCCGCGGCGGAGATAGTCGTCGCTGATGCGCGCGGCGGTGACGGTATCGCCGGCCTCGAGTGCTGCGATCAGCTCGCGGTGATGACGCCGCACGGCCTCGCCCGACGGCGCGAGGTTGGCGAGGAGCGGCATGTACTGGCGCACGCCGTCGCGCACGGTGTTGATGAGCAGGAGCATGACCTGGTTGCCGGCGAGCTGAGACAGCGCGACGTAGAAGTCGAAGTCCAGCTCGAACAGCTCGACCGGGCCCGACGTCTGATCGGCGCGATCCGCGAGGGCGCGCAGCTTCGCGAGGTTCTCGCTGTCGGTACGTGCGCGAGCCGCGCCGAGGCGCGCCAGCTCCCGGCCGAAGATCTGCCGGAACTCGAGGAGGTCACGAACGAGCTCGGGCTTGGCCGCCGCCCCCGGACCTGCCGCCGACAGGAGGTGCTGCACCAGCTCGATGCCGCCGGTCTCCATGAAGTTCTGCACGCGGGTGCCGTCACCCTGCCGGATCCGCACGAGCCCCAGGTGCTCGAGCTTCTTCAGGGCCTCACGCAGCGATGCCCGGTTCACCCGCAGCCGCTTGGACAGCTCGCGCTCCGGGGGCAGCTTCGACCCGGGCGGGTACTGCCCGCCGAGGATGAGGGAACGCAGTTGCTCCGCGATCTCCTCCGCGACGCGCTGCTTCTCGACCGGCTTCAGCATGCCCGCCCACCGAGCGTACCGTAGAACGACTTTCCAGGGGTCCTCCGCGCGTGGTAACCGTGGGCGGTGTCCAACGCGGCCGCACGGTCGGAGGCGTCTGCTCCGCGTGTCCTCGTCCGCGACGAGGGCGGGGACCACGATGTGTTCGAAGTCCTCGGCTTCACGGACAACATCATCCGCGTGCGGTCCCCGTACCTGTTCGAGCTGGGCGAGGAGCTGGCGGTGCGCGTCGATCGCGACGGCCAGAGCACCGACACCACCGTGAAGGTGCGAGCCCACGTCGGTCCGAGCGACAGCCGCATCACCGAGCTCGAGCTGCTCTCTCCGGAGCCGTAGCGTGGTTGTCTCGAGCCTCGACGAGGTCACCTACGATCTCGTGGTCGACGGCGAGGTCGTCCGCCGCACGCTACAGCGTCAGGTCCTCGAGACTCCCGGCTGGGCCACCGTGCTGATCGCCTACGAGGAGCGAGCCTCCGATGGCACCTGGAAGGCGCCGCAGGTGGCCGTACTGCGGATGCATCAGGTGCGCGACACGTGGAAGCGCCATGCGGCGATGACCCTGTCGCAGTCCGATGCGCGCGCCCTCGCGACGGCGCTGGCATCCTGGACGTAGTCGGACGGGGTCAGACACAAGACGCACAAGTTACACAAGTTGCACAAGTTGCTTGTCCGGGCGGTGCAAGTGGTGCCACTTGTGCAACTTGTGTCTGACCCCGTCCGGAATCATGTGCTCATCACCGGCGCAGCGGGTGCGATCGGCGCCGCACTGGCGCGCGTGATGCGAGCGGCGTGGCCGTCCGCGCGGCTCGCGCTGCTGGATCGCGATGCCGTCGCCTTGCAGCCCCTCGTGACCGAGCTTGGCCAGGCCACCGCGCACGGCGTCGACCTGCGTGACCTGAGCGCGCTGCCCGCCCTCGTCGAGCAGCTCGGCGACCTCGATGGCCTCGTGAACTGCGCCGGTGTCATGTGGGTGCAGAGCGTGGCCACGGTGCCGTGGGAGTCCGCCTCGGACCTCCTGACGATCGATCTCCTCGCGCCGCTGCGGCTGCAGGAGCTCGTCGTCGCGGGCCTCGTGCGGCGTCAGCGCGGGGGCTTCGTCGTGAACGTCTCGAGCATGGCCGGCAAGGTGCCGCTGAAAGGCTGCGCGTACTACGGCGCCGCGAAAGCGGGCCTCGCGATGGCCTCGGAGGTCGCGCGCGCCGACCTCGCGCCCCACGGCATCCGCGTCGTCACCGTCTACCCCGGGCCCGTGAAGTCAGCGCTCGAGCAGGGCGCCCGCGAGGCCTACGGCCAAGCCGACTGGTTCGGTGGCTATGCGCCGACGGGCGATCCCGCGGACCTCGCCCGGCGCGTCCTCTCCGCCGTCCAGCGCGACGAGGCCCGCGTCATCTATCCGCTCCCGTACGCCTTCGGCTGGGTCGCCCCCAACGTCTCGCGCTGGATCGCCCTCGGCTTCGGTCCGACGCCGACGACCTGAAGTTTTTCCGCAACCCGAGCCTCTGCCGGCCGAGCCACGCCGCGGAGGTTCACATGGCACTGCTCGTTCTCGTCCTCGCGATCATCTTCGGCTTCATCGGTTCGGCGATGGCCACCAGCCGCCAGACCAGCGGCATCGGCGGCTTCGTCCTGGGCTTCTTCCTCGGCGCGATCGGCCTCGTCATCATCGCGATGACGCCCGTGCCCAAGGCGAGCGTGTCGTGATCCTCGCCGGGTTCGTCGCGCTCGCCTTCTGCGGTGTGATCGGCATTGCCATCGCACGCACGAAGTATCGCAGCCTGCTCGGGGGCTTCGTCGCTGGCTTCTCACTCGGGATCGGTGGCCTTGTCCTGTTCAGTCTCCTGCCTGACGGCGAACTGGCTCCCGAGCCCACGGGCGCCACACCCAAGGCGTGGTGGAAGGCGGAGGTGGCCTCGTGACCGAGGACACCGTGCTCTTGCTCCAGCTGATGACGATGATCGTCTTCGGCGTCATCGGCAGCGCACGTATGAAGGCGATGGGCCGCAGCGGGCTCGCCGGCTTCGGACTCGGCGCGACCCTCGGGGCGATCGGCCTCTTCATCATCTGGCGCATCACGAAGGTCCCCGGTCCGGAGATTCGCGATCTCGCGCCGGGCTGGATGTCGCGCGGGACGGAGGACGCGTCGTGACCCTCGAGTGGCTCCTCGTCATCGTCAGCGTCCTCTGGGGCATCGCCTGCGCCAGCCTCGCGTCCGAGCGCCACCGCGGTCCCGCGTACTTCTTCCTCGGTGCGACGACCTGGCTCGTCGGCGTCCTGATCGTCTTCCACCTGCCGCACCGCCATGCGCCCCCATGCTCGGCGTGCGGAGCGGAGGTCTAGTCATGCCCGCATCCTGGATCGTCGTGCTCGCTCTCACCGCCTGGGGCCTGATGGCCGCCCTCGTCGCCGCTCGCCAGCACCGCAACGCGGGCTTCGGCTTCATCCTCGGCTTCACGTTCGGAGTGCTCGGCCTCGTCGTGCAGGTCGTTCGCGGCCATGCCCCACGCCGGCTGTGCACTCACTGCCGGGCCACGGCGTCCTGAGCGGCGTCGCCTACGCCAGGATGTATCGGTACACCTCGTCGACCGAGATCTCGCACGGTATCGAGGTCAACTTGATCGTTCCGGTCGTCGTCCGTTCGTGGGCCCATACGTTCGCGTCCGTGCGACGCCACACCGTGATGGCGCGCTCGTCATGGGCGACGATGATCACTTCACGCAGCGAGGCGATCTGCTGGTAGTGCTCGAGCTTGGCGGTGCGGTCGTACTCCGCCGTGCTCGGGCTTGCGACCTCGACGATCAGCACCGGGTTCGTGACCGTGACTCGACTCTCCGGATCGAGCTCGGCCTTGCCACACACGACGCTGAGGTCGGGGTACGTCACGAGCCCGGTTGCGAGGACCCGGATCCGCACGTCGGACGACTGGACCTGGCACGGGGTCTCGCGCAGCTGTGGCACCAGCGCACCCGCCATGTTCATCGCGATCGCGCCGTGCTCCGGTGAACCACCCGCGATGCCGAAAATGACGCCGTCGAGGAACTCGTGCTTCGTGTTCGCGCCGTCCTCGTACGCAAGATACTCCTCGTACGTGTAGCGATGGCGATACGACGGCGCCGTCATGGTTCCAGCGTAGCAGTCAGACGGGCTTCGACATCACGGCAAAGTATCGGTCGCGCGCGATGCCGGCCACCTTCTCGTAGAAGGGGCGCGGACCGATCCAGGCCACCTCGCACTGCATGTGCACCTCGCCGACGTCGACGAGGCAGGCCAGCAAGAGCGCCTCGCCGAGGCCCTGGCCGCGGTGCGCCGGCCACGTGCCCGTCGGTCCGAACCAGCCGAGGCCGCGGTTGTTGCCGTCGTGCGCGGCGAAGGCGCAGTAGGCGTTGTCCTTCAGCGCGACATGCACGCCGACCGGCGTGTGCTCGAGGGCGCGCGCCAGCTCGAAGGGCCACGCGCCCCCGAACTCGCGGGCCACGGCATCGAGGAGCGCGATCTCGTTCGCGCGCGCGCGACGCACGACGTAGCCGCGCTGCGCCGCTCGGTCGGCGAGCTCGGCAGTTCGCGCGGACGTGACGCGGGGATTGCCCTGGACGTCGATCAACACGTTCGTCCGCGGCTCGGGTACACGCGTGAAGCCACGCCGCTCGAGCCACGCGATGGTCTCGACATTGTCGACGTCGACGCCCGGAGCGAGGTAGTTGCCGGGCAGATCCAAGGCCCGCAGCTGGCTCGCGCCCGCGCCCCGCGCCGCCTGCTCGCATGTGGCCAGCAGCGCCGATCCGACGCCGCGCCCGCGCGCCTCCGGCGCCACGGCCAGCACCCGGATGTGCTTCACCGCGAACGCCGCCACGCCGACGAGGGTATCGCCCTCCCACGCGCCGACCGTCGTGGGCGCCATGGTGTTGGGGTCGAAGATCGCCTCGGCGATGGGCGGCGGTGGTGGGAGCACGGGGCCCGGGCCAAATAGCTTCTCCTCGGCGACCACATCCGCCCGATCGAAGCGGCACGCGGCCGCGAGCACCCGCGTGGCCTCCAGCAGCGCGGTGCGCTCGAGTGGCGCGATCTTCACGTGAAGAGCGTCGCGTCGCCGACAGGCGCGCCGGCCGAGTCATGCGCGACGGTCACGCCGGACCAGACGACCGCGCGAGAGAGTGATCTCTCGACGACCGCCCCGGCGCCGATGATGGCATCGGGGCCCAGGGTCACCCCGGAGCCGATGATCGCGCCCTCGCCTACGAGGACGGGCTCGACGAGCCTCGCCGACGGATCGACGCGGGCGGAGGACGCCACGCCTCCGTGCGGGCCGGGAGGGTGGCGCAGAGGCGCGCCGCGCAGGAGGGCGAAGTTGGAGGCGACGTAGCGCTCGGGAGTGGAGTGCTCGGCGAAGTAGCCGTCGGCGTGCTCGAAGGCGGCGACGCGTTCGCCGGCGTGCATCCAGGGGAGGTAACCCTGGCGAATCGAGTCGGACTCCCCGGCGGGGAGGCGCGCCATCACCGAGGGGCGCGTGACGTGGACGCCGCAGAACATGTGCTCACCGTCGCCGAGGACGTTCACGACGTGAGGGCCGCGATCATCGACGCGAACGTCGACGGCGCCCCACGACTTCGCGTCGGGGACGCGCTTCACGACCATCATGCCGAGCACGTCGCCGGCGGCGCGATACGCGGCCATCAGGGCGGTGATGTCGAGGTCGAAGATCAGCTTGCCGTTGCAGGAGAGGAACGGCTCGTCGGTGCCGTCGGGATCGAGCAGCGGGAGCGCGTTGCGGAGGCCGCCGCCAGTGCCGAGGATCTGCTCCTCGTGGACATAGGTGACGCGGGCGCCCCACCGGCTGCCGTCGCCGATCTCGCGGCGGATGACGTCGGCGCGGTGGTGCGTGTTGATCACGAGGTCGCGGACGCCGTGGGCGACGAGGTTCGCGATGCCGTAGGCCAGGATCGGGACGTTGCAGACGGGGAGCATCGGCTTCGGGCGCTCGGCGCCGATGGGGCCAAGGCGGGTCGACAGGCCGGCGCAGAGCAGGATGGCTCTCATGGGCAGCCCGCGTCAGTCAGCTTGTTCGACTGCTCGATGCACTGCGCGACCGTCTTGCGCATCATGTCGCGCGCGTGCGCGATGTCGAGGCGCGTGGAGTCGGGGCTCATGCCGACTTCGCCGGCGACGCGGAGCGCCTCCGGGAGGGAGCGGGCGAGCTTGCACTGCTCCTGGACGGCCGGGACGGTCTTGGCGCAGTCACAGACCGCGGTGACGTAGGCCTTGCAAGCGTCCTCGTTACGCTTGATCTCGGCCTCGGGGATCGGAGGCCCGCGGTTCTCCTCGGGAGGAGGCCCGGCTTCCTTCTTCTTGCACGCGGTGACAACCGCGAGGCAGACGAGCAGGTACCTCACGACGGCGCGCGGGCCTCGGGCTCGACGCGCGCGAGGACGACGGAGATGTTGTCGACGCCGCCCTCTTCGTTGGCCGCATCGATGAGCTTCTCGACGGCGCGGTCGAGGTCCCGCTCGGCCATCAGGATGTGCTGCATCTGGTCGTCCTTCAGCATGCCGGTCAACCCGTCGCTGCACATGAGGATGGTGTCCCCGATGTGCGGCTTCTCCGTGATGATGTCGACCTGCACCGACTCCTTCATGCCAAGAGCGCGGACGATGACGTTCTTGTGGGGCCAGTTCTCGGCCTCCTCCGGCGTCACGCGCTTCATGCGGATGTAGTCGTTGATGAGGGAGTGATCCTCGGTGAGCTGGGTGATCTTGTTGTCCCGCGAGCGGTACACGCGCGAGTCACCGACGTGGCCGATGATGATCGCGTCGTCGAGGAAGTAGAGCGCGACGCAGGTCGTGCCCATGCCCTTGAAGCGCTGCTCGCGCTGCGAGCGCTCCCAGATCTCGAGGTTGGCGAGCATGATGCCGGTGGTCATCCGGTTCACGTGGGTCCGCAGGTCGCGGTCGACCTTGTAGGGCCACGTGAGGGTCTGCTGCTTGCCGGTCTCGGCGAAGTGGTCACTGATGAGCTCCACGGCGAGGCGGCTGGCGACCTCCCCGGACGCGTGACCACCCATCCCATCCGCCACGATGGCGAGGCGCTCGTTCTCGGGCAGGGAGAACGAATCCTCGTTGTGGTCGCGCTTGCGGCCGATATGCGTCGCCCCCGCGAAGCGGACCCGCATCCCGTCGAGCGGGAATGACGTGCTCATTCAGCATGGAGCATACGGCAGGTTGACTCGGCCCGGGAGAGCCTTCCATGCTGGATCGAGATGTGGGGCTATGCCGAAGGAGACCCGGTCCTGATCGGGATCGTCGTCGTGGTCATCATGATCGCGGCCATCGTGTTCACCGCGATGCGAATCTGGAAACGCCGGGGCTAGCTCGTGGAGCTGGCGCGCGGGTCCGTGACCGATCGGCCGTGGGGACGTACCCTCGCGGCCCTCGCGCAGCGCGCGCTGACGGGGGAGCTCACCGTGATCACCGACGGGAAGCGCTACCAGATCGCGTTCTCCGAGGGGACCATCGTGGCCGCTGCCTCGCCGCTCGCCGGGGATGCCGCCGTGCGCATCGCCCTGACGGCGGGCCTCATCTCCTCGACGCAGGTCTCGGACATCGCACGCCGTCAGGCCGCGAACCCCGGGCGGGACGAGATCGACCTGCTCGCCGAGGCCGCCCGCCTCGGCCCCGACCACACCTACCGCCTGCGCCGGCGGACCATCGCCCAGCGTGCCGCACGGACGTTCTCGCTCGATCGCGGGGAGTTCGTCGTCGACGACGAGATCACGCTGCCCGTCGTCGACGGCACGGCGCTCGACATCCGCACCGTCGTGTACCTGGGGGCGAAGGGCAACCTGTCGGAGGCCCGGCTCGGCCACGACCTCCCGAGGCTCGGCGCCTGGTTCCGGCTCCGCCCCGAGGCCGCCGACGATCTCCCGTTCTTCGGCTTTGGCGCCGACGATCAACCGGCGCTCCAGCTCCTCGAGCGCGGCGCAGGCCTCGCCGAGCTCGAGACCACCGTCATCGATCCGCGCTCGGTCCACGCCGTCCTCTACGCCCTCGTGTCATGCGGCGCCGTCGAGGCCGCGGCCGCGCCACCCTCGCCCTCGGGTCTCGACGCGCCGACGGCCCGCAAGCCGCACGAGCCCGACACGCTGCGGCACCAGCAGACGCAGCGCTTCCCGCGCGCGGAATCCGAAGCCACCACCCACCGCGGCGCCGTCGATGTCGGGCGACTGCGCGGCAGCGGCGGCGCCGACGGGCGACGTGGGGAGATCGACTCGCCGACGATCCAGCGCCCCCGCTCCGCGGCGCGGCCGCCGCCCCCGCTGAAGAATCGCGCGAACGATGCCCAGGCCAGCGACATCCTCGCGCTCATCGGCGAGCGGTTGAAGCTCCTCGAAGAGCGCGCCGATCACTTCCAGCTGCTCGGCGTCACGCCCGAGGTCGATGCCAATGGCTTGCGCAAGGCCTACTTCTCACTCGCCAAGCAGCTGCACCCGGATCGCCTCGCGTCTCTCGGCATCGTCGACGAGAACCGCAACGCGCAGCGCCTCTTTGCCGAGGTGAACGCCGCGTTCGCGGTCCTGAACGATCCCACGCGCCGCGCCGAGTACACGGCGATCCTGCGCCGGGGCGGAGCCGACGCGGTGCGGGCCGAGGATGCGCGCGCCGAGGCCCTCGCCCAGCGCGTGATCGACTCCGAGGAGGCCTTCCGGCGCGGCGAGCTCGCCCTGAAGCGCGACCAGCTAGGCACCGCCATCGCCGAGCTCACCCGCGCGATCGAGCTCAACCCCGACGAGGCGGACTACCACTCCGCCCTCGCCTGGGCTCACTTCTGCGCCGCCCCCGACAAGATGGCCCTCGCCGCGAAGACCCGCACCGATCTGAACCGCGCCATCATGCGCTCGCCCCGCGCCGTCATGGGTCGCTTCTACCTCGGCCGCGTCGAACGCATGCTCGGCAAGGACACCGAGGCGCTCGCCCTCTTCCAGGAGGTCGTGCGGGCCGCACCGAACCACGCCGAGGCGAAAGCGGAGATCCGCGTCCTCGAGCAGCGCCTCGCGAAAAAACGCTCTTAGACGGCGTCCGACCAGGGGCTGTCCCTGAAGTCGATGGTCGGTGGAGGTCGACGGCGACGTTGAACGTTGACGATGACGTGGGCGGACAGCGTCGACGTGGATGCAACCGGAGTGTGAAGCGGCTGATAGCCCGGGCACGATGCTCAGCTTCCAGAAGCTCGACGGCCGGTGGCTCGTGTCGTTCATGACCGTCGATCTGGGTCGAATCGACCGCACCACTCGAACCTTTAAGCCGGCCTGAGCGCCGAAACCGTCGCCCATGTTGCCGGTCCAAAACGTCGCCAATGTTCCCGGTTGCACCCCCAGGAAACCAGTGCCACCTATGTGCCCGGTCAGAAGTGCCAGCTATGTACCCGCTTGTACCGACGAAGATGAGCGATCGCTGAGCGGCCACGTGGACGCTGTCCGCCCAGATCAACGTCTACGTTTCTCGTCGCCGTCGCCGTCGCCGCCCACGTCCACGTCTAGATTCGCAGCCAGAGCGCGCAACCGATCGAAACTCCTGGCGCCGTCCACCGACCAGTTCAGGGACAAGGCCCTAGCTCGTCGTCAGCTTCAGCAGAAATTCGACGTTCCCGGCCGGCCCGGTGATCGGCGACTCCACGTGGTCGCCAGCCTCGAAGCCGTTCGCGGCGGCCCACGTCCGCACCTTCTCGATCGCCCCGAGGCGCGCCGCTTCATCGCGCACGACGCCGCCCTTCCCGACCGCCTCGCGCCCGACCTCGAACTGGGGCTTCACGAGGGCCACGATCGGCTTCCCGACGGGCTCGCGCATCAGCTCGCGAATGCGCGGCAGCACCAGCGTCAGCGAGATGAACGACACGTCGATCACCGCCAGTCCACACGGCTCCGGCACCTTGCCGAGCTCGAGGTTCCGCACGTTCTCGCGCTCCAGCACGACCACCCGCGGGTCCTGCCGGATGCTCCAGGCCAGCTGGCCGTACCCGACATCGATCGCGTACACGCGCTCCGCCCCGCGCTTCAGCAGCACGTCGGTGAACCCGCCCGTCGAGGCGCCCACGTCCATCACCACCAGGCCTGCGGGGTCGATCCCGAACGTATCCAGCCCCTTCACCAGCTTGAGCGCCCCCCGCGACACGTAGGGGTGGTCCTCCTCCTTCAAGGCGACCTCGGTCTCCGGCTGGAGCATGGTCCCGGGCTTCGTCTCCACCTGCCCCCGCACCAGGACGGCCCCGCTCATCACGAGCGCCCGCGCCCGCTCCCGGCTCCCGACGAGCCCACGGTCGACGAGAATCTTGTCCAGGCGCTCCTTCACGCCCCGCAGTTATGGCTCGCCCACGCCCGCCTTGACAGCCCCCGGCCTCGCTGATACCTATGCGCCACTTTCTTGGGGTGTTAGCTCAGCTGGGAGAGCGCTAGAATCGCACTCTAGAGGTCAGGGGTTCGATCCCCCTACACTCCACAAGAAGAACTGCCCGCCACCCAGCGGGCTGTTCGCTTTTCGGGCCATGCTCTGCCCGTGCTCGAGCTGTTGACCTCCGCCGATGCGTGGCTGTCCCTGGCGACCCTGGCTGCGCTCGAGATCGTTCTCGGCGTCGATAACCTGATCTTCATCGCGATCCTGGCGGACCGGCTGCCCGAGCACCAGCGGGACAAGGCCCGGAAGATCGGCCTCGGCGGCGCGTTCGCGACCCGCCTGGTCCTGCTGTCGATGATCTCGTGGATCGTGCACCTCACGACACCGCTGATCACGGTGTTCGACCGCGCCTTCACGGGCAAGGCGCTCATCCTCCTCGGCGGCGGCGTGTTCCTGCTGTTCAAGGCGACCAAGGAGATCCACCACAAGCTGGAGGCCGCCTCCGAGGCCGACGATCCGAAGAGCAAGGCGGCCACGTTCGGGGGCGTGATCGCCCAGATCATGTTGCTCGACATGGTGTTCTCGCTCGACAGCGTGATCACGGCCGTCGGCATGACGGACTACATCGCGGTGATGGTCGCCGCGAACGTCATCGCGCTGGCGACGATGCTGGCCATCGGCGGCCGGCTGAACGCGTTCGTGAGCAAGCACCCGTCGATCAAGGTGCTGGCGCTGTCGTTCCTCATGATGATCGGGCTCGTGCTGGTGGCCGAGGGCATGGGCGTCCACATCCCGAAGGGCTACGTGTACGCACCGATGGCATTCAGCATCTTCGTCGAGCTGATCAACATCCGGACCAACCGCAAGGTGAAGAAGGTCCAGCTCAACGAGCCCCAGGTTTGAGCGTGTGGCCCTAGCGGGTCGGTGTAGACTCGGGGCGTGAGGGCGCTCGTTGCGATAGCCGTGCTGGTGATGGGATGCACCCCGGCGCCGGTCATGCGGCCCCCGGGCCCGAAGAGCGCACCGGGCCCCGGCGATCCCCCGGAGATCGAGCACGAGGTCACGGCGATCGACCAGGCCCCGACGGGCAGTGTGCAATCGAAGGATGGCAGCACGCTCGAGCTCGCGTCGCTGTGGGCGACCAACCGTGTCGTCCTCATCTTCTATCGCGGCCACTGGTGCCCGCACTGCCAGCATCAGCTCGGCGAGCTCAACAAGCGCTACGCCGACTTCAAGCAGAAGGGCGTCACGCTCGCGGCGATCAGCGTCGACTCGGTCCAGGACACGGCCGCCATGCACCAGCGGCTCGGCTTGCTGTTCGAGCTCTACAGCGATCCGGACCTCGCGGTGATCACGAAGTTCGGAGTGGACGACTACGGCAACGGTATCGCGCGCCCCGCGACGTTCGTGATCCAGGCGGGCGGTTCGATCTCGTTCAAGAAGGTCGGCGACAAGCCCGATGACCGTCCGAGCGTCGACGAGATCCTCGCGGCCCTGGAGTAGGTAGTGCCCGCCGCGCGCACGTCGGCGACGCCGCTCGGCGTGGTGTACACGCCGCGTGCAGTCACGGAGCCGATGGTGCGCCTGACGCTCGAGCCGTTGGTGCGTGGGAAGTCGGCGGACGCGATCCTCGCGCTGCGAGTGTGCGATCCGGCCGTGGGCGAAGGCGCCTTCGTCATCGAGGTCATCGACTACCTCGCGCGCGCGATCGTCGCGAACCGCGGCGGCGAGCTCGCCGACGCCCGGCGGGAGGTCGCGCAGCGCTGCATCGTCGGCATCGATATCGATGCCCGAGCGATCGCGACGACCCGCCGCGCGACGGGGATCGCGACGTTGCTGGTCGGGGATGCCCTGGCGTTCGACTGGGCAGCGGTGGCGCCGGGCGGGTTCGACGCGATCATCGGCAACCCGCCCTACATCCGGCAGGAGCACCTGGCGGCGAAGGAGCACCTGCGTGGGTTCGCGAGCTACAGCGGTGGGGCGGACCTCTACGTGTATTTCCTCGAGCTCGCGCACCGGCTCGTACGGCCGGGCGGACGGTGGTGCTTCGTGGTGCCCAGCAAGTGGCTGACGGTGGCGTACGGGCGCGGGCTCCGCGCGTTTCTGTCCGAGCGGCGGACAGTTCAGGGCGTGGTGGACTTCGCCCGCTCGCGGCTGTTCGCGGCGGATGCCTACCCTTGCATCGTGTGGGGCGGCGCGGCCGCGGCCGCCGGACCGGTCGCCACGACGCGGGCGGCCCCCGATGAGGATGTCGGAGTCGCGCTCGCGCGGGCCGCGCCCGCCCGGACTCCGGCGGCGTGGACCGCCGAGCCGTGGCACATCGATACGCCGGCCGAGCGGGCGCTGCTGGAGCGGCTGGAGCACGAGTTTCCACCGCTGTCGGCGTACGTGACCGGGCGGCCGTCGCGGGGCGTCGTGACGGGATGCAATCGCGCGTTCGTGCTCGACCGGGCGCAGCGCGATGCCCTGATCGCGGCAGAGCCGGCGGCAGCGGCGATCGTGCGGCCGTTCGTGAAGGGGCGCGACCTGGCGGGGCTCGTCGGCGAGGCACGCCCTCCTGGCGGGGATCAGCGGTACATCCTGCTCGTCGATCGCGGCACCAAGCTCGAGCATCTGCCGCGGGTGCGGGCGCATCTCGAGCAGTTTCGCGAGGCGCTGGAGCCGCGACCGGCCGGGGCGACGGGGCCGTGGGCCGGTCGCAAGCCGGGCGCATACCGGTGGTACGAGCTCCAGGATCCGGTGGGACCGCTCGTGCATGCGAGGCGGGCACGAATCCTCTATCAGGACATCCAGACCGCGCCGCTCGCGGTGCTCGATCGCACGGGCGAGCTGGTGCCCGACACGACGGTATGGATGTTACCCACCGATGATGCCTTCGTACTCGCGGTGCTGAGCTCGCCGCTGTACGGCTGGTACGCGAAGCGCCGCTTTCCGCCCGCGCTCAACGGGGCGGTGCGGCCGAAGGCGGCGTATCTGCGGCGGTTGCCGTTGCCCACGCCGACGGAGGCGATGCGGCGCGCCCCGGATGTCGCCGCGGCTTACCGGCTGACGGCAGCCGAAGTGAAGCTGATCGCGACCTGATCGCCTGTTCGCTCGAGACGGCCACCCGCGGCTTCGATCGCGGCCGTGGCGATGACGAGCTTGGTGCCGTCGGCGCTCACGCAGGGGATCATCACGCTGCTCGCGGCGAGCGTCACGGGCACGCTGCGCAGAGGATCGCCGGCGCTGGCGAGCTCGATCACCAGGGCGATCGCCTGGACCAGGATCTCCACCGGACCGTCGATCGCGTCCGCGGCGCCGTCGAGCGCGATGCGCACGCCGGCCCGACGCGCCGCGCGGGTGACGAGGTCCGTCAGGGTGATGCGCTCGCGCTTCCCGCGAACCAGCGCCCGGTTCGCGGCAAGGAGCTCGACGGCGGATTCGGTGGATTCGCGAAGGGCGACGAGGATGGGGGTGAGATCGGGGTACGTCTCGGCCAGGAGCTCGAGCTCGTCGAGCGCCATGAGGAGAGACTGCAGCCGCGACCCCAGATCGTGGTTGGCAGCGCCGGCTGCAGACCCGATCAGCGCGAGGGCAAGGACATTGCGGTCATGGCTCAAGAGCCGCTCTCGAGATGCGGGCCGAGGCCCGAGAGACCGAGGGCGGCCGCTTCGGCCCATGGATCGTCGGTGACGACGTGGGGACCGTCGCCGCGGAGCTCGATCTTCGAGATGCCCGGGTACTCCTGCTCGAGCGCCCTCCGGAGCGCTTCGCGACGCTCGCGCTTCTGCCGATCGCCGCTGAGGGCGACAAGCTCGGCGTTCCGCGTGACCGCCGCGGCGACCGTCTGTTTGAGGACATCGTTGTTGAAGGGCTTGTTGAGGAAGCGAAAGATCTCGCCCTGGTTGATGCCGTCGACCACCGTCTCGAAGGTGCGCTGCCCCGTGAGCAAGATGCGGACGGTCTCCGGACGCACCCGGCGCGCATGCCCCGCGAGCTGGGCGCCCGTCATCTCGGGCATGTCGTAGTCCGACACGAGCACGGCCACCTCGTCGGCCGCGATCCAGCCCAGCGCTTCGCTCGCCGAGAGCGTGGCCCGGACATCGTAGGGCTCGCGTTTGAGGCAGCGATGGACGGTGGCGAGCATCTGCTCGTCATCATCGACACACACGACAAGAGGTCTGGTCATGACGGCAACCACCGGCGCCAGCCGCGCCGCTCGGTGACCCGCTCGATCTCGTCCAGCGCGGCGATGAGCGCACGCATGCCGGGAAACCGTGCCTGCGGGATCTTTTGCAGGCACGTGGTCACGACATCGGCGAGCTTACCAGGCAGAGGGCCGTGGGGACTCTCCACCGGAGGCACGGGGGCCTGGATATGCATCATGCACAGCTTCCGGATATCGTCGTCCATGAAGGGGGGCTTGCCCGTGATGAGCTCGAATAGCACCGCGCCCAGGCCGTACTGATCGGAGCGATCGGTCGGCGCCAGACCGCGCAACTGCTCCGGTGAAATGTAGGCCGGCGTGCCGAGGACAAACTCGGGATTCTCGTCCCGCATGCCTTCGCCGGCGAGCGTGGCCAGCCCGAAGTCGACGAGCTTGCAGTGAAGCTCGGGGCCGTCGAGCACGAGGGCGTTCGACGGCGTCACGTCGGCGTGCACGACGCCGCGATCGTGGGCGGCCGCCAGCGCCTCGGCGAGCTGCCGCGCGATCACCACGACATCGCCCGGCGGGAGAGCCCCCGCGCGTTCGACACGAGCGGTGAGAGACTCACCCGCGAGTAGCTCCATCACGATGTACGGCCGCCCGTCGGGGAGGTGCCCGAAGTCGACGGTGTCCACGATGTTCGGATGGCGCACGCGGGCCGCGGTGCGCGCCTCCCGGAGGAACTGCTGCGCCGCGCCGGCCTCGCGCTCGATGACGCGGGACAGCAATACTTTGAGCGCATAGCGTCGGCCGAGGGTGACGTGCTCGGCGCAGTACACCGTCCCCATGCCGCCTTCGCCGAGGAACTCCACGATCTTGTACTGCCCGACCGTGTCGCCCGGCTCGAGGTCGGTCGTCACCATCGCGCCGGCGCGGAGCGGCTTGCGCTTCTGCAGCACGAGCTCGGCCCGGAGCGAGCTGCCCGGGCGCACGGTGATTACCACCTCGGTCTCGCGCGAGCCCGACTTCACGGGCAGGACGGCGCTGCTGAGGTGCGCCGCGGCGAGGTCCAGATTCGCGAGAAAGGCCAGGCGCGCGATGACAGCGCAGGCCAGTCCCGACTCCATCAGCACCGACGCCAGCACGGCCGGGCCGCGCTCGACGGTGATGAGGTACTGGTCGGCGTCGGGCCCATGGGCTTGGGGCTTCGGCTCCAGGTAGACGGTGTCCGCGTGCGCGCGTACCGCGCTGGCGAGGACCAGATCTGCGAGTCGGGTCGGGTCGCCCTTCCCGGGATCGACGTTAGGCCGTGAAATGTTTGGAGCCATCGACAAGGGGCACTACCTCGTGGCGATTGAATCGACCACTTTGGCTCCGCGTGCAGCGGGGGTGGGGAGGTTCGGAGAGGGACGGCCGACCAAAAACCCTTGGAGAAGGTCACAGCCGAGCTCCACGAGGAGCTCCCGCTCGGCCGGGGTCTCGACGCCCTCGCCGACGACCTTCGCGCCGACCTCGTGGCAGAGGTTGCAGAGGGCCGCGATCGTGCGCTGCTTCAGCGTCGACAGGTTCACGTCGCGGACGAGCGACATATCGATCTTGACGATCTCCGGCGTGAGGTCCGCGAAGCTCGTGAGGCCGGAGTACCCGGCTCCGATATCGTCGATCGCGATCCGGAATCCGAGGCCGCGCAAGCGCTCGATGCGCCCCGCCAGGTCCGACGATGGAGCCAGGGAGGCACGTTCCGTCACCTCGAGCACGACCCGCTTGGCGATGGTGGTGAGGGGGCTCCCCTCGGCGACGAGGTCGACGTCGAGCAGGTCGTCAGGGTGGAGATTCACGAACACGTTGCCGATGTACGGATGGCAGGCGAGCGCATCACCGACCAGCGCGCGCACCCGACGGCCGAGGGTGGGCATGCGGCCGAGCTGGGTGGCGGCATCGAGAAGCGAGGGGGGCGTCGGGAACGTCGGCTCGCGCGTGCGCACCAGCGCCTCGACGCCGAAGAGCTCGCCGGTGGCCGCACTCACGATCGGCTGGAACACCATGTACAGCTGGTCGAGGGCCTGCTCGAAGCGAACCTCGAGCCCCGCCCGATCGACCGCCCCCGACGCACTCCCCGCGACCGTGACCGCCTCGCGACGCAGCCTCGCCAGGGCGTGGGCGCGCACCGCGTGCCGCACGAGCTTGCCGACGGTCTCGAGCTCGAGGGGCTTCGTCAGGTAGCGGAAAGCGCCGTACTCGATCGCCTTGGAGGCGGTATCGACGTCGGGCATGCCCGAGATCAGGATCACCGGGACGTCGAGGTCGACGCGGCGCACGGCGCGCAGGAGATCGAGTCCGGATCCGTCGGGCATGTGCACGTCGGAGAGCACGACGTCGATCTTGCGGTGCTCGAGCGCGGCGATCGCCTTCGCCCCGGTGTCGACCTCGATCACGTCGTAGCTCTGCTTCGTCAGGTAGCGCACGAGTGTGCGCCGCAGCGATGGATCGTCGTCCGCCACCAGCACCCGAGGCTGGAGCGCGGGATCGGACAGCCGCCGGGGAGCCGCCGTCACCGCCACCGCCGCGACCGCGGTGCGAAGCTGCTCCGGCGTGAACGGCTTCGCCAGCAGACCTGCCGGCACCGTGCCCGCCGGCCCGAGCGCGCCCGCCGGGTAGCCCGACATCAGCACCACCTCGAGGTCCGAGCGGAGCTCCCTGAGCTCCAGCGCGAGGAGATCGCCACGCGTGTCACCGAGCACCACGTCGACCACCGCCACGTGGATCGTCCCGTCGTAGCTGACGCATAGCTTGCGCGCATCGCCGGCATTCGCGGCGAGGAGGACCGTACAGCCCGCCTGCTGGAGGATCTTCGATGCGACCCGACGGATGTCATCCTGGTCGTCGACAACGAGCACCGTCACCGCGGGCAGCTTCGCCGGAACGCGGGCCGGCGCGGGCACCGTTGCGACCTCCCCGCCGGTCACGGGCAGCAGCACGCGGAAGGTCGTCCCGCGGCCGACTTCGCTGTAGACGCTGATCGTCCCCCCCGCTTGCGCGAGGATGCCGTGCACGATCGCGAGACCGAGCCCCGTCCCCCGGCCCTCCTCCTTCGTGGTGAAGAATGGATCGAAGATGCGCCGCTGGGTCTCCCCGTCCATGCCCGAGCCTGTATCCGTGACGGCGAGCTCGGCATAGCGGCCTCCGGAGATGCCCAGCGAGGGAGCCTCGTCGTCATCGATCTCGCGCGTGGCCGTCTCGACGGTCAGGCGCCCCTCGCTGTCCATGGCATCGCGGGCGTTGATCGCGAGGTTCATCAGCACCTGCTCGATCTGCACCGGGTCGGCGATCACCGTCGGCACGTCGCCCTTGTGGACATCGAGCGTGATGCGATTGCCGACGAGCTTCTTCAGCATCGGCACCGCGCCCGCCACCACCGCGTCGAGCTGGATCGAACGGGGCGTCGCCATGCTGTGCCGGGAGAGTGCGAGCAGCTGTCGCGTGATGCCGGCCGCGCGTTCCGCAGCCTTGCGGATCTCACCCGCATCTTCGCGGCGCGGATCGGCTTGCTCGAGGCTCTCCTCGAGCATCCACGCGTAGCTCTCGACCACGGTGAGGACGTTGTTGAAGTCGTGCGCGACCCCGCCCGCGAGCCGCCCGATCGCGTCGAGCTTCTGCGACTGCAGGAGCTGAGCCTCCGTCTTGCGCAGACGTTCGCGGACACGCTCGCGCTCGGTGACCTCCATCGCCACGACGATCCGCGCCGACCGCCCCTCGATGGTGGCGTCGCGGCTCTGACACTCCACGAGGATCGGAGTCCCGTCCTTGCACCGGTGATGCAGGATGGTCTCGTCGTCGTCGCGCGCGCGCAGATCCGCCGTCGTCATCGCGAGAAACTCGGCGACGGAGTAGCCGTAGGCGCGCACGGCCGCGGCGTTCACGGCAAGGAAGCGGCCCGATTCGCGGTCGTGCGCCCACATCGGGAGGGGGCACAGCTCGAACAGCTCGCTGCTGCTGATCATCGAGAACGGAGGCGTTCGTTGATGAGGTCGCGGAGCTGCTGGATCTCGAACGGTTTATCCAGTCTCGCATTGGGGATCTTGTCGAGGAACGACCGGGCTTGCGACGTGAAGGCGCCGCCGGTGATGAAGATGATCCGCTGGGCCAGCGCGGGCGCGACCTTCGTGATGGCTTCGTAGAAGTCCATGCCGGTCACCGTCGGCATCATCAGGTCGCAGAGGATCACGTCGAACTGCTCGCCGTTCGCGATTCGCTCCGCCGCTTCGTGAGCATCGGAGAGTCCCACCACCTCGTGCTCGGGGCCGAGGGCTCGCCGGATCGTCGAGGCGACGATGGTCTCGTCATCGATCACGAGGATGCGTCCGCGGTGCTTCGCGACCGGCGCGCCGCTCTCCGGACTGGGGAGGGACACGAGCCCCCCTCCGCTCGGGGGCAGGAGGAGCTGGAACTGGGTTCCCTTGCCGAGCTCCGACGTCACGAGGATCTCGCCGCCGATCGCCGTCACGAGCTGGTGGCAGATCGCGAGTCCGAGGCCAGTGCCGACGCCGATGGGTTTGGTCGTGAAGAACGGCGTGAAGATGCGCTTCAGCGTCTCCGGCGACATGCCGTGGCCCGTATCCGAGATCTCGATCTTCACGCGGCCGTCGGGAGCCAGCAGTGTCGTGACCCGGATCTCGTTCTGGTTCGCGCGGCCCTCGGGGATCGCCTGCGCCGCATTGACGATCAGGTTCAGGAACACCTGCCCGAGCCGCGAATCATTCGCGTAGACGGCCGGGATCGGCTGGTAGTTGCGCACGAGCTGCGCGCGATGACGGATCTCGTTCCACACCATCCGGATCGACGACTCGAGCACGCGCTCCACGTCGACCTCGCCGCGAGCCTCGTCATCGCTGCGCGAGAACAGCTTCAGGTCGCGAACGATGTTGCGCACACGCTGGGCGGCCTCGTGGGCATCGCGCAGCTCGTCGGGGAGCTCGCCGAAATCGATGCTGCCCTTGTGCTGGTCGACGAGCGCCTGGAGGTCTGCGCTCGCCATCTCGAGATTGCCGAGCACCGCCATGAGCGGGTTGTTGATCTCGTGGCCGACGCCCGCGGCGAGGGTGCCGAGCGAGGCCATGCGGTCGCTCACCAGTAGCTGCGCGCGGGCGTTCTTCTCCGCGGTGACGTCGCGGAACACGGCCACGCCGCCGCCGCCGCCGTCGAGCGGGCGCGCATTGACGGCGAGCCAGAGGCCGTCGCTCGCACCGGTGCGGCGCACGAAGATCTCGACGCCGTCGACGGACTCGCCGCGGATCGCGCGCGACAGCGGGAAGTCGCCCGGAACCAGCAGCGTGGTCTGGTCGGTCCGGTACGTGCCGATATCGAGCGACGGTTCGGTCTTGCCGGGCGCGTTGCCGAGGGCGTTCAGGGCCGCACGGTTGAAGTGCGTGATCTTGCCGTCCTTGTTACTGACGAGCACGCCCTCGCCCATGCTCTCGAGGATCGACCGCAGCACGGCGGCGTTCGAGCTCGCGGCGTGCTCGGACGCATCCTTCTCGGCGAACGCGCGCGCGAGCGCCAGCGCGAGGCTGATCTGGCCGGCGACGGCCTGCGCGAAGCTCACGCGATCCGCGTTCTCGAGATCATTCGACCGCGACGCCACCACGAGCGCGCCGAGCGCCTGGCTCATGTGGCCCAGCGGCGCGATCACCATCGACTTCACCTTCGCGGCGGTCAACACGTGGTTGCTCGTGCCGCCGGTGTCGTCGGTAGGAGCCAGCGTCATCAGGAGTTGATTGGAGATCGCGGAGCGGAGGAGCTCGGGCCTCCCGAAGAACGACTCCACTTCGTGCTGCCCCCAGGCCTCCGCCGCGCCGTACCGGAACACCCGCAGGCGGTCCTTGTCACTGATGTACAGGATGCCGAGCGAGATGCCGCCGGCGTCGAAGCAGGTGGCGAGCACCTGATGCAAGGCGCTCTCGAGATCGCGATGCGTCGCCACGGCCGACGAGATGCCAGAGAGCACCGACAGCTCGGCCGAGAGCAAGGCACAGCGCTGGTTCACGCCCGCATTGATCGCGACCTGCCGCTCGAGCTGGGCCATCACGCGCCGCACGCGCTCGCGCTCGACCTCGGGATCGACGGCCACGGCCACGGAGCGCGCCTGGACATGGGCGATCGTGTCGTCGAGGGCGACGAGGACTTCCTTCAGCTCGGGCGTCCGGAAGATGAGATCGGTGGCGCCGGCGCGCTTGGCGAGGGCGCGGTCCTCGGCATCGAGGTAGCTGTTCGTGACGAGCAGGACCGGCGTCGCCGCGAGCTCCGGATCGTTACGCACTGCCATGCACAGGCCGAACCCGTCGAGGCGCGGCATGAGGACATCGGAGACGATCGCGTCGGGCTTGAGCAGCCGCGCTCGCTCGAGCGCCTCCTGACCGTCGGCGGCCATCGCCACCTTGAACCCGGCGCGCTGGAGTCGCAGAGCCACGAGCTTGCGCTGCACCGCATCGTCGTCGGCGATGAGGAGCTGCTTCGCCGGACGCTGCGCGACCGCGTCGCCGGGCTGCGGCGGCAGATGCGCGCGGATCACGTGGATCAGACGCGATGGTTCGACGGGCTTCGTGACGACATCGTCGAAGCCGACCTGCGAGACGCGAGCCTCGTCGAGGGTCGTGAGCATGCCGGAGAACGCGAGGATCGGAACGTCACTGCCGTTGGGGAGCGCGCGGATCGTGGTCAGCAGCTCGAACCCATCCCCGTCGGGGAGGATCAGATCCATGAGCACGAGCGAGATCGGGTTGGCGCGGAACAGCGCTGTGGCCGACCCCGCATCGGGCGCGTCGATGACGACGAACTTCTGCGCCTCGAGCGCGACTCGTACGAGCTTGCGCGTGATGGGGTTGTCTTCGATGACCAGGATCGTCGTCGTCATGAAGTTGCTGCTCGCTTCCGCGCCATGAGACCGGCGATCACCCCAGGGAAGGCCCGCGTATCGACGGGCTTGGTCACGTACCCGTCGAAGCCGGCCGAGAGGGCTTTCTCGTCGTCTCCCTTCATCGCACTCGCGGTCACCGCGACGATGACGGTTCCGTCGTACTTGGGATTGGCGCGGAGCACCTTGCAGAGCTCGATCCCGCTCATGCCGGGCAGCCGCAGATCGAGAAGCATGAGCGCCGGGTCGTAGGTTTCGAGGATCCCGAGCGCGGACTCGGCGGTGATCGCCGACCTCACCGCGAAGCCCCGGGTCGTGAGCAGCAGCTCGAGCAGCTTCAAGTTGAGCGGCGTGTCGTCGACGATGAGGACTGATTCGCCTGCCATTGAGCTACCAAGCCCATTGTTTCCGATGCCGCTCCGAGATCCAACTGCTCACCTGATGCGGATTGCATCGCTCCACCCCCTTGCCGAGCGGATCGGGGCTCCTCCTCACGCTAGGCGGAGGGTGCCAGGACGTCGCCGAGGATCCGCATGGTGAGTCCCCAGATGACATGTCCTTCGTAGTTCCAGCTCGGAAACTTCAGCTCCGAGGCCGGGTACGTGTACGTGCTATCGAAGGCTCCGGAGGCGGCCCGGCCGAGCGGGAACCAGAACGCGGCGAGGGCCTCGGGTCCACACACCGGAACGAGGGATTCCTCGACGAGAAACACGAAGGGCGTGACCTCGATGCCGCGGGGGCCCGACGTGTGGGGGTGCAGCGGGTCCAGGTTGCCGAGGACCCGCGCCCCGGCGAGGTCGATACCGAGCTCTTCGTGGGTCTCGCGGATGGCCGTGGCGAGGAGGTCGAGGTCCTCCGGGTGGTACCCCCCTCCCGGGAGTGAGATGTGGCCGGACCACGGGTCGCCCTCACGCTCGGCCCGCTTCATGAGCAATACGTGAGGCTCTGCTGCATTATGCAGCACTACCGCGACCGCGGCCCGTCGCACCCCATCGGCAGGCGGCGCGACGGCGGTCAGCGACAGCCGCGTCACGAGCCGCTCCACGAGGCCAGGCACGGGACCCTTATAGCGGGTTTCTCGGCGTAGGCTGGCGGCCATGGCGCGGCGCGACTTTGATCTCGTGGTGTTCGGGGCCACCGGATACACCGGCTCCCTCGTGGCGAAGTACCTCGCGAGCCACACCGACCGGCCGCGGTGGGCGATCGCGGGCCGCAATGCGGGCAAGCTCGAAACCCTCGGCCTCGGGGTACCGGTCCTGATCGCCGATGCCACGGATCGCGCCTCACTCGACGCGGTCGCGGCGCGGACCCGCGTCGTGTGCACGACGGTGGGGCCATATGCGAAGCATGGTGATGCACTGGTCGCGGCCTGTGCCGAGGCCGGCACTCACTACTGCGATCTCACCGGTGAGCTGCAGTGGCACTACCGCATGATCCAGGCGAATCACGAGCGCGCGCAGGCGACGGGCGCGAAGCTCGTGCACTCGTGCGGCTACGATTCGATCCCGAGCGACCTCGGGACGTGGGCCGCCCAGCAGGCGTTCATCGCGAAGTACGGCCATCCCGCCGAGCGCGTGACGGCCTACTACGGGGAGGCGAGCGGCGGCCTTTCGGGCGGGACGGTGGCGAGTGGCATCGGCACGGCGCGCGAGGCGAGCGAGAGCAAGGAGGTCCGGCGCGTGCTCGGGAACCCGTACGCCCTCGATCCGGATCCGGAGGCCGTGCGACCCGCCGCGCCCGACGAGAGCTCGATCCGCTGGGACAAGGCGATGGGCATGTACACCGCGCCGTTCGTGATGGCGCAATACAACACCCGTATCGTGCGGCGCGGCCATGCGCTCGCCGGCTTCCCGTGGGGACCGGACTTCCGGTACCGCGAGGTGATGTCGGCGCCGAAGGGTCCCGCCGGGCTCGTGCGGGCCGTCGCGTTCACCGCCGGGCTCGGCGCGATCGCCTTCGCCCTGAAGCGCCCGGCGCTGCGCGAGATGCTGGCCAAGCGCGTGCCCCAGCCGGGCTCCGGACCGTCGGAGCAGCAGCGCGAACGTGGACACTGGAAGGCCCGCTTCCTCGCCGAGCGCGGCGACGACAAGCTCCTGTTTGTCGTCGGTGATAAGGACGGAGACCCGGGCTACAAGTCGACCTCCAAGATGCTCGGCGAGTCAGCCTTGTGCCTCGCTCTCGACGAGTTGCCCGGGGGCGGGGGCTGTTTGACCCCTGCGACCGCCATGGATGGCAAGCTCCTCGACCGGCTGCGTCGGGCCGGTTTGACCTTCGAGGAAGGCACGCTGACGGCATAGAATGGGGACGTGGCGTACCGGGTGCTCGCGTGGTTCTTGCGCGTCGTCACCCGTGTGTTCTTCCGCCAGATCGAGATCGTTGGCATCGAGAACATCCCCGACGGCCCGGTGATCTTCGCGGGCAATCACCCGAACTCGCTGATCGATCCGATCCTCATCATCACCACCTGCGGGCGAAAGGTTCACTTCGCCGCGAAGGACTCGCTGTTCAAGGGCCGCCTCATGCGCGCGGTGCTCGGAGGCCTCGGGGCCGTGCCCGTCGCGCGCAAGACCGACGCCGATGGCGGCGCGACCTCGACGGCGGTGCGCGACGGCGCCGACATGGCGAAGGTCAACGACGCGGCCTTCGATCGCATGTTCGACGTGCTCGTGCGGGGCGACGCGATCGGCATCTTCCCCGAAGGCATCTCGCACGATCTGTCGCAGCTATCGAAGCTGAAGACCGGCGCGGCGCGGATCGCCCTCGGCGGAGCGAAGAAGGCGGGGCAGCCGATCGCGATCGTGCCGTGCGGCCTCACGTTCATCCATCCGAAGCGATTTCGCAGCCGCGTGCTCGTGCAGTACGGCACGCCGATCTGGGTGATCGAAGGGGAGCCGGTCGCCCTGACCGCCGAGATCGAGGTCGCCATGCGCCGGCTGACCATCAACTCGCCCGACTGGGACACCGTGCGTGCGCTCGATACGGTGCGTCGCCTGTATCAGCCGCCGGGGATCGCGATCGAAGAGCGCGTGGAGCTGTCCCGCCGCTTCAACCAGCACTACGGCGCGCTCGCCGACGACGCCCGCGTGATCGCGATCGTCGGTCGCGCCAAGGCGTATGCGAAGAAGCTCGACGAGCTTGGCGTCAGTGATCGCGAGCTCGCGCAGGATCTGTCGAAGACCGCCGTCAGCGCGCGCATGCTGCGGCACCTGGTCCTCGTCGCATTCTGGCTGCCGCTGTGCGTGCCGGGCGCGCCGCTGCATCTGCCCACGGTGGCCTTCGCGAAGATCGCGGGCCCGCGCCTCACGCCACGCAAGGACGTGATCGCGACGACGAAGATGCTCGTCGGCCTGCTGCTGTGCCTGCTGTCATACGCAGCCGCGGTGGTGGTCCTCGGGGTGAAGTTCGGCATGGGGGCGGCCCTCGCCTCGGCGATCATCTTGCCGCTGTCAGGCTGGGCGACGCTGCGCGTACTCGACCGCCTGAATCACGTGCAGCGAGCCTTCGGGGTCCTCGCACGCCGCCTCCGCTTTCGCCGCGAGGTCCGGTCCCTGCGCGCCGAGCGAGCGCAGCTCGCCCTGGATGTGGTCGCCGCCGTCACCGCGATCATGCCCGCCGGCCTCGAGCCGTTGTTCCCCCCCGACCACCCCGACCGGATCGCGACGTGAAGCCCCTCGTCGTGCTTCTGCACGGGCTCGCGCGTGGACCAGGATCGATGGCGGGTCTCGCGTCTCACCTGTCGATGCACGGCTTCGACGTGGCCGCCCGGGCGTATCCATCGCGGCGGCATTCGATCTCGTATCTGGCAGGGGCCGTGGGCGACTGGATCCGCGAGCGGGCGGCCGGGCGCCCCGTCAGTGCGGTGACCCACTCGCTCGGCGGCGTGGTCCTGCGGCACGTACGCGATCCGGACATCCGGTGGGAGCGGGTCGTCATGCTCGCACCGCCCAACCAGGGCAGCCGGCTCGCCGCCTCCCTCGCTCACCGCACCCTGTTCCGATGGTTCTATGGACCGGCTGGGATCGAGCTGGCTGATGGCTCGCGGTGGCCGGCCCCGCTCGCGCCGTTCGCCGTGATCGCCGGCACGCGGACCCTCGCCCTCGTGAACCCGACGAGCTGGACCATGGCGCGGAGATTCCCCCGCGGGATGGCCCATGACGGCACGGTCGCGGTCGAGGAGACCCGGCTGGCCGGGATGACGGACCACGCCGAGGTCGACGCGACCCACACGTGGATCATGAATGACCCACGGACCCGGGAGCTGGTGGTGAGCTACCTCCGCACCGGGCGATTTCCATGAGTTAGATGTTCGCGCGTGTGTGACGCGTTGATCGCGCGCATGTTACGCATCGGCCATGTTCGGCCGGTTCCTGCCTCGCGAGACCAGCTTCTTCGACTTCTTCGAGCAGCACGCGGCGCTGACCATCGAGGGGGCGAAAGAGTTCCTGTCGCTGGTCACGACCGGCGCCAACATCCCCGCGAAGTGCCGCCGCATCTCGGACATCGAGCACGAGACGGACACCATCACCCACCGGTGCGTCGAGGCGCTGCACAAGACGTTCATCACGCCGATCGACCGCGATTCGATCCACCGGCTCATCACGCGGATGGACGACATCATGGATTTCGTCGAGGCCGCCGCCGAGCGCATCGAGCTCTACGAGCTGACGGTGATGACCGCCGACGTGCGCGACATGGCCGACTGCCTCCACCGCGCGACGGTGCAGGTCGAGGCGGCGATGCGTGGGCTCCGTCAGCTCAAGAACACGCAGGCGACGCTCAAGCTCTGCATCGACATCAACCGCCTCGAGAACGAGGCCGATGCCATCCTCCGCCGGGCCGTCGCGAAGCTCTTCAAGGAAGAGAAGGACCCCATCACCGTCATCAAGTGGAAGGAGATCTACGAGAACCTCGAGAACGCCTCCGACCGCTGCGAGGACGTGGCGAACATCATCGAGGGCGTGATCCTCGAGCACGGCTAGGCGATGAGCGTCCAGGGCATTGTCATCGCCACGATCGTCGCGGCGATCCTGTTCGACATCATCAACGGCTTCCACGACGCCGCGAATTCGATCGCGACCGTCGTCTCGACGCGCGTGCTCTCGCCGCGCGCGGCCGTGCTGTGGGCGGCGCTGTCGAACTTCATCGCCCTCTTCATCTTCCACGAGGGGGTCGCGAACACGATCGCGAAGACGGTGAACATCCAGCAGGGCGATCCGGCCTTCGTGTGGATCGTGCTGTGCGGTCTCGTCGGTGCGATCGTGTGGAACCTGTTCACGTGGATGCTCGGCTTGCCGTCGTCGAGCTCGCATGCGCTGATCGGTGGCCTCTCGGGCGCCGGGCTCGCCTACGGCGGGTCGGGGACGCTCAACTGGTGGGCGATCGAGAAGACGCTCGCGTTCATCCTCGTCGCGCCGCTGCTCGGCTTCCTGCTGGGCAGCGTGATCATCTTCCTCATCTACGTCACGTTCCGGCGCGTGCGGCCGCGGAAGATCGATCGTGTCTTCCGCGTCGGCCAGCTGATCTCGGCCGGCCTCTACTCCGTCGGCCACGGCGGCAACGATGCGCAGAAGACGATCGGCGTGATCTGGGCCGTCATGATCGCTGGGCAGATGCTCCCCATGGATGCCCAGGCGGCTCCCTACTGGGTGGTCGTCGCGTCGTACAGCGCGATGGCCTTCGGCACCGCGATCGGTGGCTGGCGCATCGTGAAGACGATGGGCATGGGCCTGACGCACCTGAAGCCCGTCGGGGGCTTCGCGGCGGAGGTCGCCGGCGCGATCACGCTGTTCATGGCGACGTTCCTGAAGATCCCGGTCTCCACGACTCACACGATCACCGGCGCCATCGTCGGCGTGGGCTCGGTCGCGAATGCGCGCGGCATCCGCTGGGGGGTGGCGACGCGAATCGTCTATGCGTGGATCTTCACGATCCCGGCCGCGGGGACGGTCGCCGCGCTGCTGCTGCTACTCGCTCAGGCCCTCGGCGCCTGGTAGCTCAGAACGTCCCGACGATGCCGACCTGCGCTCCGCCATGTGCAGGAGCCATCGTCGGGGACCACATCGGCACCGATGGCGAGCGGAGCCTGCGCTTGGCCAGCGTGGTGCCGTGGCTCAGCGCGGCCCAGTCGATGACACTCGCCACCACCATGCCACCCACGAAGTAGGCGCCGAAGTCGTCGAGCTCGCAGAGCACGCCGTCGCAACCATCGTTGGCGGAGATGCTCATGAGGCCCAGCGTCATCGGAATCAGCGCGCGCAGGGTGAAGCTCAGGGCGGCGCGCCGCCCCTGGCCATGCATGGCATGAATGATGGGGCCGCCGGCCAGGTGCGCGGAGACGCCGCCCAGGAAGAGGGGCGCCGTGGCGGGGCCGTCCTCGCCATTCGGGCCTTCGCTCCGGGCGCCGGCGAAGATGAGAGCGAGCGAGACCGCATCGGCCCCCACGAGCTCCATGGTGTAGGCCGGCGGGGCCTCGACCACGTAGGCGGATTCGGTCGCGGACGGGACCCACGACCGCTGGTAGCGACCGGCTGGCTGCGCTCGCACGGCTTGCGTGGTCATGACGAGGACGGCGGCGGCGACGACGATATGCACGGACGCCCACTCAGCACGGCGCGTGCCGGCACCGGTCCAACCAGATCTCGGGTGGTTGCGCAGACGGTCGCGTCGGGTTCCGGACGCCGATGTCAGTGGTCACCAGGTTCCGACGAAGCCGAGCCCGGCGCTCGTCGGCGTGATCATCGGCGTCACCACGACCGGGGGTGCCTTGCGGGCGAGCAGCTCGCCGCGCGTGAAGTACGCCGCGTCGGCGATGGCCCCGACGCCGCCCCCCACGATCATCCCGACGACGCCCCAGTACAACCCGCACAGCTCGCCGCCGCAATCGCGGACCACGAGCAGGCTCGTCGTCGCGCCGGCGAGGACCCCGCCGACTCGCAGCCCGAAGCTCGCGGCGGCGCGCTTGGGATGCCCGTGCCCGAGGTGAATGATCGGGGCGACCACGAGAGCCCCGACCGCCCCGAGCGGCACGATGCCATTCGGGATGATCGCGTCGTCGGTCAGCAGCCAGGTGCCGAGAATCCCGAACGCGATCAGATCGGAGACCACCACGGGCACCGTGTACGCCGGGGTCTCGACCGCGGCCGTCGGCGGCGTCGCCCCGGGAGCCGTCGCGGCACCGACGGAGGCCATCACGACAAGACCGAGCATGAGTGTCAGCAGATTACAGCGGGGGCCGGGGCGGTGCGCTGGTAAGAACAGGCATGGCCGGGTTTCACAGAGCGGACGTCGTCGTCATCGGCGGGGGGCACAACGGCCTCGTCACGGCGGGCCTGCTCGCGAAGCAGGGGCTCAGCGTCACGGTGCTCGAGAAGCGCAGCGTCACGGGCGGGGCCGCCATCACCGAGCAGCCCTGGGGCCCCGACTACAAGATGACGGCGCTGTCGTACGTCGTGTCGCTCTTGCCGCCCGCGGTGACGCAGGAGCTCGAGCTCGCGAAGTTCGGCTACAAGGTCTACCCCCAGCATCCCTACTTCGTGGCGTACCCCGACGGGCGCTACCTGATGATGTGCGACGACCGCGCGCGCCGGCGCGAGCAGATCGCGAAGTTCTCCGTGCGCGACGCCGAGGAGATCGACCGCTGGGATGACTGGCTGGCGCGCCTCGGCGCGGTGCTCGGTCCGATGCTCACCCAGGTCCCGCCGAAGCTCGGCAGCAAGAAGCCCACGGATCTGCTCGCAGCCCTCGGCCTCGCCTGGAAGCTGCGCAAGCTCGACGAGCGCGGCGTGGCAGACGTGACGCGCCTGATGACGATGAGCGTCGCCGACCTCCTCGAGGAGCGCTTCGAGTCGGACGCGGTGAAGGGCGTCCTTGCGGTGAGTGGCGTGATCGGGACGTGGGCCGGTCCGCGCTCGCCCGGCACGGCGTACGTGATGGCGCATCACAAGCTGGGTGATCTCGGCATCGGTGATGGCTCGCCGATGGGTGCGTGGGGCTTCCCCGAGGGCGGCATGGGCGGCGTGACGACGGCGATGCGAGACGCCGCGCTCGCGTTCGGAGCGCGCATCGTGACCGACGCCGAGGTCGCGAAGATCATGGTCAAGGACAACCGCGTCACCGGCGTGGTTCTCGCCAACGGCGACGAGCACGTGGCCCCGACGGTGGTCACGACGACGCATCCGCAGATCACGTTCCTGAAGCTGCTCGATCGCGGCGAGCTGCCCGCGGACTTCGTCGACACGATCAGTCGCTGGAAGACGCGCAGCGGCACGGTGAAGGTGAACCTCGCGATCGATCGGCTGCCCGAGTTCACGGCGAAGCCGGGCTTCAACCCGGAGGTGCACGGCGCGACGATCGTACTGGCGAATTCGCTCGATGACATCGAGGGCGCCTTCCAGGACGCCGTCAGCGGACGGGGCGCGCGCCTGCCCTTCGCCGACAAGATCGGAAGAGCG
>JALHPV010000042.1 GCA_022842285.1 Kofleriaceae bacterium
CGACCAGTCGCGACGTGCGCGTCCGCCCTCGGGCGCGACCGACGGCGCGGGAGCC
Organism: Kofleriaceae bacterium; assembly: GCA_022842285.1. Lineage (GTDB taxonomy): Bacteria > Myxococcota_A > Polyangia > Haliangiales > Haliangiaceae > JABFXX01. The sequence continues at coordinate 56 of JALHPV010000042.1, forward strand.
GCGCTCGGCGCCGTGGGGAGCGCATCGACGGGCCCGGCCGGCTCGCCGCCTGCCGACGATGCTTCCGCGCCACCGGGGCGACGGCGACGTCGACGGCGTCGCTTGCGGGGTTCACCGTCCGGGCCGGCCGCGCCAGGGGCGTCGTCCGGTCCGTCGTCAGGTCCGTCGTCGGTATCGTCGGTCATGCGCTGGCTCCCGGTAGCTCATGGAGCTGGGCGATGAGGGCGTCGATGGCGAGCAGCGGGTTCGCGTTGTGAATCGCGACCGCGGTGTGCCAGTTGATGATCGCATGGGCGCGGGCCGCGGCCCGCTGCGCCCGGGCGGCATCTCCGGCGGCGGCGGCCTCGCGGGCCACCTGGTGCAGCACCTGCGCCGCGCCGATGATCACGGGGATGGCGTCGCCCTTGCCCTCGACGATGCGCTGGGGGAGGGAAGGGTCGTGGCGGTCGCCGGCGAGCTCGTCGGCGAGCCCGGACAGGCGCGACGCGCGGGCCGGATCGGCATCGGCGACCGCCGTGCCGCCCCCGAAGCGGATGCGCTGACAGCGGCTGCGGATGGTGGGCAGGAGCTGCTCGGGGGCCGTCGTGCACATCACGAAGACGGTGCGGTTCGGCGGTTCCTCGAGGGTCTTCAGGAGCGAGTTGGCGGCGGGCGGCGCGAGCGCGGTCGCTTCCTCGACGATGAAGACGCGCGTGTCGGCCTCGTGCGGCGGCAGGCCGATCCGGCCGATCACCTGCGTGCGGACGCTCTCGATGGGGACGATGTTGGCCGCCCCCTCGCGGATGAGCGTCACCACGTCGGGGTGGATCCCCGAGGCGATCTTCGTGCAGGCGCTGCACTGGCCGCAGCCGTCGCCCTCGGCGCGGGCGGTCGCGTCGAGGCAGTTGAGCGCCATCGCGAGCGCGAGGGCGGTATCGACGAGCGGCGCGCCCGGCGGACCCGAGAAGAGCAGCGCGTGGGGCACGCGGCCACGCGCGATCGAACGCTGGAGCTGCGCGACGACGCGATCCTGGCCGGTCAAGCCGTGCCACACCGACATGGCCGCCAAGCTAGCACGCAGGCCGAGTGTGTTAATCATGCCGCGATGACTCAGTTTCCTCGCGCGAAGACGGCCACTGGACCCGGTGCGACCGCCCCCGAGCCCACGTTCGCCGCGTTCCGCGAGGTGCCGCGTACCGGCGTCATCTTCGTGACCACGGAGGCGAGCAAGCGGGGCTACTCACCGTCCAACGACGACTGGGCGAACCTGGGGCAGGGGATGCCCGAGGCGGAGAGCCTGCCGGGGGCGCCGCCGCGCATCACCGAGCTGCCGGTCCTCGCGGGCGATCAGGAGTACGCGCCCGTCGCGGGCCTGTGGGAGCTCCGCGAAGCGATCGCCGGCTTCTACAACGAGACCTTTCGCAAGGGCATGCCGAGCAAGTACTCGGCGGAGAACGTGGCGATCTCCGGGGGCGGTCGCACGGCGCTCACCCGCGTCGCCGCCTCCCTCGGGCACATCAACCTCGGCCACTTCCTCCCGGACTACACGGCATACGAGGAGCTCCTCGATGTCTTCCGCCTGTTCTCGCCGATCCCGATCCTCCTCGAGGGGGAGCGTGGCTATGCCTTCTCGGCGCAGGACCTGCGGCGCGAGGTGATGGGCCGTGGGCTCGGGGCGATCCTCGCCTCGAATCCCGCGAACCCGACGGGCAAGGTCATCGGCGGGAAGGATCTCTCCGACTGGGTCGCCGTCGGCCGCGAGCTGGACTGCGCGCTCATCTTCGACGAGTTCTACTCGCACTACATCTGGCGCCCCGATCTCGTCGCCAACGGGATGATCGAGACGGCCGCGCGCTACGTCGAGGACGTCGATCGCGATCCGGTCGTCATCCTCGATGGCCTCACCAAGAACTGGCGTTACCCGGGCTGGCGCGTCACCTGGACCGTCGCGCCGAAGAAGATCATCGAGGGCTGCGTCTCGGCGGGGTCGTTCCTCGACGGCGGCGGATCGCGCCCGCTGCAGCGCAAGGCCATCGAGCTCCTCCAGCCGGCGAATGCCACGGCGGAGACCAAGGCCATTCACACCGAGTTCGTGAAGAAGCGCGCCCGCCTCCTGAATGGCCTGCGCGACCTCGGGTTCACGATCGATCTGCCGCCCGAGGGCACGTTCTACGTCTGGGCCTCCGCGCAGCACCTGCCGTCCTCGATCAGCGATGGCATGAGCTTCTTCCGGGCCGCGCTCGACAAGAACGTCATCACCGTGCCCGGCGAGTTCTTCGATGTGAACCCCGGCAAGCGCCGCGGTGGCCGGCCCTCGCGCTTCCGCAAGCACCTGCGCTTCAGCTTCGGCCCGCCCATGGCGCGCCTCGACATGGCCCTCGAGCGCTTCCGCGACGTGATCGCGAACGCGCAGTGACTCTGCGCTAAGCTCCGCGCGTGGGAGCTGCACCGCCCGATCCTGCAGCCGCTGTCTCGCTGCCGCCCCCGGGCAAGCTGAAGCGGCTCGTCCAGCGCATCTGGTGGTTCCACTCGTTCTTCGCGCTGTTCTTCGGCGTGGGCGTGATGCTGTTCGCGCGGAACGGCCTCGCGCACGCGGACAAGCTGCTCATGGCGCTGTTCGTGTCGTGGCTCGTGATGTTCATCGCGCTGCGCTTCATCGTCGGTCCGGCGAATCGCAAGGAGAAGGAGCACGTCGCCCGCAAGGGCGTCCGCGTCGTCACGAACTACATCATCAAGCAGTTCTACCAGCAGATGTTCTTCTTCCTGACGCCGCTCTACGCGTCGAGCGCGACGTGGTCGACCTCGTCATGGAACTGGTGGCTCGCGCCCGTGCTGCTCGTCTGCGCCGTCGTCTCGACGATGGATCTCGTCTTCGACAACTTCATCATGGAGCGCCGGCTCCTCGCGTCGGCGATGTACGGGCTCGCGATGTTCGCGCTCCTGAACGTGATGCTGCCGCTCGTCGTCGGGCTCGATCACTTCACGGGCCTCGTGATCGCGGCCGCCGCCACCCCCGCGTCCGTCGCCGTCCTGTCCTTCTCGATCAAGCAGGTGCTCTCCCCGCAGGGGGCGCTCCTGACGGTCACGCTCACGGGGGCGCTCCTCGGCGGCGTGTGGGTCGGTCGGCGCTTCATTCCGCCCGTACCGCTCGCGATGACGGAGACGGCCATCGGTCACGGCACCCACAGCTCGTACGAGTGTCTGCCGCCCAGCAAGCACGTCCTGCGATCGAATCAGCTCGACGGGCTGCGCTGCGGCTCGCTCTTGCGCGAGCCCGGCGGCCTCAAGGAGACCGTCGTCCATGTCTGGCGCCACGACGGCACCATCATCGACAAGATCACGCCGACGCGGGTCCCGTGCGATGGCGAGGGCGACGTGTTCGTCAGTACGCTGCCGCTCGAGCGCCTGCCGGCGAACCCGACGGGCAAGTGGTCCTGCACGACGGAGACGTACGGCGGCCAGCTCGTGGGCATCCGCAAGTTCGAGGTGCTGCAGCCCGTCGGCGAGCAACCGAAGCTCCCCGAGGGCTATCAGCCAAACTCGGGGTCGGGGTCAGCAGCGCCGGGTTCGGGCTCGGCGACCAAGTAGCGCTAGATACGGAAGGCGACGAACAGGTTCGGGCCGAACGAGCCCGCCTTCGAGAGGTCATCGAAGCCGAGGCCAAAGCCGAGGTCGAGGAACCGCTTGGGCGAGTGCAGGAGGCCCGCGCGGAGGGCCGTGGTCAGGCCGCCGAAGCCGGTGTCGCCACGGTTCGACGAGAAGTCGTCCATGATCACCGAGAAGCGCAGGCTGAACGACAGGTTCGGCTTGTGCTGGTAGATGCCGTAACCACTGAGGCGGAGGTCGCCGCGGCTCTGCGTCGTGTTCGTGTTGTAGAGCGCGGCGAGCGCGGCGTTCTGCAACTCGTTCTGATACTGCGGCGCGAACTTGCTGATCTTGATGTTCAAGAGGTCATCGAGGCCGCCGATCGTGAAGCGATCGAAGATGAACCGCATCGGCGCGCCGAGCTGCAGCGAGACGGCGACGGGATCGATGTAGACGGGGACGCCGACCTTGATGCCGATCCAGTCCTGGAGCAGCACGGTCACGTCGAGGCCGACGGCCTTGCCGGGATGGAAGCCGACCTTGTCGCTCGTGACCGAGGCCGGGTCGTCGTAGATCGATCCGAGGACGTAGTTGAGCCCGAGCTGGATGGTGCGGGTGATGCCGTAGCGAGCGCGTAGGGTGGCGGTCGCCTGGAACTCGTCGACGTTGAGGTGCGGATCGATCGCGACCTCCGACATGTTCGCCGGCAACGTGATCGGGCGGAGGGCGTCCTCGATCGGATAGCCCGAACGCGCTTCCTTCTGGGGAACCGCGATGACCGGCGCCTCGCCGATCACCTTGGGGGCGTCGGGGTCCTCGCTCGTGCCTTCCATGTCGGACGGCGGTGGATCCTCCGTCATCTCGACGGGGGCTCCGTCCGCGGGCGGCGCGGCAGGATCTCCGGCGGGGGCCGGGTCGGGCTGTGCCAGAGCGATCCCAGACGAGGCGACCAGGCACACGCTCAGGAGTGAAGCGATTCGGACCGACATGGCGCGGACCATACACGAGATCCGAGATCGCCTTGCAAGGGCTCCAGACGACTAGCCGTGGCCAATCCACCGGGTCTTGGTGGGGCGCGGCAGGACGGAGGACGGGCCCGGCACGGGGACGACATGCCGGACCGTGAGGACCGCGGCGCCGGCCGTCACGAGCGCGAGGAACATGCGCCGGGTGGGCTTCTCGGTCATGGCGTCGGGGCTCCGCACTCGGGCGCATCGAAGCCTTCGACGAGCTCCTTCAGCGTGATCTGATCGTTGCACGGATCGACCTCGACATCGGTCGACGCCTTCATCGACGAGCCATCGACGTCGTTCAGATCGTCGGTCACGCCATCCGGCGTCTCGAGCGCGAGCTCCCTTTTGAAGTCGTTCGTACCCGCCTTCTTGGCCGCGGCCTGGGCCTCGCGCATCTCCACGTTGAACCACGAGACGAACGCGACCGGGTGGTAGTGGTAGACGATGCCGTCCGGGGGCAGCTTGGCGTGCTGGGCGACGGGCCCGCTCCACCAGAGGCCGGGCTTGATCTGCTCCTCGTACTGAGCGTCGATCTCGTCCGGCTTCTTGTCGGCCATGTCCTTGGGCAGCTTCAGGGACTCGGGCCAGCTCGGCTCGTACGTCCACTCCGACACGTTGTACGTGACGAAGTAGCGCGTGCCGGCCGCGGAGCCCGCGCCGTAGAACGCCGCCAGCTCCTCGCGCTTCAACATGCCGTCGGAGTTGCTGTCGATGAGTCCGATGATCTCCGACGCGTCGGCGAAGCGGCCACCGCCACTACCGTCGATCACCTTCCACGGCGAGCTGGGAATCGAGCCCTCGGGGAAGAGATCCGACTTGGAGAACAGCTCGACATGCACCTGCGCCCGCGACAGGTCGTCCGGGCCGGCCGTGCCGACGTGGCCGATGACCGAGCCGGCCTCGATCGCCTCGTCGAGGCCGATCACGCCGTTGTCGAACTTCGTGCCGCCCTTCTTCCAGCCGTCACTCTCGAGCCACGTCGCGGGCTTCGCGGCCTTGAGCGTCGGCTCGTCGCCGAGGTGCATGTACAGCGTGTAGAACTCGACCTTGCGCTCGCCGAGCGAGAGCTGGTGGCGGAGCAGCACGAAGTTCGTCGAGCCGACGGCCGTGTTCGGGCCCATCCGCACGGCCACCACGCGACCCGGGAACGGAGCGAAGACCGGATGTCCGACCTCACCGGTCAGGTGGACCCCGCCGTGCCAGAGGCGCGACTCGCCCCAGGGGCCGACAGGGAAGAAGCCCGCGTCGGCCTTCCCCTCGTTCATCGCGAACAGCTTCGCGCTGCCGGCCTCGACCTCGGACTTCGTGCCCGGGATGATCGGGCGGTGGACGGTGGTGTCCTTCGGCGGCGGCTCGGGCCAGACGACGTAGCAGAAGTCGCCGCGCAGCTTCCGGCAGAAGTCCGCGAAGTCGAAGTACCCCGGATCCCATTTGCGCTGGGTCAGGTGGTAGTGCCCGATGAACCCCGAGAACGCGGCGGACGCCGACTCGGGCATCGTGTCCCACGTCTGGACGCCGGGGCTCTTCTGCGGATACTCGGCGGGCAGGTTGGGGAAGATGCCGGTCAGCGCCTTCGAGAGCGCGGCGAGCGAGCGGTACTGCTCGTCGGTGTAGTCGAAGGCGAGGTACGTGTGCCCGTTGATCTTGCAGGGCTTCTCGCTGCGCTGTGGGCCGAACCGGTTGCCACTGTAGTAGTTCGGCTCCTTCTTCGCGTCGCCGCGGTTGCAGAGCTCGACCCCGATCGTATTGGTGTTCGCGTTCGCGGCGTGGAACGCCATCAGCGCGAGGTTCAGCGTCTGATAGATCGTGCCGTCGTTATCGATCAGGAAGTGACACGAGAAGCCTCGCTCGTTCTGGAGCACGTCGAAGCACATCGCCGACGTCGCGCAGCCGTCGTGATGAAACACGAACTGCTTGATGAGAGGACGCACGGCCTCGAACGGCGCCCGTTCCCCTTCGCCCCACTTGCCACCACGCAGGGCGGGACGGGAGGAGTACCGCTTCGCGCTCCGCCGGGGCACCTTGGGCGACCACGGCAACTGGCCACCCTCGGCCGCCATCTGGACACAGCCGTGCGCGCCGTTGACCGACTGACAGTAGAGCGACGCCGCGTTCCACTTCGGCCCTTCCGTGTAGTTGATGATCGGCGCGTCGATCGTGATCTCTTGCGCGCCGATGAGCAACTTGCCGCTGGGCTTCCAGATGGTCATGAGCGGCTTTCTATTGTGCCAAGAAACAAAATTCCGTCGAGCCGATCTTCACGGTCATGCCGTGCGTCAGGACGTACTCGGTGATGCGAGTCCCGTTGATGTAGGTCCCGTTCGTCGAGTTCCGGTCGTAGATGGTGATCTGGTCGCCGGACACCGCGAACTGGACGTGGTGTGACGACGTATAGCCATCGTCGAGCACGAAGCTGTTGTCGGGCGCCTTGCCGACGGTGAAGCCATGCGCGATCGGGATGACGCGGCCCGCGGAGGGACCGGCCATCACGAACATGCGGGGCCCCGTGACGGCGACGGGCGCGGCCGCGACGGGGGCGGGCGGAACGCTGCCGGGGACGGGCGCTGCCGGCGGGACGCTGCCCGGAACCGCGAAGCCCTGGGTTGGCTTCGGCTGCTTGGGGCGGCCCTTGAGCGACAGCAGATACGCGATGATCACGAGCACGACGAGGCCGCCGAGGGCGATCCCACCGACGAGCACGATCCAGCCGACGATGCCGCGGCTCTCGGGGGCGCGCACCTGCACGCATCCCGCCGTGCCGCAGTAGCCGGTCTCGCACTCCGTACCGCTGCACCCTTGCGCCGGGATCTTGACCTCGGTGGTCGCCTCGACGTTCACGCGTCCACTCAGCGCGACGGTGACCTTCTTGTTGTCGAGCTCGCCCGCGCCGACGAGATACGTCAGCACGTACTGCTTCATGATCTGGTCCCGGACCTGGGCGAAGTTGGTGGTCCAGCCCGTCGCGAGGCGCACCCACCGGAACGCGCCCCCGGATCGCTTGGAGAGCTCGCCGAGCGCGAGGAGCGGACGCCGGATGTCATCGGGAGCGAAGCCAATCGTGTGGATGCGTACGCCTTCCTTGGCCGCGCGCTCGCCGAGGCGGGTGACGCGCTCGCGATCCGCCGAGAGGTCACGGCCATCGCCGATGACGAGCACGATCTTGCGGACGGGGCGCCCCGCCGGCTCGGACTTCGCCTTCTTGAGCAGCTTCATCGCGTGCTCGACCGCATCGAGCAACACGGGGTCACTCGCGCTGCTGTCGCTGGAGAGCCCCTTCACGGCGTTCACCGCCGTCTTCACGTCGACGAGCTTGCCCGGGGTCACCGACTCGCCGTAGCCGATGACCGCGAACTGGCCGCGCTCGCCGATGCCGCCCAGGCCGCCGAGGAGCTGGGTCTCGAGACCCTCGAGGATCTGGGGGAGGGCAGGTTCGTACTGGGAGGTCGTCTGCACGACGATCGCGAGCGCGAGGTCGCCGCTCGTGGCGCCGTAGTAGCCGATGAACGGATCCGCGAGCTTGGTGCTACCCGCCGTGACGGCAAAGTCCTCGGGCTCGACGGGCAGAAACGCGCCCGTCAGCGAGTACGCCGATACGAACACGCGCAGCGTCGCGCCCCCGAGGATGCTCGGCTCGAGCTCGGCCCGGTCGGTGACCACGCGGTACGTCGAGCTCGTGGCGGCGTCCTCGCCGTCGTCGGCCCGGGCGGGAGCCGGTCCGGCGAGCACGAGCGCGAGGCACGCGAGACAGCCCAGGCGCATGGCGCGCCGAGCGTATCAGTTACTGCGCGGCGGGATCCGAAAGCGATGCAGCACCGGCACGCTCCCCAGGAGATCCATTTCGGACTCGACGTACCCGACGGTCCAGTTGTTGACGACGAGGAGGTAGCCCGACTCGCCCATGGTGTCGGAGACGATACCGATGTGGTCGGGGCCCTTGCGGCTCGGGAACGTATCCATGAAGACGATGTCGCCGGGGCGGTATGGATCGCTCGCATCGTCGAGCGCGGCGGTGTGCTCCACCCACTGGCGCTTGAAGTAGGGCAGGAGCGTCTTCACGCGGCGGTGATCGATCTCGGGATTGCCGTTGCCCTTCACCATCGGATACGCGGAGCGCTTGGCCTTGATGTCCTTCTGGAGCGCCGTCTGGAGATCGATGCCGGCGTTCCGGACCGCGCGAATGACGACGTCGGTGCAGACACCCTGGTCGCGGGGCACGTCGCCGTCGGGGTAGCTGATCTCCTTGTACCCCTCGGTGTAGGCCGCGCCGTTCAGCGTGACCTTCTTCGCGCCAACGAGCACGTCGAGCTCGTCCGGGATGCCATCGCGATCACGATCCGACGCGCCGGCGGTGGTGGTGATGCGATCGGCCGCCAGCAGCGGGGCGAGCTCGGCGCGGTCGCCCGGCCGCAGCGTCAGCACGTGCGGCCCCACCGTCAGCGTCGTGCTGCCCGTGAGCGGGTAGATCTTGCGCGGGTAGGTATCGATCGCGAGCACGAGGACCGCGTGATCGGCGTCGAGGGTGGCGGTCACGCGGCTCGGTGCGAGGTCAGGCGGAAGGGCGATCTGCACCTGTGCATCGAGGTCGGCCCAGATGCCCTTGTCGGCGACACCGAGGCTGGTCTCCGGCTGCGCCGCGGGCGTCGACGGGCGATGGGTGGCGGGCCTGGGGCGTTCCGCCGCAGGTGGGACGGACTCCGAGCCAGGTGCGGGGGCGGCCTCGGCACTGCAACTGGCCGAAACCAGGAGGGAGATCGCGGCGAGCGAATACCGGGAACCAAACGGCATCATGGGTGTCCTACGGCCGCCCGCGGGGCAGGGTTGCGCCATCCGAGCTACCAACGCACGAGACACGCTGATCGACCTACGATTGCACCCGGCGCGATTTCCAATTAATGATCCGTACTTGGAGGACCTGTGAACCACGTCGACTTCTCATCCTGGCCCCGTGAGCAGGAAGCATCTTTCGCGGTGTACGAGCACCGTGCGCAGGAGTCCACGAAGAAGGGCCTCGTCGCTGGTGGCATCGCCGGCGCGGTCCTGCTCGTCCTGATGATCGGCATCTATGCCGGCGTCGCGCCCGAGCACAAGGACATGACCAAGGGTATGAACATGGACAACCTGTCCAATCGGTCGACGGACAAGTAGTCCGCCTCCTCGTCCTGCGGCTGCTCTGGTTTTGGTCCTGGCTGTGGCTCTGCGCGTGCGCTCCGCGCGCGCGTCCCACGCCGGCCGCGTCGTCGTCCCCGCGGATCGCGATCGTGGCCTCCGAGCGCGGAGCGGTCGGCGCCCGCCTCGTCGCGCTCGACGATGGTGGTAATCGCACCTTCGATCTGATCGCGACGGCCCGCGATGCCGGGCCCCTCCGCGAGTCCAACCCCACTGTCTCCCCCGACGGTCGCTGGGTGGTGTTCGCGTCGTCGCGGGAGGGCGACCTCCACCAGACGAAGCTGTGGATCGCCCCGCTCGAGGCAGATGCCGTCCCCCGGCGCCTGAACCCGCGCACGCCCGCGAGTGCGATCGAGAGTCATCCCGCGTGGACGTCCGATGGTCGCGCCGTCGTCTACGCGTCCACCATCGCCGGCACCTTCGATCTCTGGCGCGTGCCGGTCACGACCGGGGTCGCCGGGACGGCCGTGGCGCTGACCGATGCGGGCACGCACGAGCTGACACCCGCCCTCGCGCCCGATGGCTCGATCGCGTTCGCGGTGGTCTCGCTCGATGGCGCGAGTCATCTCGCGCTGCGCGCGCCCGATGGCCAGGTGTCCGCGCTCACGGCCGGGCCGAGCGATGTCGCGCCCACGTTCTCGCCCGATGGCGCGCAGCTCCTGTTCGCGCGCCCGGTCGCTCGCGAGGGCGGGCTCGTCGACGGCGACCTGTTCACGATGCGGCCGCACCCCGGCGCCGAACCGACCCGGCTCCTCGACGCCCCGTTCACCGACGAGAGTGGCCCGGTGATGTCGGCCGATGGCCGCTTCGTCTTCGCGACGTCGGTGTTGCGGGGCGAAGCGGACCGCGTGCTGTTCTCGTCGATCGTACACGTCGACCTGACCGAGACCCCGCGCGTCCTGCGCGTGCTGACTGATCGCCTCGGTGCGACACTACGCCTGACACCCGCTGTCGTCGTGCCTCATCTCGATCCGACAGCGCTGCATGCGGATCCAGAGTACGGTCCAGAGCTGAAGCGCATCATGGAAGCGATGATCGAAGCTCAGACGGCGGAGTCACCGTGATGAAGGCCGCGTGGCTCGTTCTCCTCGCCGCGTGTGGCGGCGCCCCGGTGGCCACGCCGATCTCACCGGAGGCCGCCGCGCTCGCCCCGCTGACGCTCACCGCCGAGGACAAGATGGTGACGATTCCGGCGGGCAAGTCGATCGCGGGCTCGACCCCCGAGGAGCGGGAGCAAGCCTACGCCGACTACGAGCGCGCGGCGGGCCACTCCACCGCACGCGATCAGCAATGGTTCGACGGCGAAGAGGACCGGCATCCGATCCGGCTCCCCGCCTTCAAGATCGACCTCCTGCCGGTGACGCAGGCGCAATTCGGAGAGTTCGTGGCCGCGGGGAAGGCCCCGCCACCGGCCATCACGGAGGCGGAGTGGAAGGCGCAGGGCTTTCGGCAGGACTACGCCACGCAGGTCGCGCGGTACGTGTGGAAGGATGGCCGGCCCCCGGTCGGCCGCGAAGATCACCCCGTGGTGCTCGTGACCTGGCGCGAGGCCCAGGCCTACTGCAAGTGGCGCGGCGACCTGCGGGGCGAGCCCCGGCGGCTCCCCACCGCCCAGGAGTACGAGCGGGCGGCTCGCGGCAAGCAGGCCTTCGCCTATCCGTGGGGCAACGTCTTCGACCCGACCAAGCTCAACAGCGCCGCCGCGGGTCCCGGTGATACCGAGGCGGTTGGCTCGCGGCTGGAGGGGGCGAGCCCCGACGGCGTGCTCGAGCTTGCCGGCAACGTCTTTCAATGGACGAGCTCGAAGTGGGACAACGACGAGATGACGGTGAAGGGCTCGGCCTGGGAAGACCACGCGGGGCTCGGACGCGGCGCGGCCGCCCATGGGCGCCCACCCTTCGCGCGCCACGTGATCATCGGCTTCCGCTGCGCCGGCGACGCGTAGTCCTGGCCCCCTCGGGTGTGCCAAGCTGGCGCAGGCGGTGGCTGGACGAGCCACTGCGACAGGGGGTGAGACCACAAATTCGGCTCGTGATTCCATGTGGATCACCAGTGTCCTACATCGGCCTACCGCTTGCTCTTGGCGCGCTGCATCAAACCCCCGGAGCTAGCTTCCATGCGCACCGCCGTCTTCGCCCTCCCGTTCGCATCCCTCCTCCTCGGCCTCGCTGCCTGCGCAGCCAACGGCCCCACCGACGAGCTCGCAGGTGAGACCGCCGAGGATCTCGCCGGCGACGGCAAGGCCGACTCGGCCGATGGCACGTACACGTACTTCGCGATCAAGTCCGACCTGCGCCGCTGCGCATCCCCGATGTGCGGCGGCTTCTTCCTCGAGCGCCTGAACCGTACGACGACCGTCTGCCACGACGGCTCGAAGGAAGCGGCGTGCTACGCGGCCGAGCTCGACTGGAGCGAGGCGGGCCTGAACGATCAGACGCGCGCGAAGCTCGTCACGGCGGCGGGCAACGGCGCCATCGGCGAAGGCGTCGACGCCATCGTCCGCGGCCGCTTCGCGCCCCTCGCCGCCGCGTCCAAGCAGGCGTCCGTCCAGGGCGAGCCGACGTACGGACGCTTCATCGTCACCGAGGCGTGGGTCTCGGAGAGCGAGGCGGTCGCCGACGGCGTCTTCGTGAGGGCGAAGGACAGCGGCGTTCGCTGCATCACCACGCCGTGCTCGAGCATCATCGAGAAGAACCTGAACGGATCGCGCTCCGCATCCATCGCCGGCATCGACTTCGACCCGGCGGGCCTCTCCGAGGCGAGCCTCTCGCGCCTGACACACGACCTGATCGCCAACGGCGGCATCATCGTCGCGGGTGATCGCTACACCATCAACGAGAACGGCTCGACGGCGAAGGGCCGCACCGCGACCGCCGTCTACTCGCGCCTCGTCGATCGCACGGACGGCGACTGCTTCATCGGCGGGTGCTCCGGCCAGATTTGCTCGGACCAGGAAGGCGTCATCACCACCTGCGAGTGGCGCGAGGAGTACGCCTGCTACCAGGAGGCCACGTGCGAGCGCCAGGTGGACGGCCAGTGCGGCTGGACCCAGACCGGCGAGCTCGCCGCCTGCCTTGGTGACTGAGTCGCACGCGCGATCGCATCGCGGACGCTAGCAGGGGTGTCGCAGGGGTCGGACCCCTGCGACACATGCAACCACGAGATCTGAGTGTCGCAGGGGTCGGACCCCTGCGACATGCTCCGACTGCCGGACCCGAAGACTCCTCGAGACGCATGTCGTCATGAGCCGCACCCGCGGCATGGCGGCGCGCACGTGCTCGGAGGCCGGGCGGCGACCATACTTCTTCTGATCAGGCAGGCCGGCGGCGGCGCGCGGAGGGTCTATACGGGGAACCCTCATTGGTCGTATCGTCTTCTGTTGGTGGGCTTCTCGCTCATCCTGACGGCCATCCTCCAGAAAAACCGACCTGATGCCTCCACAAGACGCGAGCCGGGCGCGTGACCTCGGCGACACCCTCCAATTCATGCAGACGATGTGGAAGCTGGCCCACGCGCTCGAGGTTCGCTCGAAGCGGATGGCCCGTGACCTCGGCGTCACCGGGCCGCAGCGGCTCGCGATCCGCGTCCTGGGGCAGCACCCGGATCTGACAGCGCGTGAGCTGGCGGATCTACTCGGTCTCCACCCGAGCACGCTGACCGGCGTCCTCGCCCGCCTCGAGGAGAGCAAGCTCATCACGCGGGCCGTGGATACCGAGGACCGGCGCCGCGCGCGGTTCAAGCTGACGGCTGCCGGCAAGAAGCTCGACAAGGAGCGCACGGGCACGGTCGAGGCGTCGGTGCGTCGCGCGATGACGAAGGCCGGCACCGCGAAGATCGCGACCACCCAGGCGACGCTCGCCTTGCTCGCCGACGAGCTCGAGCGCGAGTAGTCAGCTACCGGCGACGGCGGCGGCGCACGACGAGGGTGCCGAGCGCGAGGGCGCCGAGCATCAAGGCCGGGGAGGGCGGGTCGTTCTGCGTCTGGCAGCAGCCGCCACCATCGCCATCGCCCGCATCCATCCCGTCGTCCTCGGGCCCAGGCGGGAGGCAGTCGCCCGTCTCGTCGGCGTCGCTCGGGAACGGCGTACCGGTGATGCCCGTGAGCGCCACATCGTCGACGAGCCAGCCCGGTGAGCTCCCGAACTGCGCGGGGCTCGTGCGGAACCGCAGCTGGAAGGTCTGGCCGGCGAGCTTGGTGCCAAAGTCGAGCGTGAGGGTCTGGAGATTCGGGTAGTTCGTGCTCTCGCCGGTGAAGGCGCGCCGGCCGGACAGGGTCGTGCCGAAGCTACCGACGATGCCGTCGTACGGATCGATGCCGTAGTCGGCGCTGTTGATGTCCTTCCACGTCGCGCCCCCATCGACGGAGACCTCGATGACGCCACCCTCGGCGGCCTGGCCGTTGCGCTCGCTGAACGCGTAGCGGTAGGTGAAGCCGACCTTGACCGAGCCGCCGGGGGGCACGGTGAGCTCGGGCGAGACCAGGGCCGACAGCGGGGCCGCCGCCGGGGCCAGGGAGTGCCACGCCGAGTCCCCCACGTCGACGCGGACCTGCTGCCAGGCGTCGCCCTCCGTCGTCCAGATCGATGGCGAGTTGAAGGTGTCCGTCGCCGACGAAGCGGGCGTGGTGTCGACGTTCAGGCGCACCGGCAGCGGCACGCTCACCGTCGTCAGGCACGAGTCGGGCGTCTCCACGTCGAGGATCAGCTCCCCGCTCGCGAGGTCGTCGTGGGCGAGCGTCACCGGCACCGAGACCATCTGCGTCTCGTGAGGGGCGAGGGTCGCGATCGTCACCGCTTCGCTCAGGACGATGGCGTCGCCGTTGGCCCCCGCCGTGATGCGCACGTTCGCGAGTGGCTTCGTGCCGATGTTCGTGATCGGCACGACGACGGTCGCGGTCTCGCCGGCGTCGAGGTACGCGTCCTGATCGCAGCTCGTGCCCGCGGCGAGCGTCGCGACGCCGATGGCCGCGCGGCCCGTGACGGTGTCGCCGTCGACCACGCCCGAGAACGTCTCGTCGTTGCGTGCCCCGGACTCGGCACACGTGCCGAAGCCGCGCGATGCGAGGGCGGCGGCGGCGATCGCCGCATCGGCCGGATCGCTGGCGGCCATCGCCGCGAGCAGCGCATCACGCACCTCGGTGGCGGTGCCGTTGGCCGGCGCGAGGAGGAGGCCGGCGACGATGTACTGCGCCATCTTCTGCTTGGTGGCCTCGAACTCGCCCGGGTGGGCGGCGATGAGCGCGGCGTAGACCTCGAACATCGCGCTCGCCCAGACCTCGCCGGCGTTGTGCACCTGGCTATTCGGGTTGCCGAAGTCGTGCTTCGGGTTGGGCGGCAGCGCCGCGCCGTTGCGCATGTGACGGAACCGGAGGTCATTGATGGCGCGCCCCGTCGAGTACGGGAACCGGCGCAGCCCGAAGTACGGGCTGTTCGCGAACTTGCTGTACGCATACGGCGCGAGCGGGAAGGCGCCCGTCATGTCGTCACCCTCGCGGACCTCGAGCAGCATGCCGAGCACGTCGCCCCAGCCTTCGCTGAGCGCACCGCAGAACCCGGTGTTGCCGCACTGCTGGAGGCGGTGGTGCACGTAGTGTCCGAACTCGTGGGCGATGACGGTCGAGTCGAGACCGCCGTCGACCCGCACGGCCTGCCGCACGCGGAGCCGCACGGAGACGGTGCCGCCCGCGATGTCGGCGCGGAGCTGGTCGCCTTCGGCCTTCGTGATGCCGTAGCTCGGGATCGTGATCGGCGTGGTGATGGCCGGATCGCGGGTCGGGCGCTCGGGCGGGCCGGCCACCGAGTTCGAGACCAGGACGCCGATCGCGCCCGCCTGCTGCGCGTGGAACACGGCGAGACCCTCGGCACACCCGAGGCGCGTCAGGAGCACGATCTTGCCGGTGACGTTGGTCGTGAGCGGCTCGCAGCCGTCGTCGGGATCCAGCCCCGCGCCGTCGGCACCGACGACGACCTGGCCGGTGACGTCGGCCGTCGTCGGGCCGAACGTCTTCGCGACGCGATGCTCGGGCGTGCGTCCGGAGGGGGAGATGTTCACGTAGGTGCGCGGCTCGCCGGGGCTCCAGACGAAGACGAACATGGTGGGCGACAGGCCGTCGGCGGGCGTCGACATGCGCGCGTTGTCGCTGCTGCCGACCTCGGCCCCCGACTGCGCCTGGATGATGAGGCGATCGTTCTCCACGCCGCCGCGCCCGAAGTTGCTCAGCTGGCCGTTGCCCGCGGCCTCGGTGAAGCCGGCGTCGTACCAGAAGTCGTGGAGGTAGTTGACCGTGTAGAAGAGCTGCGTCATCACGGCGCGCTGCTGCGTGGTGTCGAACAGCGCGTCCTTCGCCAGGTCGTAGGTGAAGTCGAACGTGGCGTTCGTCGGCTGCGCGCGGCCCTCGGCGATGCCGTTGCCATCGAGGTCGAGGTAGACGTCGGCGTTGTTGCCGGTCGTGGTCGTCGCACCGGCAGCGAGCCACGGGTCAGGCGTGGTCGAGCCGGCGGGGTGATTCAGACCGTCGACCTCGCGGAGCGTGGGCGCGAGATCCTCGGGGAAGAGCTGGTCGGGAACCCCCGTCGGGTGCGGGGTGTAGTCCTCGAACGGTGCGTCGGCGGGCGTCGGATCCTCGCCGCCGTACGAGTAGACGCGGTAGCGATGCGGCGCACTCTGCGTGAGCGACTCGTGCGAGAGGATGGTGCCGTCGGCGCCGGCGAAGATCGTGCGGTATGCGACCTCGCGCTCCCCGGGGCGACGCGAGTACGCATCGATCGCCCAGGCGGCGACGAGGGTAGCGCCGCGCTGGATCCACACGCGGCGAGCGAGGCTGCTCGTCGCCACCGCATCCGTCGCCTGGTGCGTGTGCGCGAGGGCATGCGCGATCGCGGCCGCTTCGTCGTCGCGGAAGACCGCCGGCGTGCGCGGCATGTCGAGGCCGACGAGGGTGCCGTTCACGGCCACGAGCTCGCCGGTGGCGCGGGTCATCACGCGGAGCTCGCCGAGTACGGGCAGGCCCTCGATCTCCTGGGCGAGGCGCGTGATCGTCCCGCCACGCACCGCGACCTCGCCGGCGGTCCGCAGGGCGGGCAGGGCCTTCGCATCGACGTGCCACATCGGGGCGAGTCGCACGATGTGAGCCCGCGCGCTGTCCGCAGGCGTCGCGCCGCGCAGCGCGAGCTGGGCCGAGGGAGCGGCCACGACGAGGCTCGGGAGTCCGGCCGCATCCTTCGCCACCGCCGAGACGCCGAGGTTGCTCGGGGCGGTCACGATCGGCGGCGCCGGATCTGCGCAGCCCGCCGCGAGCATGGCCGAGAGGAGGAAGCGTGACCAGCGCGCGCGACCCATGTGGTCACGCTACCACGCGTGGCCAGGCCCGAAAGCGCGATTACCGACGACGACGGCGGCGGCGGATCGCGAGGCCGAGCACGCCGAGCGAGAGCAAGCTCGAGGCGGCGCCCGACTCGGTGTTCGCCTGGCAGCACCCACCGCCATCGCCATCGTCCGGCTGCGCGGGACCGCCTTCGCAGTCTCCGTTGTCCGGGACCTGCGACGTGAACGGCTTGCCGACGAGCCCGGAGACCGCGACGTTGTCGACGAGCCAGCCCTCGCTGCCCGTGCCGTTATCGGAGCCGAGGCGGAAGCGCACGCGGAACGTCTCGCCGGCCAGCGCGCGGCCCAGCTCGATGCGAATCGTCTCGCGCTCGGGATACCCCTCGTTCGTGCCGACGAAGCCGGCCCGGCCCGCGAGCGGGTTCGCGGACTCCACCTCGTGAATGGTGCCGGCGTAGGGCATCGCGGGGAAGAAGTTCACGACGTCGCTCCACGTCTGGCCGTTGTCACTCGAGATCTCGACGACGCCGCCGTCGTAGTTGTTGCCGTTCGCGGTCTCGAACGCGTACCGCTGCTCGTACTCGATCGTCAGATCGCCGTCGCCGGCCTCGAGCTCCGGAGAGATCAGGATCGAATCACCCGACACCGACGGGCCGACGCCCATCCAGTGACCCTCGAGCGGGGCCGGGCGCTCCTGGCGCCACGTTCCCGCCGGTCCGCCCGACCAGTTCGAGGTCGCATCGAACGTGTCGGTCGTCGCCGTGTTCGGCGAGTCGTCGACGTTGAAGCGCGCCGCGACGGGCACCGAGAGCACCGGGACGCACGTGTCGGCGGCGCGGATCTCGACGGCGAGGTTGCCCGCGATCGCGCCGCTCACGTCGCCGAGCGCGACCTCGGCCGTGAACGGCGTGTTCGTGTACGCGGGGAAGTTCGCGAGCGTGACGGGCTGCGAGGTGACCGACACGCCGTCCAGATCCGAGACGAGCTGGATGGTGACGTTCGCGACGTCGAGCGGGCCCGGGTTGCGGACCGACACGGTGATCTGCGCGGTCTCGTTCGCGTCGAGGATGTTGTCCTCGTCGCACGCCACGACGTCATCGGTGAGCGAGGTCGCGGTGACGGCGGGCTCGATCCGCCCCTTCACTTCGAAGCTCTCGACGGTGCCGGTGAACGTGGTGCTCGTGACGGGCGGCGCCACCGCGCAGCTGCCGAAGCCACGCCGGGCGAACGCGGCGGCGAGGGTGTCGTGATCGGCGGGCTTGGCCGCCCGCGCGGCCTCGAGGATCGCGTCGCGCGCCTGCGTGATCGAGCCGTCGGTGGGCGTCAGCAACAGGCCGCTCACCACGTATTGCGCCATCGCCGCGCGGCCGGCCTCGAACGTGGGGTAGGTGCCGAGGAGGGCGACGAAGCCCTCCCACAGCATCGAGCTCCACACTTCACCGGTGTTGTGGACCTGGGAGTTGTTACCGCTGCCGCGGAACGGGATGTCCGTCGGCAACGGCTCGCCCTCGGCGATGTGCCGCAGGGTCAGCGAGTTCTTGCGGAAGTCGACGCTGTAGGGCGCGCGGCGGATGCCGAAGTAGCCCGGGTCGGAGCCCGACTGCGTGGCGTACTGACCGATCGCGAAGGTGCCGGTCGCGAAGTTGTCGCCGGCCTCCGCCTGCATCATGAGTCCGACGAAGTCGCCCCAGCCCTCGCTCATGCCGCCGCAGATCGCGTTGCCGCAGTTCGTGAGGCGGTGATGCAGGTAGTGGCCGAACTCGTGCGCGATGACGGTGTTGTCGAGCGAGCCATCGCCCTCGGGCCCCGACAGCCGGAACATCGCCGCGGTCGTCGGGGTGCCCGCGAGCCGCGCGCGCAGGGCCTCGCCGTCGGCCTTCCGCAGCGACAGCACCGGGATCGTGATCGGCACCTGATTGTCGCCATCGGACATGCCCGGCGGCACGGGCGAGTCGACGTTGTCGAGCATGAGCATCCCGGCGCCGCCCGAGTTCTGGATGCTCAGCGCCTTCGTCTCGAACTGGCATTCGCCACGGGAGACGAGGACGATGCGCCCGGTGACGTTCCCGAGCTGCGGCGTGCAGCCGTCCGCCGGATTGCCGGCGACGACGGGGCCCGTGAAGTCGAAGTCGCGCGGACCGAAGGCCGCCCCACCCACGTCGGGCGTCGTCGGCAGCGCCGGCGTCAGCGTCAGCCTCCGCTCGTCTTTGCCCGTCCAGAGGAACACCTGCATCTTGGGCGACATGCCATCGCTCGGCGTCGACATGTTCGCGTTGTTGCGCGCTCCGGCGTTCGCCTTGTCCTGCGCCTCGACGAGGAGCGGATCGCCCTCGACGCCGCCTCGCCCGAAGTTGTTCACCTGCGCATTGCCCGCGGCCTCGTTGAACCCGGCCGCGTACCAGAAGTCGTGCAGCCAGTTGCTCGCGTAGAACAGCATCGTCGTCGCCGCCATTTGCTGGTCGACAGAGGACATCGGCTCGGCTTCGACGTTGTAGGTGCGGTCGAACACGCGTGGCCCGGTCGTCGTGGCGCGGAAGTCGCCGGCGGTCAGGCCGTCGGGCTCGTTCACGTCGACGTAGGCATCGACGTTGTTGCCGGCGGTCTCGGTGGCCGTGCCGGGGAGCCAGGGATCGGGCGCGCCATCGATGCGCACGAGGGG
Organism: Kofleriaceae bacterium; assembly: GCA_022842285.1. GTDB lineage: Bacteria > Myxococcota_A > Polyangia > Haliangiales > Haliangiaceae > JABFXX01. Next base: position 19,781 of record JALHPV010000042.1, read on the forward strand.
CGGAGGGATGAAGGCGGGATAGCTCTTGTCGGGGGCGCCCGTCGGGTGGGGCGAGAAGTCGGCGATCGGCCCGTCCAGCGGCTTGCCCGCATCGACCCCGGAGCCGTCCTCGTGCGCCCACACGCGATAGTCGAAGGCCTCGTCCGCCGTGAGCGAACGCTGCCGCAGCACGCGCCCATCCTCGCCCGCCAGCATCGTCTCGTAGAGGCGCGTGACGCCGTTGCGCGTGGAGTACGCCTCGACGCGCACCGCCGCGATCAGCCGCTCGCCCTCGGCGAACCAGCCGCGCTCGATCTTCGCATCGCCGACATCGACCCCGAGCTCGCTGCCGTACGTGCGGACCACCGCGCGCCGCAGGGCACTCGCGTCGTCATCGACGAACCGCTTCGCGGAGCGCGGCGTCGTGGCCGCGTACACGCGTCCGCGCGGCGCGACCGCGCCCTTGGCGTTCGGTGGGACCAGGGCCCGCAGCTCGCCGTCGAAGATCGGGAGGCCATCGAGCCGCTGCTCGAGCCGGACGATCGTCCCCCCCGCGACCGGGACCTCGCCGAGCGTGACGCGCTCCGCCAGGCCAGGCGCCACGGACACGGCATCGTCGGTCGTCGCGACCCCGTCTGCACACGCCGCCACGAAGAGGATGGGAGCCAGGCGTCGGACCATCACGGTTTCCGACCCTAGCATCTAGTCCACCCGAAGCTCACCCCTGATCGAGAGGTCCACGCTGGGGCGGCGGTCTCCCCGTAGCCAGGTGGTCCCGAGGCGGTACGACCACCCCGGTCGCAGCGTCAGCGACGCTCCCGCCCGCCAGGCCACCGCATCGGGCCCATCCTCGTTCGCGGCCCACCCGCCACCCGCGTAGATGCCGATCGCTCGCCGGGGATAGAGGCCGGCGCCGGTGCGCCCACCGATGGTCCGCTCGAGGAGCAGCTCGCCCGATATGAGGTAGCGCCGATCAGCCGTCCGCCACGGGAGGAGCGCCTCCAGGGTCACTGCGGGCCGGAGGCGCACCGTCGGTGTCACCCAGTGCGCGAGGCCGAACCCCGCATCGGCCCCCACGCCATCCGTCGACACCACGTTCGTCACGTGGAACCCGAGGCGAGGCTGGCGAAGCGGCGGCAGCGTGTCGATCTCGTCCGCGCTTACCAGCCGCCCGTCGCGCACGATCGGGCTGTGCAGGAGTGGGTCGGCGAGCCCCAGCACCCCGTCGCCCACCCCCGAGGCTGCCACGCCGGCACCGATCGCGACCAGCAGCATCCTCGCGAGGATCTCCTTGCCCGCATCCTCGAGCGTCCCCGTCACGGTCTCCGCATCACTCGGCTCCGCCGGCGCGTAGATCGCGAGGGCCGCGAGGGCCACCCCGGCGAGGATCTCGATCGGCGCGGCGATCAGCGCGTGCTTCCGCCGGATGCGTCGCCGCTCGTACTCCGCCTCGATGCTGGTCGGATAGTTCGTGTATCTGCCGCCGGCCCCCCGATCGAGGTTGTGCCGCATGTACATGCAGCCACCGAGGAGGTCGAACACGATCAGAGTCGCCACGAGTCGCTGCCATCGCATGGGGCCGCGCCCTGTCCACGGACCGTGCCGTCGCGATCGTGAACGCGCGCTGCGCCCGCGCTCCGTCGAGGATCGCGCCGCGTGTGGCGCGTACGCCACGTCGAGAGTTCGACGACCACGCGGCGACCTGTCCAACTTGCACCGATGACGTACCCCGCCGTGCTCGCCAGTCTCGCTGCAGAACGTGCCCGACACCGGCTACACCACGAACAGCTTCGACACCACGTCGCCCGAGACGTCGACGCCCGTCGCCGACGCCGTGGTCATCACGAAGATCGAGGCCGACGGTGAGGCCCGCATCGTGAGTGGGACGTTCTCCGCGACGACGTTCGCCACGCGCGGCTCGAAGGACCCGAAGGGCAAGGACCACGTCGTGAAGGGGACCTTCCGCGTGCGCCACGAGTTCGGCGGGACGAGCACCGTGCGCTTCTAGGGAGCGCTCGCGTCCAGGATGGCTTGGGCGCGGCGTGCGGCATCACGGAGCGAGTCGTCCGTCTCGTCGCTCTGCTCGTCGCGGTGCCTCGCCTCGACCCACACGAGATGCTGGAGGGCATTGCTGAGCTCGATGAGGCGGACGCATCGCTCGTTCGTCTCCTGGAGGAGTGCCTTGACGTCCAACGCGAGGTCGTAGGCAGCCTCGTTCACGTGGCGACCGTTCTGGATCGCCGCTTCCGCCCGCTGTCTCATCACCTGGAGATTCCTCGCTGCCGCCATGGCCAACCCTTTCGGGTGGCCGTGGGCCGTGGGCCCTGTCGCGGCTAAGTTTCTGAACGATCTGGAGCCGGTGGGCGGGTATGATCCGCCGACCTACGGTTTACGAAACCGTTGCTCTACCACTGAGCTACACCGGCAAGTGCGGGCGTTTGAATAGTGGAAACGCGCCGGGAGCGCAAGGGCTAGGAGGTCGCAGGCTCGCGCTATGGGCGCCAGGCGTCCCGAATGGCGGCGATCGCGTCGGCGCCGGCCACGCGGGCGGCCTCGATGTCGTGCGCGGCGGCCATCCCCCCGACCGCGACCAGCCGCGCCGCGGTGAGGCTGCGCGCGATGGCGAGCGCGGCCACCCCCAGGGCCGGACCCTTGCCGGGGGTCTCGAAGATGGGGCCGAGCTGGACGAGGTCGGCGCCGCAGGCTGCGTCCGCAGGGACGTGGATCGAGCGGCCGATGACCAGCTGCGGCGCCAGGCGGCGGACGACCGCCACGGGGAGCCCGCGCTCGGGGAGGTGGACGGCATGCGCGCCAGCGGCGAGGGCGATGTCCACCCGGTCGTTCACCGCCACGCGCGCTCCGGTGGCGAGGGCCTCGCGCACGAGGGCGAGGAGGGCGGCGCCATCGAGGTCCTTCTCGCGGACCTGTACGAGCACGGTGCCGGCGGGCGAGCGGGCGAGGCGGCGCGCGATCGCGTCACCAAAGGACGGCTGCATGAGGCGGCGATCGGTGATCGCGACCTCGCGGATCTCGGAGAGCCACACCTATTCGATCAGGCCCGCGGTCGGCGACGACGCGTTCGCGTAGTCCTTGCGCGGCATGCGGCCGGCGCGGAAGGCCTTGCGGCCCGCGTCGCAGGCGAGGCGCATCGCTTCGGCCATGAGGACGGGGTGCTTGGCGCCGGCGATGCCGGTGTTCATGAGGACGGCGGTGCAGCCCAGCTCCATCGCGATGGCGGCATCGGACGCGGTGCCGACGCCGGCGTCGACGATGACGGGGATGCCGACGTTCTCGATGATGAGGCGGATGTTGTGCGGGTTGCGAATGCCGAGGCCCGAGCCGATGGGCGCGGCGAGTGGCATCACGGCGAGGCAGCCGGCCTCCTCGAGGCGCTTGCACGTGATGAGGTCGTCGGAGCAGTAGGGCAGGACCTGGAAGCCCTCCTTGACCAGACGCTTGGCCGCTTCGACGGTAGCGGTGTTGTCGGGGAACAGGGTCTTGGGATCGCCGATCACCTCGAGCTTCACCAGCTCGTCCATGCCGAGCTCGCGGGCGAGGTGGAGGGTGCGGATGGCGTCGTCGGCCGTGTAGCAGCCCGCCGTGTTGGGCAGGAGCACGTACTTCTTGCGATCGATTGCGTCGAGGACGGTGGGTTCCTTGCTCGACAGGTCGACGCGGCGGAGCGCCACCGTGACGATCTCGGCGCCGGACGCGGCGAGGGCCGCGCGGGTCTCGTCGAGCGAGGCGTACTTGCCCGTGCCGACGATGATGCGCGAGGTCAGCGTGTGCTTGCCGAGGGTCCAGGTGTCATTGGTGCTCATACGATTCATCCTCCGCCGACGAAGGTGACCAGCTCGAGGCGGTCGCCGGTGGCGAGCTGGGTGGTGGCGTGCTGCGCGCGCGGGATCACCTCGCGGTTACGCTCGACGGCGACGCGCTTCTCGCCGAGACCGAGCTCGATCAGAAGCGCCGCCACCGTGGTACCGGCCGGCAGTGACTTCGGCGCACCGTTGACGATCACGTCGATGAGGCCCGATCCCGACATCAGCGCGGACCCTATACCAGATGGGCGCTATCCGCCCCTCACTGGACTGCGTGGGGAACACCTCGGAGACTGGCTGCCAACCGAGGTGTGACGACCGCGACATCGGGGTCGTGGTTGAACCCGAAAATGTGCAGATCCGGTCACGCCTTCCGCGTGAACGCAGCGCGGCAACTGCTTGTAAACCGCCAAATCCCCCTCCGGGGCGCTCCCGGGCACGAAAGCCGCAGAAGGAAGTGCCGGACCGTCACCCGAGGAGACTTACCTATGACGTTTGGCATCGCCCGCCCCATGGTCTCGAGTGTTCCGCCCGTCCGTCCGCTCATGCCGGCCGATCCCCGGATCGGCGGAGAGGACCCGGCGCGGATTCGCGCCACGATCGCGCGTGCGCCGCTGTTCGCGGCGTTGCCGATCAATGCCATCGAGGATCTCACCGCGCGGGTCACCGTGAAGAAGGTGAACGCCGGCTCCGCGGTCGTCAGCCAGGACGAGCCCGGCGACGCGATGTTCGTGATCATGACCGGTCGGGTCAAGGTCGTCATCTTCGGCGAGAGCGGCCGCGAGGTGACGCTGTCGCTGCTGCGCGCCGGCGAGTCGTTCGGCGAGATGTCGCTGTTCGATCAGGCGCCGCGCTCCGCGCACTGCCTCGCGATCGAGCCCACGACCTTGCTCGTCCTCTCGCGCGAGGATCTCCTCAAGCACATCCAGGCGCACCCGCGCACGGGCCTGAACCTTCTCGGCGAGATGGCGCGTCGCCTGCGCCGCGCTGACCAGACGATCGCGCAGCTCGCGCTGTGTGACGTCAACGAGCGCCTGATTCATCGCCTCGTCGGCCTGGCCCGCGAGGAGGGCGCCTCGGGCCCCGAGGGCCTCATGGTGCGCCGCCGGCCCACGCAGCAGGAGCTCGCGAACATGATCGGCTCGTGCCGCGAGACGATCTCTCGCGCCTTCAACCAGCTCGCGCGCGATGGCCTGATCATCCCGCGCGGCCGCTCGCTCGTCGTCACGCCGGCGCTGATCGAGCGGGCCGAGAAGAAGCAGAAGGCCGCGTAAGACCAGCCTCGTCGTCGCCGAAACGCCAGCCGCGAAAGCTGTCGGATAGGCGACAGCCCGTTGCCTTGACAGGGACGGGGCCAGGGCCTCAGATCGCCCGGTCATGCACGCGTCGACGATGATCCGACGCACGCGTGTCGAGATCGACCTCGCCGCGATCGTCGGCAACGCGCGGCGAGTTCGCGCGCTGACGCAGGCCGAGGTCTACGCGGTGGTGAAGGCCGATGGCTACGGGCACGGCGCGATCACGGTCGCGCAGGCTCTCGCCAAGGCGAACGCCGCGGCGGGCTTCGCCGTCAGCCTGGTCGAGGAGGGCGTGGCCCTGCGCGACGCGGGGATCACGCTGCCGATCCTCGTGATGGGGCCGTCGCAGCACGGTGGCGAAGACGACATGGTCGGCACCCACCTGACCCCGGTCGTGTCGAGCGAGGATGACCTCGCCGCGCTGGTGCCCATCGCGCAGCGACGGGGTCCGTTCGAGGCGCACCTGAAGGTCGACACGGGCATGAACCGGCTCGGCGCGACGCCCGCCCAAGCCCCGAGCCTCGCGCGCGCCGCGGCCGACGCTGGCATTCGCATCGTCGGCCTCATGACGCACTTCGCGTGCGCGGACAGCGACGACCCCGCCGACCTCTCGTCGATGACCCGCGAGCAGCTGCGGCGCTTCCGCGACGTCGATCGTGCCGTGACCGCGACGGGGGCGCCGATCCGCATGCGTCATGCGGCGAACTCCAGCGGCGCCCTGTGGTTCCCCGAGGCGCGCTTCGACCTCGTGCGCACGGGCATCGCGATCTACGGCAACGGGCGCTGGCCCGATGGCCAGACTCCGACGCAGGCGATGCGCCTCGTCACGGAGGTCACGCAGGTCCGCGACATCGCGGAGGGCGACTCCGTCGGCTACGGCGCGACGTGGCGTGCGCCCCGGCGCAGTCGCGTCGCGGTGCTGCCCCTCGGTTACGCCGATGGCTTGCCGCGCCGGGCGACGGGAAACGCCCACGCCATCATTCGTGGACGACGTATGCCGTTGGTCGGGCTCGTCAGCATGGATATCGTCATCGCCGACGTGACCGATCTGCCCGACGTCCAGATCGGAGACCCGGCGGTGCTGCTCGGCCGTGCGGCCGGCGGCGATGCGATCAGCGTGGCCGAGTACGGCGCGTGGTCGGGACTCTCCGAGTACGAGGTCACGTGCGGGATGTCCAAGCGCGTGCCCCGCACGTACGTCGGAGACGCCCCGTGAGCGAAGCGAACACTCCGTATAGCCGAGCGCTTCGCGAGGCGATGGGCGGGACCGTCGCCGTGGCGAGGGTCCCGTGAGCGAAGCGAACACTCCGTATAGCCGAGCGCTTCGCGAGGCGAGGGTCCCGTGAGCGAAGCGCCGCCGCCGCCGCCGCCCGGCGAGACGAAGCCCGGCATGGGCGTGAGCGAGGTCTCGCATACGAAGCGCAAGGTCCCGCAGCCCTACCTGCAGGCCGCGGCGCCAGAGAAGAAGGTCACGGTCCCCGGTGCGCTCTGGCAGGGCGTGAAGGACACGGGGGCGCCGGTGCAGCGCTTCCTCGACATGTTCGGCGGGCACATGATCATGATGGCCAAGTCGCTGGCGTGGCTGCCGCGCCGGCCCTACCGCCCGAAGAACTACCTGGAGGCGGCCGAGTACATCGGCTTCGGCAGCCTGCCGATCGTCTTGCTCGTGGGCTTCTTCACGGGCGCCGTCATGTCGCTGCAGTCGATCTTCGCCTTCAAGGCGTTCGACCTCGAGTCGTTCTCGGGCGGCGTCACCGCCAAGGCGATCGCGAGCGAGCTCGGCCCCGTGCTCACGTCACTCATGCTCTCCGGTCGTGCGGGCGCGGGCATCGCGACGGAGCTCGGCACGATGCGCATCTCCGAGCAGATCGACGCGCTCGAATCGATGGCCGTCAATCCGCTCCAGTACCTCGTGTTGCCTCGTCTCGTCGCGGCGACGATCGTCACGCCCATCCTCGGCCTCCTGTTCTTCTGCATCGGCATGGGCGGTGCCTGGCTCGTCGCGATCATCCTCTACGACGTGCCCCAGGGGCAGTGGGTCGCGAACCTACGCAACATCACCGCGCCCATCGACGTGGTGCAGGGCATGATCAAGTGCGCCTTCTTCGGCTTCATGGTCACCCTCATCGGCTGCTATCAGGGCTTCAACGCCCAGGGCGGCGGTCGTGGCGTCGGCATCGGCACCACTCGCGCCGTCGTGCTCGGCAGCGTCTCGACGCTCATCCTCGACTACTTCCTCAGCGACATCCTGCTGTCGATCTTTGGGTCGGGACGGGGCGGCTGATGCGTACGTCCGAGATCATCGGTGATAGCCCGGCGGACCAGAAGGACCCCCGCTGGCACATCCGTGTGCGGGGTCTCACGAAGAGCTTCGGCCCGCACCTGGTCCTGAAGGACGTCGACCTCGATCTCGAGCGCGGCAAGGTCAACGTGATCCTCGGCGCATCCGGCGCGGGCAAGAGTGTGCTCATCAAGCACTTCATGTGCCTCCTGCGACCGGACAAAGGTCACATCTATGTGGACGGCACGGACGTGCTCTCGTTGTCGCCCAAGCAGCTGTCGTTGTTCCGGCGCAAGTTCGGTCTCGTGTTCCAGTTCGCGGCCCTCTTCGACTCCCTCACCGTCGAGGAGAACTGCGCCTTTCCGCTGAAGGAGCACACGAAGAAGAGCACCAGCGAGATTCGCGACGTCGTGAACGACAAGCTCGTCGCGCTCGGCCTCGATGGTACGCAGAAGAAGTACCCGGGCGAGCTGTCGGGCGGCATGCGCAAGCGCGTCGGCCTGGCGCGTGCACTCGTGCTCGAACCCGAGATCCTCATGTATGACGAACCGACAACCGGCCTCGATCCCCTGGCCACTCGGAACGTCGACGAGATGATCCTCGATACGTGCCAGCGGTATAACGTCACCTCCGTGGTCATCTCGCACGACATGGCATCCGTGTTCCGCATCGCGGACCGGATCGCGATGTTGCACGACAAGAAGATCCTCGAAGCCGGCCCCGCCGCCATGATCGCGAAGAGCCAGCAGCCGTTCGTCTACGACTTCCTGCACGCGTCCGGCGTGTCGGCCATCGATGGCGGGCGGACGCCCGACAGCAGCCACGCCGCAGGGCATGGCGGTTCGATCGACAAGCTCGGGGGCGATCCGACGTGAAGGCCCTCTCGGCGGGCGTACGCGTCGCCATTCTGTTCCTGCTGGTCGCGGTCGGCGGTTACCTGGTCTGGAAGAACCTCGGGCAGGATCCGGCCGGCGCGGACAACTACATCCTTTACGCACGCTTTCGCGATGCGTCCGGTCTGCCGAAGGGCAGCAAGGTCGTCGTCGCCGGCTTGCCGCAGGGCGAGGTGATCGACCTCTCCGTCGAGGGGCGCTACGCGAAGGTCACCTTCAAGGTGAACACGAAGGTGCGCGTGTGGTCGAGCGCCGTCGTGACGAAGAAGGCCGTCTCGCTCCTCGGCGACAACTATCTCGAGATCGATCCGGGCGAGGAAGTGAAGCAGATGCCGGACGGCACGAGCCGCACGTACACGCTGCTCGGCCCTGCATGTCCGACGTACGCCAGCGACGACAAGGACAAGCAGGCGGTCTGTCGCCAGATCCCGAACGTCGTCGAGGCCACGACGCCCGATCAGCTCATGCACCGCATCGAGCAGACGCTGCCGAACGTCGATCGCGTCCTCGAGAGCGTGCGCGACCTCTCCGAGGACGTGCGCCGGATCGTGAACGGTCCGTTGCAGTCAGTGGCGACGCGGGTCGATGGCCTCGTGCAGCGCGAGGCCGGCACGGTCGCGCAGATCATCCAGCGCGCCGATCGCACGATGGCGAACATCGAGCAGCTCACCAAGGATCTGCGCTCGATCGCGAACGAGTCGGATCCGAAGATCCAGGCGATCCTCACCAACCTCGATGCCGCGTCCGCAGAGGCCCGCGACGTCGTGGCCACGGCCAAGCGCGAGCTCGAGGAGACTGGCTCGACGGTCCGCGAGAAGCTCGATCAGCTCGATGGCGTGATCGGTAACGCCGAGTCCATCACCGAGAAGATCGACACCGACAAGGGCACCCTCGGCCGGCTCGTGAACGATCCGGCGATCGCCGATAACGTCGAGTCGATCACCGAGGATGCGAAGGGCTTCCTCGGGACGCTGTTCGGCCTCAAGGCCTACGTGGGGCTGCGCAGCGAGTACAACGTCTTCGCTGGCCTGATGCGGCACTACATCTCCGTCGAGCTGCACACGCGCCCGGACAAGTTCTATCTGATCGAGCTCGAGCGCGGTCCGCGCGGTGACTACCCGGACGTGACGCTGACGTTCGATCCGACGATCGATCCGAACAACTGGGTCCGCCGCACGGTCATCCAGGACAAGATTCGCTTCACCTTCCAGTTCGCGAAGCGCTTCTCGTGGCTGACCCTGCGCTACGGCCTCAAGGAGTCGACGGGTGGCATCGGCGCCGACGTCGACGTGTTGACCTGGGGCGGCCACTCGCTGCGCTTCTCGGCCGACATCTTCGACGCCAACTTCGACCGGCTGCCGCGCATCAAGCTCTATGCCGCCTACGAGTTCTATCACCACCTCTACGTGCTGGCCGGCATCGACGAGGTGCTCAACTCGCCCGACGAGCTCCCCATCGTGACGGGCGGCTCGGGCGTGCCGATCCAGTTCGATACGTTCCGCTACGGGCGGGACATGTTCGCGGGCCTGATGCTGCGCTTCAACGACGAGGACCTCGCGGCTCTGCTCACCGTCGGCGGTTCGGCCCTCGGCGCCGCGACGGACTAGCGATCGTTCTGGATCCGGACCTTCGCGATCAGCTCGCGCAGCTCCGGGTCCTCGACGCTGCCGACCTCGCGCACGATCCGCTCGCGCGCTTCGATGGACGCGGGCGCGCGGGGGGGCGGGGGCGGCGGCGGCGGGCGCGGCTGGCGGCGGCGCGGATCGACGCGGGCCCCATCGGCGGCATTGCGGCCATCGCCCGAATCGCGGCGCGTGCGGCCGGCGAGGCGGAACTTCACGTCGTCGAACATGCGCGGCTGCCCGAGGCGCGCCGTGAGATCGCGCACGAGCTGCGGGCGCAGCATGTTCAGCTCGTGGAGCCACGAGGACGTGGCCACCTCGACCCAGAGGATCCGGTCGGTGATGCCGTCCGCGCGCGTCTTCTCGGCGATCCGTGGGCCGACGAGCTCGGCCCACTGCGTGACGATCTGCCCGGCGCGGATGGCACTCGTCAGCTTCAGCTGCTCGAGGAGCTCGTTGATCGCGATGCTCGCGGCGCGCATCTCCCGCGCGCGCCGCGGGCCGAACTTCTTCTTGATCACGACGCCCGGAGGCGACGCATCAGCTCGCGGAGACGGCGTTCGCCATCGCTGTCGCGGCTGACGAAGCGGATGCCGGTGCCGCCGGCGGGCGTGTGATACGAGACCTTGCTCGCGATCGCGATCGGAGCGGCTGCACCTGGCGGCAGCATCTCGACGGTGAGGTCTGTCTCGAGCGGCAGCGGCTGCGGGGTGGTGAGCAACGCCCCCCCGACGCCGATCTCCGAGATCTCGGACTCGATGTAGCTGGCGCTGTTCGCGAGGCGGTACTTCACGGCGACCGAGACGGGATGGCGCGGATGCCGGCGGCGCGGAACATCGGTCCGCTTCCCCTCGAAGACCTCGTGCAGGAACGTGAGCTTGGTCTGCTCGTCGCTCGCGATGTCGATCGTGGCGCCGGCACGGACGCGCATGCGGGGCAGGGCGGGGCGCCAGGTCTGCACGGTGCCGCGAATGAGCACCTTGTTCGGGAGCAGCTGCGACGCGACCTCGACGATCACGGGCTGCCCGGGCTCGACCTCGTCGGTCGTCGGCACGAAGACGGGGTCGGTGCAGGTCATTCCGGGCGCGAGCTCTCGCCACTCGTCCACCGACTTGATCCGCAGCTTCAAAATCACCATCGACCGCTGCTCAACGCTACCCCAGGCACCGACGGGTAGCCACCTGCGAAGATCACCCTCCCTGGGGCGTGGGCGGGTGTACGACGCTCAGCGCCGACCGAAACGTAGGCCCCACACCTTCGTGAGGGCCTCGAGGAAGATCTTGCGAGACATCTTCGACTGACCGACGCGGCGGTCGACGAAGATGATCGGCGTCTCGACGATGCGCAGGCCCTTCTGGAGCGCCCGGTACTTCATCTCGATCTGGAAGCTGTAGCCGTTCGAGGTGATCGTCGCGAGGTTGATCGCCTCGAGGGCGGCGCGCCGCCAGCCGACGAAGCCAGCGGTGAGGTCGCGGACGTCGACGCCGAGTACGGTGCGGGCGTAGAGGCCTCCGCCCTGCGAGATGAGCTTGCGGCCCAGGCCCCAGTTCTCGGTACCGCCACCCGGGACGTAGCGCGAGCCGACCACCAGATCGGCGCCATCCTCGAGGAGGGCGTACATCTGGGGCAGGTACTTCGGGTCGTGGCTGCCGTCCGCATCCATCTCGAAGAGGTATTCGTAGCCGCGGGCCAGGCCCCAGCCGAAGCCCTCGACGTAGGCCGTGCCAAGGCCCAGCTTGCCGGCGCGGTGCATCACGTGGATGCGTGGTTCCGTGGCGGCGAGCTCGTCGAGGAGCTGGCCGGTGCCATCGGGGGAGTTGTCATCGACGAACAGGAGCTCGACACCGGGCAACGCCGCCAGGAAGCGCTGCGCGATGTCACGGACGTTGTCGCGCTCGTTGTACGTCGGGACCACGATCAGCGACTGCGCCATCGGGCGCGGACCATACAGCCAAAGTCGCCCGAAGCGCGACGTCACACCCGCGCTATGCTCACCCTTCGTGCCGGCGTCGCGCGCGTGGATCTACGTGCTCTCGGTGGCGGCCTTGCTGGTCCCTGCCGGTGGAATCGCGTACCTGGGCGCGGTGTCGTACCGCGACGACCGTGGTGCCATCGCCACGCAGATCGAGCGCCAGCGCGCCGTGGCCACCGGCATCGCGACCCGCATCGACCGGGCGATCGTCGAGGCGCTCGACGCGGTGGAGCGGGCCATCGCCGTCGACAGCACCGCCGGGACCACGCTCGGCCCCCCCCTGGCGAGGCACTGGTTCTGGATCGACGGTGGGACGACCGCCGGAAGCGGCGCCGAAGGGCGACGTGGTTCGATCGACAGGGACGACCAGCTCCGGGTGCCACGCGCCGCCCCGCCCGCCATGGAGCTCGGGGGCGCGCTCGACCGGGCCACATGCCGCGATACGAGCCGGCTCGAGCAGTGCGTGCGGGAGCTGTCCACCCGGCAGTCCCGGCTCGCCAAGCTGCCCGTCGCCCGGCGCGCCGAAGCGGCGGGGGCGTGGGCGGATGCGAAGCGGCAGTACACCGCGCTGGCGGCCGCCGATGACACGGGGCCCGAGGCCCTGCTGGGGCTCGCCCGCGTGCTGGCGCGGTCGGGAGAGGCGCCCCGGGTGGCGGGCGTCCTGGACGAGCTGGAGCGGCGCTTCGGCGACCACGCGTTCGATGGGGTGCCGGTGCGCATCGTCGTGGCCACCCTCCGGGCCGAGACCGCGGGCCCCTCCGAGCTCCTCGCCGCCGCGGAGCATGCGCTCAGCGGGAAGCTGACGACGGACCCGATCACGCAGGTCGGCGTGGTGACGCACCTGCGGACGCGGCTGGAGCTGGCGTCGCTCACCGCGGAGCAGCGGCGTCGGGTCTCCGAGGTCGATGAGCGGATCGTCGAGCTCCGGACCGAGGCGCGCGCTGCCGCCGGGCTCGCCGACGACGTCCCGGCCATCGCGACCGCCGCCACCGCCGAGTGGAGTGGGCGGCCGGCCGCCCGCGAGCCGGCGCGGACGTTGATCTATCGCCGCGTTCCGGCGGGGGTGGTCGGCATCGCCGTCGACGCGCCCATGCTCGAAGCGGCGGCGGGGCTGGAGCCGGGGGACGCGGTGACAGCGCATGCGCGGCCCCTGGTGCTGCCATCTGGCTCGTCACCGGCGCCCGGTCTGCGCAAGCTCGCCGAGGTTCCGCTCGGGACGGCGCTACCGCACCTCCAGGTCGCGCTGGTCAATCCCCTCCGCGACCCGGATCCCCTCGACGAGGTCATCCGGGCGCGCTCGCGGCGCCACGTCATGTACACGTCCGCGCTCGCGCTCGCCCTCGCCCTGGGCCTCCTGGCGACGATCCGCGGGGCGGTGCGGGCCCGCGAGCTGGCGCGCCTGAAGAGCGACTTCGTCTCCACCGTGTCGCACGAGCTGAAGACGCCGCTCACGTCGATCCGCATGTTCGCGGAGATGCTGGAGCAGGGGGTAGCGAAGGGAGATTCCGCCAAGATGGCCCGCTACCACGGTGTCATCGTGCAGGAGAGCCAACGCTTGGGTCTGCTCATCGCCAACCTGCTCGACTACGCGCAGATCGAGCGCGGCACCCGCCGCTACACCGCGACGCGCCATCTGGTGGCGCAGCTCGCCAAACACGCCCTGTCGACGTTCGAGCTCCTGCGCGATCCCGATCCAGCCAGCCCCACCCCGGGCCGCAACCCGCTCTCGCTCGAGGTGTCTCCGTCCGCGGTGGATGCGCACGTGGACGCCGACCGCGACGTGGTCGTCCAGGCCCTCTTGAATCTGCTCGCCAACGCGGCGAAGTACGGCGGGCCCGACAAGCCGATCGAGCTGCTCGTCGGCGCCGACGACAGCATGGCGTGGATCAGCGTGCGCGATCACGGCCCGGGGATCCCCGCCGCGGAGCAGGCCCGCATCTTCCGCGAGTTCTACCGCGCTCCCGAGGCCTACCGGTCCAACGTCGAAGGTACCGGCCTGGGGCTCGCGCTCGTGAAGCGGCACATCGAGGCGCTCGATGGCCGCGTCGAGGTCGAGTCGATCGTGGGCGAGGGCGCCACCTTCACGGTGAAGCTCCCCCGCCTGGCGAACGAGGTCATCGCGGACGCCGATGCCGCGCCCGTGCCGCGGGGGGCGACATGACGCGGATCCTCGTCGTCGAGGACGATCCGTCGATCCGCCTGGGGCTCGAGGACACGCTCGTGGCCAAGGGCTACGAGGTCGAGGTCGTCGGCCGCGGCAGCGACGGGGCCGAGCGGGCGCTGACGGGCCGCTACGACCTCGTCGTGCTCGACGTGATGCTGCCCGACATCGACGGCTTCGAGGTCTGCCGGCGCATTCGCCTCAACAAGGCCACGCGCAAGTTGCCCGTCATCATCCTGTCGGCGCGCGGCGCGGAGCTCGATCGCGTGCGGGGCCTCGAGCTCGGAGCCGATGACTACGTCACGAAGCCGTTCTCGCTCCTCGAGCTCCTCGCCCGCGTGGCCTCGGTGCTGCGGCGCGCGCAAACGGATTCGCCGGAGCCCGTCGTGCTCGCCTTCGGCGACGTGCGGGTGGACTTCGTCGGGCAGGTCGTGACGCGGGGGGCGGAGCGCATCGAGCTGCCGTCGCGCGCGTTCGCGATCCTGAAGGTGCTCGCCTGCCGGGCGGGCGAGGTCGTCTCGCGCGACACGCTCCTCGACGAGGCATGGAGCATGGACGAGTACCCGAACGCGCGCACCGTCGACAACCAGGTGGTGAAGCTGCGCAAGGCCCTCGAAGGCGACACCGACAAGCCGCGCTGGCTCGTGACGGTGCACGGTGCGGGCTACAAGCTCGACGTGCCCGCGACGGCCGTGCAGTGGGCGGCGCGATGAGGTGGCTCGCGTTCCTGCTCCTCGTCGGCTGCACGGGGGACGCGCCGACGGCCGAGCCCGCGCCGCCGTTCATCGAGCCCAGCCGCGTGGCCGCCGATCCGTCGGTCGGCGTGACCACCGAGCTCGATGGGCCGGCGCCCGAATTCGTCGACGCGGTCCTCGCGGAGCTGACGGGAGATACCGAGGCGGCGCGCGTGGGCTTCGAGCGGGTCCTCGCCGCCCCGACGGCCGAGGGCGCGCTGACGGGGCGCGCCGCGCTGCACCTCGCGCAGAT